>NZ_SOFZ01000007.1:0-307581 GCF_004402435.1 Cryobacterium sp. TMB1-7
CGGCTGAAGTTCGTATCCGGTATTAGACACCGTTTCCAGTGCTTATCCCAGAGTCAAGGGCAGGTTACTCACGTGTTACTCACCCGTTCGCCACTGATCCAAGGAGCAAGCTCCTCTTCACCGTTCGACTTGCATGTGTTAAGCACGCCGCCAGCGTTCGTCCTGAGCCAGGATCAAACTCTCCGTAAATGTTTAATAGCCTCACCACCGAAGTGATGGGCACATCTAGTGCCGAAAGCCACCGGAATAGGCGAACAATCAGCAAGTTTGAAACTGACAGAACAAATCATTACTGACTTGCTTTGTTGTTTAAATGTTTTCCAAAGGAATCTCTTTCGCGGTATCCCCTAGAAAGGGACCCTACGACCGAGGTTTTTGGCATNAGCCGCCGGTCAATTGACCTTTGCACTGAGGCACTTCGATGTTGTTCTGTTTCCGTCAAGTCCGGCAGTTCGAATGAATTCGCTGCCAACACTTGGAAGTGGTCCCGCTTGAGGCCGGGAAGCTCTTCGGCTTTCCGCACCTGTGGGGTGACAAGAGATGACATTACGCGGGTTCCGAATGCCCCGCAATCCCGGGAGCATCCCGGGCGTGTCGCAGATAGACACCCGCCCGCAATGCGCCCGTAACCTGCCGGTCACACAGCGAGCGGGCGGGGCCTATTCGACGAAAACGCCGGCGAGGGTCTTCTTGCCACGACGGAGCACGGCCACTCCCCCGGGCAGGACCGATCCCTCAACGGTGGCCGTCTCATCGGTGACCTTCACGTTGTTCAGGTAAACGCCGCCCTGGCCGATCGCGCGGCGGGCTTCACCCAGGCTCTTGGTCAGTCCGGTGTCCACGAGTAGCTGCATTACCTGCGCCTGCGGGAACGTCGTGGTGTTCGGCAGCGCCCGAAGCGCCGACTCGAGGGTTTCGGCATCAAGATCGGCGAGCTCGCCCTGACCGAAGAGGGCCTGCGTGGCCCGAATGGCCGCATCCGTCGCCGAGACACCGTGCACCAGGCTGGTCACCTCGTAGGCGAGGGTGCGCTGGGCTTCGCGCTTGAACGGCTCGGTGTCCACCAGCTCCTCGAGCGCATCGATCTGCACGCGAGTGAGGAACGTGAAGATCTTGAGCCGGGCGATGACGTCGGCGTCGTCGGTGTTCAGCCAGAACTGGTACATCGCGTACGGGCTCGTGAGAGTGGGATCCAGCCATACCGCGTTCCCCTCGCTCTTGCCGAACTTGGTTCCGTCGGTGTTCGTGATCAGCGGGGTGCCGATCGCGTGCACGCTCGTGCCCTCCGCTCGGTGGATGAGGTCGGTGCCGCTGGTGAGGTTGCCCCACTGGTCGCTGCCCCCGGTCTGCAGCACACAGCCGTGGCTGCGGTAGAGCTCGAGGAAGTCCATGCCCTGCAGCACCTGGTAGCTGAACTCGGTGTAGCTGATGCCCGCGTCGGAATTGAGCCGGGCGCTCACCGCATCCTTCTTGAGCATGGTGCCCACCCGGTAGTACTTGCCGATGTCGCGCAGGAAGTCGATCGCCGACAGCGGCGCCGTCCAGTCGAGGTTGTTCACCAGGGTGACGGCGTTGTCGCCCTCGGCGCTGAGGAAGCGGGTGACCTGAGCCTGCAGGTAGCCGACCCACTCGTTGACGACCTCCGGAGTGTTCAGCGTGCGCTCCGCCGTGGGGCGCGGGTCGCCGATGAGCCCGGTGGAACCGCCGACGAGGCCGAGCGGCCGGTGGCCGGCTAGCTGCAGCCGACGCATCAGCAGGAGTTGAACCAGGTTGCCGAGGTGCAGGCTGGCCGCGGTGGGGTCGAAGCCGCAGTAGTACGTGATCGGGTCTCCGGCGAGCAGGGCGCGCAGCGCCGACTCATCGGTGGAAACGTGGACCAGGCCACGCCAGGAGATTTCCTCCCAGACGTCGGCGAAGGTGGGATCGTTGGCTTGCTGAGCAAGGATGCTGGGGTCTGACACGAAGCCAGATTACCAGCGCAGGCGGCCGGGTTCTCGGGATTCAGCCTCCGACACGGGCCGGATATCAAGCCCTGAAGCTAAATACAGCTGGATTAATGCTTGAAGCTTGATTAGGCTGTGATTAGGACGGAGGCTTAACCCATGTTTGTGATTACCGCCGATCAAATCGACAGCCGCCATGATCGTGATCGCGCCAGCGACATGATCGCCGAGTTGGTGCAGCGCCACGCCGAGGCTTTCACGCTGCCCCCCGACCAGACCTCCGGCGACGAGATCCAGCTCCTCGTCGGCACGGCCGCCGACGCGTTCGCTATTTTGCTCGATCTGCACCGCACCGGATTCTGGAGCGTCGGGGTGGGCGTCGGCCCGGTGCGTACCCCGCTGCCGGCCACCACCCGGCAGGCCACGGGTGACGCGTTCATCGCCGCCAGGGCCGCGGTGACCCGGGCCAAACGGGCCGAGGCCCGCTTCGCGCTGGACACCCCGCCCGCCGCGGACCGGCCCGGAACTTCGACAGCCACGGAAGTGGAGGCACTCGTGACGATGCTGCTCCTGCTGCGCCAGCGCCGCAGCGGTGAGGGGTGGGAGGCGGTGGACCTGCTCGAGAACGGGCTCGCGCAGACCGACATCGCCCGCAGGCTCGGCATCTCCACGGCCGCGGTGAGCCAGCGAGTGAAAAGCGCGCAGTGGAAGGTGGAGCGCGCCGCGCACCCGGCACTGGTTAGGCTGCTAGACAATCTTGACAGTGACACCGTCGACAACGACACCCACGACAGCGACACCCACGACAGCGACACCAGCGAAATGGATGGCCTCCGCCGATGAATGCCCTGACTTCCCTCGACGTCGTGCAGTACCTGTACTGGGTGCTCCTGCTCCTGGTCACAATGGCCTCGTTGATCCTGGCCGTCCTCGCCTTCCGGCTGGGAAAGCAGCCGTTCGCGATCGCGTCGGCCGGGGCGTTAGGCGGGGCCCTGCTGCTCGCCGCCCTCCCCCTCGGGGAGGCGCCGGTGGTCTTCGGGGTGGTCATCGGCCTGGCCGCGCTGGCGTTGGCCGTGATCGGCGGCGGTCCGGCCGCCGTACTGGCCCTGCAGCTGGCCACGAAGAACTCGGTGGCGCCCGGCAGCCACGGCGGCATCCTCGTCGGCACCGAGTCCTCCCCCGCCGCCGACACGGCATCCGTCGGCGATGCGGTCCCGTCGACTGCGGTGCACGAGGTGCTGCGCGGCGGTCTCACCATCGGCATCCTGGAGCGTTTGGCCGTCGCCGGCGCGATCCTGGCGGGCTTTCCCGAGGCCCTCGCCGTTGTCGTCGCGATCAAGGGCGTCGGCCGTTTCACCGAGCTGGCATCCTCTGAGGCGCGCGAACGGTTCATCATCGGTACATTCGCCAGCCTCATCTGGGCGTGCGCCTGCGCCATCCTTGTGAGCCTCGCGCAGTCCTGACGCCGGCTGCGGCCGCCCGCACACATGAAAACAAGCCCGGCCCGCAGGATCATCCTGCGGGCCGGGCTTGTTGGTTGCGGGGTGCTTAGTCTTCGAGCACCGCGTCGAGGGTGATCTCCACGCCGGTGAGCGCCTTGCTGACCGGGCAGTTCTCCTTCGCGGCCTGCGCCGCGGCGAGGAAGGTCTCACTGTCGATGCCGGAAACCTCACCGGAGACGGTGAGGTGGATGCCGGTGAGGCGAAAGCCACCGGCGGGGTCGGCACCGAGGGTGACATCCGCGGAGACGTCCAGGGCCTCGATGGTTCCGCCACTGGCGGCCAGTTCGGCGGAGAGCTGCATGGAGTAGCAGGCGGAGTGGGCGGCGCCGAGCAGTTCCTCAGGGCTGGTGATCCCATTGGCGTCGTCAGCGGCGCGCCGGGGGAACGACACGTCGTGGGTGCCGAGCTGCGAGCTCGTCAGTTCGACCTGGCCTGCGCCGTCGTCGAGAGTTCCGGTCCAGGCTGTGCGGGCGGTACGTGTGGGCATTGATGCTTCCTTCTGTGTCGCTTTTCTGGGGATAGCCAGAGTAACTGGCCGGTAGGTATGAGAATCATTGGAGTGCGTGCGGATGCCGTCGGTACGCGGACACCGTCCGGTCCCCCGGAATCCAGAACCGCCAGGCGTACTCGGTGCCGCCGCCGGGGCCGCTCACTCCGGTCCGCGGGCCGGTCTGCATCGCCGGAGCCGCCTCGGCCAGGCTCAGCTCGAACGGTTCGGCGCCGAGGTCGGCACCGTCCTGGTGCAGCCCGATACCCAGCGCCTGGGTGAGGCGGGCCGGGCCGCGCGCCAGGTCCCGCACAGCCACCGTCGGACCGCGACGGGCGCGAGCCGACTCGTGGCCCGCCACGATCTCGCCAGCCCGCAGCAGCACCGCCGACGCCTCGCCCTTGGGAGAGCAGACGATGTTGGCGCACACGTGCATGCCGTAGCTGAAGTACGCGTACAGGTGACCCGGCGGCCCGAACATGGTGGTGTTTCGATCGGTGCGCCGACGGAAGGCGTGCGAGCCGGGGTCCGTTCCGGCCAGGTACGCCTCCACCTCGGTGATGCGCAGCACGGTGTCGCCGTGCCGGAGCAGGCCGCCCAGCAGCAGCGGAGCCACGTCGACCGCGCCCCGGGCGAACAGGTCAGGGTCGACGGTCATCCGCAGCGTTTTCGTCGGGGCGTGCCGGTGCTCAGCGGTACGCTCAGCGAGCCAACGCCGTGGCCAGGGAATGCACCCGGGCCACCAGGGCGGCGCGCTGCTCGGCGACGCGCACGGGCGCGGTGCCGGCCTGGCCGTCACGGCGGTTGACCGAGCCCTGGATGGTGAGCACCTCGCGCACCTCGGGAACGAGGTACGGCGAGATCTCCGCGAGTCCGGCGTCGTCGATCTCGTGCAGGTCGAGGCCCTGGGCCTCGGCGACCTTCACCAGGGTGCCGGTGATCTCGTGCGCGTCCCGGAAGCTGACGTGCCGTTTCACCAGCCACTCCGCAACATCCGTGGCCAGCGAGAAGCCCTGCGGCGCCAACTCGGCCATGCGCTCGGTGTGGAAGGTAATCGTGGCGATCATGCCCGTGAACGCGGGCAGGAGCACCTCGAGGGTTTCGATGGAATCGAAAACCGGCTCCTTGTCCTCCTGCAGGTCGCGGTTGTACGCCAGCGGCAGGCCCTTGAGGGTGGTGAGCAGCCCGGTGAGGTTGCCGATCAGACGACCGGACTTGCCGCGCGCGAGCTCGGCGATGTCGGGGTTCTTCTTCTGCGGCATGATCGACGACCCCGTGGAATACGAGTCGTGCAGGGTGACGAAACCGAACTCGCGGGTGTTCCAGAGGATGATCTCCTCGGCCAGGCGGGACAGGTCGATGCCGATCTGCGCCGTGATGTAGGCGAATTCGGCCACCAGGTCGCGGCTGGCGGTGCCGTCGATGGAGTTCTCCACGACGGCGCCGAACCCGAGTTCGGTGGCGATGAGGGTCGCGTCGAGGCCGAGGGTGTTGCCGGCCAGTGCGCCGGAGCCGTACGGGGAGAAATTCGCCCGCTTGTTCCAGTCGGTGAACCGTTCGAGGTCGCGCACCAGCGGCCAGCAGTGCGCGAAGAGGTGGTGGGCCAGCAGCACCGGCTGCGCGTGCTGCAGGTGGGTGCGGCCGGGCATGATGGCGGTCTCGTTCGCCTCGGCCTGCGCGGCGAGGGCGTCGATGAGGTCAACGACGAGCCGGGCGATGACGGCGGCGTGGTCGCGCAGCAGCATCCGCACCAGGGTGGCGACCTGGTCGTTGCGGCTGCGGCCGGCGCGCAGCTTGCCGCCGAGTTCGGTGCCGACGATGTCGATCAGCCCGCGCTCCAGCGCCGAGTGCACGTCTTCGTCGGTCGCGGCCGGCTGGAACCGGCCATCGTTGACGGCCTCATCGAGGTTGTCCAGGCCGGCGAGCATGCCGGCCAGTTCGTCCTCGGTGAGGTATCCGGCAGCGGCCAGGGCACGCGCGTGGGCGCGCGACCCGCGGATGTCGTACCCGGCCAGCTGCCAGTCGAAATGGGTGGATTTGCTCAAGCGCGCCAACTCCGGCGACGGTCCGCCGGCGAAGCGGCCGCCCCAGAGGGCGCCCGCCTCACCCGCACGGTTGATGCTCGTGTCGCCGGTCATGCCGGGACCTACTTCGCGGCCTGGTCGCGGCGGGCCGCGATCTTGCTCGGCAGGCTCCACAGCTCGATGAAGCCCTTGGCCATCGACTGGTCGAACGAGTCGCCGGTGTCGTAGGTGGCCAGGTCGAAGTCGTACAGGCTCTGCTTGCTCTGACGCCCGGTGACGACAGCGGTGCCGGCGTGCAGCGTCATCCGGATGTCGCCGGAGACGTACTTCTGGGTGTCGTCGATGAAGGCGTCCAGCGACTTCTTCAGGCCGGAGAACCAGAGGCCGTCGTAGACGAGCTCGCTCCACTTGGCTTCGACGCCGCGCTTGTAGCGGGCGACGTCGCGCTCGACGGTGACGTTCTCGAGCTCTTCGTGGGCCGTGATCAGGGCGATTCCGGCCGGGGACTCGTAGACCTCGCGGCTCTTGATGCCCACGAGACGGTCTTCGACGATGTCGATGCGGCCGACACCCTGGTCGCCGGCGAGCTTGTTCAGCAGCACAACGGCCTCGAGCGGGGTGACCGGCTTGCCGTCAACGGCAACGGGAACACCCTGGTCGAAGGTGATGATGACCTCGGTGGCCTCGCGCGGGATGGACGGGTCCTGCGTGTAGGTGTAGAGGTCCTCGATCGGCGCGTTCCACGGGTCTTCCAGGAAGCCGGTCTCGACGGCGCGACCCCAGACGTTCTGGTCGATGGAGTACGGGCTCTTCTTCGACTGCGCGATCGGCAGGTTGTGCAGCGCGGCGTACTCGATGGCTTTGTCGCGGGTCAGCGCGAAGTCGCGCACCGGAGCGAGCGAGGTGAGCTCGGGGGCCAGGGCCGTGACGGCGGCTTCGAAGCGCACCTGGTCGTTGCCCTTGCCGGTGCAGCCGTGCGCGACACTGTCGGCGCCGAGGGCGCGGGCGGTGGCGGCGAGGTGCTTGGCGATCAGCGGGCGGCTGATCGCGGAGACCAGCGGGTACCGCTTCTGGTACAGCGCATTGGCCTTGAGCGCCGGGACGATGTAGTCGTTGGCGAATTCGTCCTTGGCGTCGACGACGATCGACTCCACGGCGCCGCAGTCGAGGGCGCGCTGTCGGATGACATCCATGTCCTCGCCCTCTTGTCCGACGTCGACAGCCAGTGCGACGACCTCTTTGCCGGTGGCGTCCTTCAGCCAGCCGATGCCCACCGAGGTGTCAAGGCCCCCGGAATATGCCAGTACAACCCGCTCAGCCATGGTTCTCCTTCATAAGTTTTGCGTGATTCAAGTTTATTGGTGGTGCGTGCGAGCCGGCGGTTAGCGCGCGTTGTGCGCGAGCAGCCAGACGAGCAGCGCCTTCTGGGCGTGCAGGCGGTTTTCCGCCTCGTCCCAGATGATGCTCTGCGGACCGTCGATGACGTCGGCCGTGACTTCGTAACCACGGTCGGCCGGCAGGCAGTGCATGAAGTGCGCGTCGGGTTTGGCCAGGGCCATGAGGTCGGCGTCGACGCGGTAGCTGCCGAGCGAGCCGAGCCGGATGGCCTTTTCCTCTTCCTTGCCCATCGACACCCAGGTGTCGGTGATGACGACATCAACGCCGGCAACGGCCGCGGCCGGGTCGGTGAACAGTGCCACGGAACCGCCGGTCTGGGCGGCGATGGCCTCCGCGTCGGCGACGACCTGCGGGTGGGGTGTGTACCCGGCCGGCGAGGCGATGCGCACGTGCATGCCGGCAGTCGCCCCGGCGAGCAGGTAGGACTGCGCCATGTTGCACGCGCCGTCACCGAGGAAGGTCAGGGTCTGACCGGCGAGGTCGCCGCGGTGCTCCCGGATGGTGAGCAGGTCCGCGAGCAACTGGCAGGGGTGGAAGTCGTCGGAGAGCGCATTGACCACGGGCACCGTGGTGTTCAGGGCCATCTCTTCAAGTCCGGCCTGGCCGTAGGTGCGCCACACGATCGCGGCGACCTGACGCTCGAGCACCCGGGCAGTGTCAGCGGCGGTTTCCTTGCCGCCGAGCTGGCTGCTCGCGGTGCTGATGATCAACGGGCTGCCGCCGAGGTCGGCGATGCCGACGGCGAACGAGACCCGGGTGCGGGTGGAGGACTTGTCGAAGATCACGGCGACAGTTTTCGGTCCGGCCAGCGGCTGGACCGAGAATCGGTCTCGCTTCAGTTCCAGGGCCAGATCGAGGATCTCGGCCTGTTCGGCCGGAGAAATGTCGTCGTCGCGCAAGAAATGGCGGGTCACGGGGTCACTTTCGCTGAATTCTGAGGTGTAATGCGGGATTCCTCCACCTTATCTCGTGGCGGGTTACCTAGTGGCGGGCACGAGACCCGAACTGGTCACACGGGCCAGGGCCGCCCGAAAACGCTCGTCGAAGTCGGCCAGCTCGGCATCACCGACGATCAGTGGCGGTGCGATCCGGATGCTGAATTCGTTCGCGGCGTTCACGATCAGGCCTTCAACCAGCGCGGCGGCGGCCAGCTTGAGGGCCACCGGTTCGCTCAGGCCGATGCCCAGCAGCAGCCCGCGGCCACGCACTTCACTGATCAGGGGCGAATCCATGCCGACGAGGAGCTCACGGATCTCCTCGCCGCGACGGGCGGCGTTGCCGACGAGGTCGTCGCGTTCGATGACACCCAGCACCGCATTGGAGGTGGCCGTGACGAACGGGTTACCGCCGAAGGTGGAGCCGTGCTGGCCGCGGAGGAACAGGTCGCTCGTGTCGCCGAAGGTGACGAGCGCTCCGATCGGCACTCCCCCACCGATGCCCTTGGCGACAGTGACGGCATCCGGCACCACGTTGGAGTGTTCGTAGGCGAACCACTTGCCCGTGCGGCCGGCGCCGGTCTGCACCTCGTCGATGATGAGCAGCACGCCGTGCTGGGTGCAGAGCTCGCGGGCGCGGTGCAGGTAGCCCTCGGGCAGGTCGATGACGCCGGCCTCACCCTTGACGGGTTCGAGGAACAGTGCGGCGACGGTGTCGTCCAGTTCACGCTCGAGGGCGGCGATGCTGGTCTCGATGTGCTGCACACCACCGGGAACGGGTTCGAACGGGGCGCGCATCAGCGGCTTGCCGGTGAGGGCGAGCGCGCCCATGGTGCGGCCATGGAACGAGTCGTTCAGCGCGAGGATCCGGCTGCGGCGACCGCCGGCGGTGTTCAGCCGGGCGAGCTTGAACGCGGCCTCGTTGGCCTCGGCTCCGGAATTGCAGAAATAGACCCGGCCGGCGTCGCCCGCACCGGTGAGGCGTTTGAGCCGCTCGGCCAGCTCGATCTGCGACGGCGAGGCGAAGTAGTTGGAGATGTGCGCGAGGGTGCCGATCTGCTGCTGGGCGGCGGCGACCATGTCGGGGTGGGCGTGGCCGAGGGAGTTGACGGCGATGCCGGCCAGGAAGTCGAGGTATTTGGTGCCGTTCTCGTCCCAGACGTAGCAGCCCTCACCGCGCACCAGCACGGCCAGCGGGGGCGACAGGGTTTTCATCATTGCGTCTGCGTAGCGTTCGTGCAGGGTCATGCGGGAACCACCTCAGTACCGATACCGCTTCCGGTGAAGATTTCGACCAGGATCGAGTGCGGCACTCGACCATCGATGATCGCCGCTTTGGCGACGCCGCCCTCGACGGCGTCCAGGCAGGCTGTCATCTTGGGGATCATTCCCGATTCGAGATCGGGAAGCAGGGTGCGGAGCGCATCGACGTCGATGACCGACACGAGAGAGTCGCGGTTGGGCCAGTCGCTGTACAGGCCGGCCACGTCGGTGAGGATCACGAGCTTGGCGGCGTTCAAAGACACGGCGAGGGCCGCGGCGGCGGCATCCGCGTTGACGTTGAGCGACTGGCCCGGCACCTCAACGTCCGGCGCGATCGACGAGACCACCGGAATCCGGCCGGCGCTCAGCTGCGCGTGCACGGCCTCGGGATCCACGCCGATCACGTCACCGACCAGGCCGAGGTCCACCTCTTCGCCGTCGATGACGACACCGCGGCGGCGTCCGCGGAACAGGCCGGCGTCTTCGCCGCTGAGGCCGGCGGCGAGGGGGCCGTGCGCGTTGATGTGGCTGACCAGGTCGCGGTTGATCTGTCCGGTGAGCACCATCCGCACCACGTCCATGGCCTCGGGGGTGGTGACCCTGTAGCCACCGCGGAATTCACTCTCGATACCGAGGCGGGCGAGCATCGCGGAGATCTGCGGGCCGCCGCCGTGCACCACGACGGGGCGGATGCCCGCGTAGCGGAGGTACACCATGTCCTCGGCGAACGCGCGCTGCAGTTCCTCGCTGACCATGGCGTTGCCGCCGAACTTGACGACGATGATCTGGTCGTGGAACTTCTTCAGCCAGGGCAGGGCCTCGATCAGCGTGGCGGCCTTGACCTTCGCCTCCGCGGGGGTGTTGTCGACGTCGTCGAGGGTGGGAACCTGTGGCGGTGTGGCGGGAGTGGCGGTGCTCATCGGCTCGGTGCTCATCAGCTGGAGTACGCGCTGTTCTCTTCGACGTAGTCGTGGGTGAGGTCGTTGGTCCAGATCGTGGCGCCCGCGGTGCCGGCGTGCAGGTCGATGACCACCGAAACGGCGCGCGGGGTGAGGTCGACCAGCTCGCGCGGCTGGTCCGGCTCGCCCGCCGTACAGACCTGGATGCCGTTGATGGCCACATCGATGCCATACGGGTCGAATGCCGCGTCGGCCTCGGGGATGGTGCCCACCGCGGCGAGCACCCGGCCCCAGTTGGGGTCGTTGCCGTAGATCGCGGCCTTGAACAGATTGCTGCGCGACACGGCGCGGGCCACCGTGACGGCCTCGGTTTCGGACGCGGCGTTACAAACCTCGATGGCCACATCGTGCGAGGCGCCCTCGGCGTCGCCCTGAAGCTGCAGGGTCAGGTCGCGGCACAGGTTGGTGAGCGCGGTGGTGAATTCTTCGGGGTCCGCGTCGACGCCGCTGGCGCCGGAGGCCAGCAGGCTGACGGTGTCGTTGGTGGACATGCAGCCGTCGGAGTCGAGCCTGTCGAAGGTTACCCTGGTGGCTTGCCGCAACGCGGCATCCAGCTGTGCGGAGGACAGGACGGCGTCGGTGGTGATCACGACGAGCATGGTGGCCAGGCCGGGGGCGAGCATCCCGGCGCCCTTGGCCATCCCGCCGATGGTCCAGCCGGCCGGGGACACCTGGGTGGCCTGTTTGGGCCGGGTGTCGGTGGTCATGATCGCCTGCGCGGCGGCGAGGCCTGCGGAGGCAGAGGATGCGGCGGCGTCCTTGAGGGCCACGCCGGCGTCGAAGACGCCCGCGGTGATCTTGCCGAGGTCGAGCTGCTCCCCGATCAGGCCGGTGGAACAGACCAGAACGTCGCCGGAGGAGACCTGGAGCTGTTCGGCAACGGCCTCGGCCGTGGCGTGGGTGGTCTGGAAGCCGATGCTGCCGGTGTAGCAGTTGGCGCCGCCGGAGTTCAGGACGATGGCGCTGACGCGGCCGTCGCTCATCACCTGCTGGCTCCAGATGATCGGGTTGGCCTTGCACCGGTTGCTGGTGAACACCGTCGCGGCGTTGGCGAGCGGGCCGAGGTTGGCGACGATGGCCAGGTCGAGGCCACCGGACTTCTTGAGGCCGGCGGTGACGCCGGCGGCGGCGAATCCGGCGGGGGCGGTGACGCTCACGGGGCAACTCCATTCGTACTGAGGCCGCGGGTTTCGGGCAGCCCCAGGGCAATGTTGGCGGATTGGATGGCGGCGCCGGCGGTGCCCTTGACGAGGTTGTCGACGGCGGTGACCGTGACCACCCGGCCGGCGGCTTCGTCGATCGCGAGGCCGATGAGGGCGGTGTTGGCGCCGAGAACGTCGGCGGTACGCGGGAACTGGCCGGTCGGCAGGACGTGCACGAACGGTTCGTCGGCGTAAAGGGATTCCCAGGCGTGGCGCACGGCGGCGGCGCTGGTGCCAGGTACCAGGCGGGCCGTCGAGGTGGCGAGAATGCCGCGCGACATCGGCACGATCACCGGGGTGAACGACACGGTGGGCCCGGTCGCGCCGGCCCAGCGCAGGCTCTGCTGGATCTCGGGGATGTGCCGGTGGCTGCCGCCGACGGCGTAGGGGTTGGCGGAGCCGAGGATCTCGGCGGCGAGATTGGGCACCTTGAGGCTCTTACCGGCGCCGGAGGGGCCGACGGCGAGCACGGCGACGATGTCGGCCGGTTCGATCACGCCCGCGAGGATGCCGGGGGCCAGGGCGAGGGCGACCGTGCTGGCGTTGCAGCCCGGCGCGGCGATGCGGCGGGCGCCGATCAGCCGGTCACGTTGCCGGCCGCCGGCGACGGGCAGTTCGGGCACACCGTAGGCCCAGGCGCCGAAGTAGTCGCCGCCGTAGAACGCGGCCCAGTCGGCCTCGCTCTCGAGGCGGTGGTCCGCGCCGCAGTCCACCACGAGGGTGTCGGCACTCAGTTGGGTGGTCAGTGCCCCGGATGCGCCGTGCGGGAGGGCGAGGAAGACGACGTCGTGGCCGGCCAGGGTGGTCGCATCCGTGTCGGCCAGCACGAGGTGGGACAGTGAGCGCAGGTGTGGTTGCACGTCGACCAGGCGCTGGCCGGAGTTGCTGTGCGCAGTGACCGTGCGCACCTCGAAATCGGGGTGAGCGGCCAGCAAACGCAGCAGCTCACCGCCCGCATACCCGCTGGCGCCCGCAACCGCTACCGAAAAGACCATGGACCAAACCTACCCGGACGCCAGCACAGCCCGACAATCGCGCATTGCCCAATGAAGCCCCGCGGCACGCGCAAGTCCCCGCGGCAAGCGCAAGTCTCCGCGGCACGTGCAAACCCCCGCGGCACGCGCAAGTCCCCGCGGCACGCGCACCAAAACGTGCCGCCGCACTCGGGACGTGCCGCCACGCTCGAGACCTGCCGCCACGCAGCCCGACCGGATCAACCCGGTTCGGCGAAAGGAGTGACGGCAGGGCTCGGCAGCGTCGAAATTATTCGCGTAGGTGCGCTCCGTAGCGGGCGGCGGCGAGTTGCACGCCGGCCAGCTTCGCGTCGCTGGCCTCTGCGGCGGTGAGGGTGCGGTCCGGCGCCCGGAACCGCAGCGCGAAGGTGAGCGACTTCTGCCCGGCCTCGATGCCCGTTCCGCGGTAGTCGTCGACCAGCTCGATGCTTTCCAGCAACGTGCCGCTGCCCTCCCGCACGGCCGTGAGCACGTCCCTGGCAGGAACCTGCACACCCACCACGAGCGAGAGGTCCTGGGTGGCGGCGGGCTTGGTGCCGATCACGGTGGCCTGCAGCTCCCCGGTGACCTGGGCGAAGACCGCGGACAGGTTGAGCTCGACGACCGCGACCACGGCGGGCAGGTCGGCGCCGCGGGCCACGGCGGGCAGCAGTTCGCCCGCGAAGCCCACCGACAGCTCGCCGGCATCCGTGGCCACGAACAGCTCGGCGGTGCGGCCGGGGTGCATGGCCTGGTGGGTGCCCTGGCGCACCAGGATCGGCAGGCCGACCGCGAGGCCGATCTGCGCGACGGCGGTGAGGGCGTCCTGCCAGGATGCGGCGATGGGTGCCTGGCCGGGCTGGTGCCGCACGGTGTTGCCGAGCAGCACGATACCGGCGGTGAACGGCTGCGGCGGGATGCCGGCGTTCAGTTTCGCCTCGAGTTCCGCGCTGGGCCGCACCGCGGCCGGCGGCACGATGGTGCTGCCGTAGCTGACGCCCTCGACCGGGCGGAAGACCGAGCCGAGCTCGAAGATCGCCAGGTCGGTCGAGCCGCGGGACAGGTTGCGGTGTGCGATCTGCAGCAGGCCGGGCAGCATCGAGGTGCGCATGAACGGGGCCTCGCCGTCGAGCGGGTTGGCGACCTTGATCTGCGGAACCGTGCTGCTGGCGGGGTCGCCGAACAGGTTGTTCGCCTTCTCGGCGACGAACGGGTAGGCCAGCACCTCGGTGTGTCCGGTGGCGGCGAGCACCGTGGCGACCGAGCGCTTGAGCTGCTGGGTGCGGGTGAGGCCGCGGCCGGGCGGGGCGATGGGTAGCACAGACGGGATGCGGTCGTATCCGACGATGCGGGCGACCTCCTCGGCGAGGGTCCACTTGTCGGTGAGGTCCGGACGCCAACTCGGCGCGGTCACGGCCAGGCCGGTCGCGGTCTCGGTCATCGAGGCGCCGATCTCGGCCAGCGAGGTGCGCACCTCCTCGCGGGTGTACTCCAAGCCGATCAGGCCGGAGACGAAGCCGGTGGGCAGGTCGATCGGGCCACGCTCCGGGGTGGCGTCGTGCAGCGAGCCGAGTCCGTCGGCCACTCCCCCGGCGAGTTCCACGAGAAGCTGCACCACCCGGGCGGCAGCCACGGCGGCAACCTCGGGGTCGACGCCGCGCTCGAACCGGCGGGACGCTTCGCTGGGCAGCTTGTGCCGGCGGGCGGTGCGTGCGATCGACACCGGGTCGAAGTTCGCGGCTTCGATCAGCACGTTGGTGGTTCCTGCGCCGATCTCGGTGGTCGCGCCGCCCATCACACCGGCGAGGCCGATCGGGCCGGACCCGTCGGTGATCAGCAGGTCTTCGGGGTTGAGGGTGCGGGTGACGTCGTCGAGGGTGACGAGCTTCTCGCCGGGCTGCGCGCGACGCACGACGAGGCCGCCGGTGAGCTTGTCGAGGTCGTAGCCGTGGATCGGCTGGCCGAGTTCGATCATCACGTAGTTGGTGATGTCCACGATCAGCGAGATCGAGCGGATCCCGGCCAGCTTGAGCCGGGCGATCAGCCAGGCCGGCGACGGCCGGGTGGGGTCGACGCCGCGCACGACGCGGGTGACGAAGACGCTCGCGCCGATGCGGTCGCGGATCGGGGCGGTGTCCTCAATCGAGACCGGGAAGACCTCGGTGGACGCTGTCGCGGTGACGGCCAGGGCCGGGTCGCGGAAGGTCGCTCCGGTGGCGTGCGAGTACTCGCGGGCCACTCCGCGGATCGAGAAGGCGTAGCCGCGGTCGGGGGTGACGTTGATCTCCACGGCGGAGTCGTCCAAGCCCAGCAGGCTGATCGCATCCGTGCCCACCTCGGGGTCGAGCCCGAGGTCGCCGAGCACCAGGATGCCGGCGTGCTCGTCGCCGAGGCCGAGCTCACGGGCCGACGCGATCATGCCGTCGGAGACGTGGCCGTAGGTCTTGCGCGGCGCGATCGGGAACGGGCCGGGCAGCACGGCGCCGGGCAGGGTCACGACGACCTTGTCGCCGACGACGAAGTTGTGCGCGCCACAGACGATGCCGTGAATGGCGGGGCCGCCGTCGGCGGCGAGTTCGCCGTCCGCGGCGACGCGCACCTGGCACCAGTTGATGGTCTTGCCGTTGGTCTGCACCTCACCGACGAACTCGAGAACCTGGCCGACCACGATGGGTCCGGTCAACTCGAAGCGGTGGATATCTTCTTCTTCCAGGCCCACGCTCACCAGGGCGGCGTGCACGGCTTCGGGGGTGGTGCCGGGTTCGAGGTCGACGAATTCGCCGAGCCAGCTCAGGGGAACGCGCATCAGACGGCCATCCCATACTGCTGGCTGAACCGAACGTCGCCTTCGACCATGTCGTGCATATCCTTCACATCGTTGCGGAACATCAGTGCTCGTTCGACGCCGACGCCGAACGCGAATCCGGAGTAGACCTCGGGGTCCAGGCCGGCGGAGCGCAGCACATTGGCGTTGACCATGCCGCAGCCGCCCCACTCGATCCAGCGGGCACCGTCCTTGAAGGTGGGGTGCCAGAGGTCGAGCTCGGCGCTCGGCTCGGTGAACGGGAAGTAGTTGGGGCGCAGGCGCACCTTGGCTTCGTCGCCGAACAGGGCCTTGACGAAGTGGTCGAGGGTGCCGCGCAGGTGCGCCATGGTGAGGCCCTTGTCCACGGCGATGCCCTCGATCTGGTGGAACACCGGGGTGTGAGTCGCGTCGAGCTCGTCGGTGCGGTAGACCCGGCCGGGCGCGATGCGGTACACGGGCGGTTCGGTGCCGAGCAGCGCGCGCAGCTGCACGGGCGAGGTATGGGTGCGCAGCACCAGGTGCGCCTCGGGCGGGTCGATGAAGAAGGTGTCCTGCATGGCACGGGCCGGGTGGTCCTCGTCGAAGTTGAGCGCGTCGAAGTTGAACCACTCGCTCTCGAGCTCTGGTCCTTCGGCGACCTCCCAGCCCATGCCCACGAACACGTCAGAGACGCGTTCCTGCAGCAGGGTGAGCGGATGGCGCGCGCCGGCCCGCCAAGTGGAGGCGGCGGCGGTGACGTCCACGGCTTCAGCGGCGAGCTGGGCGGTGGCCTCGGCTTCGACGATGGCGGCTTCGCGGGCGCCCAGCGCCTGGTTCACCCGGGCGCGGGCCTGGCCGACGAGCTTCCCGGCGGCGGCCTTCTGGTCGCCGGGCACGCTGCGCATGAGGGCGTTCAGCGCGGCCAGCGGCGAGGCCTCGCCGACGTGCGCCGAGCGCACGGCCTTGAGGGCGACGGAGTCAGTCGCGGCGTCGATGGCCGCGAGGGCGGCGTCGACGGCCGCGGTGACAACGGGTTCGGATATTTCAGTGGGGGCAGACACGAGACCCAAGTTTAGTGCCCGGCCGCGGGTGGGCTGCGGCCGGGCACAACGTGGTCGGGTCAGCGGCCGGAGTCTCCGCCGTCGGCACCGGCACCTACACCGGCACCCGCACTCAGTGAGCTATCGGGAATCGGCTCCGGCGCCACGGGGCCGATCAGTTTGCCTGACTTGGGGCCTGAACGCCGGGCGATGAACCGCGCGAACCACGACAGGGACAGGTTCATGGCCAGGTAGATCACGAGGACTACGAGGAAGAAGGAGAAGAAGTACCGGTTACCGAAGTAGTCCGGCAGGTTGCGCGCGCCGACGCGCAACAGTTCGCTGTAGCCGACGACGAAGGCCAGCGAGGTGTCCTTGAGCAGCACCACGAGCTGCGCGATGATGATCGGCAGCATCTGACGGAACGCCTGCGGGAACTCGATGCGGAACCGGGTCGACAACGGGGTCAGGCCGATGGCGAGGCCGGCTTCGCGTTGACCGCGTGGCAGCGACTGGATGCCCGCTCGGAGCGCCTCACCGATGATTGCGCCGTTGTACAGGCCGAGGGCTGCGACACCGGCCCAGTATTGACCGCTGGAAAAGACCAGCAGGATGAAGAGCATCATCAGCAGGACGGGCATCCCGCGGACGAACTCGAGGATGATCGCAGCCGGGATCGCGATGGCCTTGTGGTCGGCCGCGCGGGCGAAGGAGAACACGACGCCAAGCACCAGTGCGATCACGGCGGCGACGCCGGCCATCCGTAGCGTGGCGAGCACGCCCTCGCCGATCGATCGCCACACCTGGACGTCGGTGAAGACGTCCCATCGGGTCGGGTCCCAGAGACCGGGCTGCACGGCGCCGTTGGCGTTGGGCTTGGGGGCGCCGAGGGCGAGCACCAGCAGGGCCAGGCCCCCGAGGATGATCACGATACCGACAACGGAAATGACTCTGGAACGGGCGCGGGCCCTGGGCCCCGGCGCGTCGTACAGGACCGAGGTCATCGCAGCACCGCAACTTTCTTTTCCACCCGGGCGGCGATCTGCCCGAGTGTGATCGTGATGATCAGGTAGAAGAACGCCACGGCGAGCAAGATCGCGATGACGGCGTCGCCGCGGTCGTTGACGACCCGGCGGGCTGCCCCGAAGAGCTCGAAGACGAAGAAGGCGCCGGCGACGGAGGTGTTCTTCGTGAGTGCGATGAGAACGTTGATCAGAGGCGGGATCACCATGCGGATGGCCTGGGGCATGATCACGTACGACAACGACTGTCCGAAGGTGAGGCCGACGCTGCGTGCCGCCTCGGCCTGGCCGACCGGGACCCCGTTGATGCCGGAGCGCAGCGCCTCGGCGATGAACGGCGAGGTATAGACCGTCAGACCGATCACGGCGAGGGGGAAGTAGCCTGGCGAGAATTGCAGGTACGGCAGCATGAAGGCGCAGAAGAACAGCACGAGGGTGAGCGGGGTGTTCCGCACGATTTCGGTGTAGACGGTTGCAAATCCGCGGAACGATGCGATGGGCGAGATTCGCAGGGCGGCGACGATGGTTCCGAGCACGAGCGCGCCGATGCCGGAGAGAATCAGCAACCCGAGCGTGTTCCGGAAGCCTTCCAGAAAGAGCGGCAGGTTTTCGATGACTGCGTCCATGACTCACCTCCTCTTCTGTGTTGGTCTTCAGTTGGGTCTGGGTGTTTCAAAAGCGGAAAAACTGCCGATCGGGGTGGCCGGTGCGGCCACCCCGATCGGTCGGTGCGGTGGTGCTAGTAGCGGTCGACCGCCGGCGGCTCAGGCGTTTCGAGCACGGAGCCCGCGGTGCCCTCCCAGGCCTCGGCCCAGGTGCCGTCCTCGTAGGCTTCTTCAAGAACGTCGTTGATGAAGTTGCGGAACTCGGTGTCGTCCTTGGCCAGGCCGATGCCGTAGGGCTCCGCGGTGAACGGGTTGCCGACAACCTCGAACTCACCGGCGTTCTGGTCGGCGAGGCCGGCCAGGATCACGTTGTCGGTGGTGACTGCGTCGACCTCGCCGCTGCGCAGCGGGCCGAGGCAGTTGGAGTAGGTGTCGGTCGCGATGACGTTGGTCGTGTACGCGGCGATGTTCTTCTCCGACGTCGAACCGCTCACGGTGCAAACCTTCTTGTCAGCGAGGTCCTCCGGTCCGGCGATGTCAGCTTCGTTACCCGCGAGAACGAGGAGATCCTGTCCAGCCTCGTAGTACGGGCCGGCAAAGGAGACAACTTCCTTGCGCGCGTCGTTGATCGTGTAGGTGGCGACGACCAGGTCGACGTCACCGTTCTGGATGAACGGCTCGCGGTTAGCGGACACGGTCTCGGTCCAGGTGATGCCCGACGCCTCAATGCCGAGCTTCGATGCGATGAGCTTGCCGATTTCGACGTCGAAGCCGACCGGGTCCCCATCCGGGCCCTTGAGGCCGAAGAGCGGCTGGTCGAACTTGGTGCCGATGGTGATCTCGCCGGCCTCGTTCAGCGCCGCCATGGTGGTGCCCTCATCGAAGGTCACCTCTTCCACGGGTGCCGCGGACGGCGTGCTTGCGCCCGAATCGGTGCAGCCGCTCAGCGCGAACGCTCCGGCCAGAGCGATGGCTGAGATCATTAGACCCTTGTTGCGTCTCATGGTTTCCTCCTGTGTGCTGTGTGTCTCGCCGACAGATTAGTGGGCAAGTATTTTGGAGAGGAAGTCCTTCGCTCTCGTGCTCTGGGGGTTGGTAAAGAATTTCTCCGGGGTGGTTTCCTCGACGATGTCACCCTCGGCCATGAAGATGACCCGATCGGCGGCCTTCCGGGCGAAGCCCATCTCGTGCGTGACGACGATCATGGTCATGCCCTCATTGGCGAGGTTGACCATCACTTCGAGCACCTCATTGATCATCTCGGGGTCGAGCGCGCTGGTGGGCTCGTCGAGCAGGATCACCTTGGGGTCCATGGCCAGGGCCCGGGCGATGGCCACACGCTGCTGCTGGCCACCGGAGAGCTGGGATGGCATCTTCTTGGCCTGGTTGGCAACCCCGACGCGTTCGAGCAACGCCATGGCCTTCTTCTCGGCGTCCGCCTTGCTCATGCCGCGCACCTTGATGGGGCCGAGCGTCACGTTCTCGAGCACGGTCTTGTGCGCGAAGAGGTTGAACGCCTGGAATACCATGCCCACGTCGGCCCGGAGATGGGCGAGGGCCTTGCCCTCGGCCGGCAGTTCCATGCCGTCGATGGTGATCGAGCCGGAGTCAATGGTCTCGAGCCGGTTGATGGCCCGGCACAGGGTGGACTTGCCCGAGCCGCTGGGACCGATGACCACCACGACCTCGCCGCGGGTGACGGTGGCATTGATGTTCTTCAGAACGTGCAGTTCCCCGTAGTGCTTGTTGACGTCCGTCATAACGACCAGGGGTTCGCCCCGGCGCACGGTGATGTTGGACGTCGCCGGTGATGCGTCTGTTGGCTCCATACCCTCCAACTTAGGCCCGTGCTGCCAGACCGACCACCTTTACCGCAGCTTTAACCCGGTCGGTAACCCAAACGTAATAGACGCCCGACCGGGAAAGATGCTAAGGGCGGTGCGAGAACGCGCTTTCGTAGAGACACACCGAAGCGGCCGTCGCCAGGTTCATCGATTCCGCGTGACCGTAGATGGGAACGCTGATCGAACGGTCCGCCATGGCCAGGTCTTCCTCGGTGAGACCGCGGGCCTCATTGCCGAACAACCAGGCGGTGGGCCCGGCGAGTAGGCCGCTATTGCGGGCCGCGAGCAGGTCCTCGCCCTTGATGTCGGCGGCGAGGATCTGCATGCCGGCGAACTTCGCCCGCTCACGCACATCGGTGAGAGTGACGCCAACGGCGACGGGCAGGTGGAAGATCGAACCGGTGGAGGAGCGCACCACCTTGGGGTTGTACAGGTCCACGCTGCGGCCGGTGAAGATCACGGCGTCGGCGCCCGCCGCATCCGCTGCCCGGATGATGGTGCCGGCGTTGCCGGGATCGCGCACCTCTTCGAGGATGGCGATGAGCTTGGGCTCGTTGGCGAAGATCTTCTTGATCGAGGTGGGGAACTGGTGGCACACCGCGATGAAGCCCTGCGGGGTGACGGTGTCGGCCATCGTCTCGAGCACCTGCTCGGTGACGAATTCCACGTCCACGCCGGCGGCGACCGCGGCATCGCCGATCTCGGTGTAGCGCTCGAGGGCCGTGGGAGTGGCGTACAACTCCACGACGAGTTCGGGGCGGAAGGTGAGGGCTTCGGAGACGGCCTGCGGACCCTCGAGGAGGAACAGTCCCGTCTCGGAGCGGGCGGCTCGGTTCGCAAGTTTCGCGACGGCACGCACGCGAGGAGATCGGGGGTTATCTAGCATGCACCCAGTTTAGGTGCCGGGCACCCCGGCCATCTAATGCGCCGCAGGGTACGCAAAACGGGAGCGACCATCAGTGATGGTCGCTCCCGTGAAACAAGCAGGTGTGACTACTTGGCAACCTTGGCTGCGGAGGTGTCAGCGGGCAGTGCTGCCTTGGCGCTCTCAACGATGGCCGCGAAGGTGGCGGGCTCGGTGACGGCGAGGTCGGCGAGGATGCGACGGTCAACCTGGATGCCGGCCAGGGCCAGGCCCTGGATGAGGCGGTTGTAGGTCAGGCCGTTCGCACGGGACGCAGCGTTGATGCGCTGGATCCACAGGCGACGGAAGTCACCCTTGCGTGCACGACGGTCACGGTAGCTGTAGACGAGGGAGTGAGTGACCTGCTCCTTGGCCTTGCGGTACAGGCGTGAACGCTGACCGCGGTAACCCTGGGCGCGCTCAAGGATTACGCGACGCTTCTTGTGGGCGTTTACGGCCCTCTTTACTCTTGCCATTTTCTAATTCCTTTAGGGGTACGGGGCCTAGTGGCCGAGAAGCTTCTTGATGGCCTTGACGTCGGCCTTGGCGAGAACCTGGTCCTGGTTCAGGCGGGACTTGCGCTGCGTGCTCTTGACCTCGAGGTTGTGGCGAAGTCCGGCCTGCTGCTTCATGATCTTGCCGGAGCCAGTGACCTTGAAACGCTTCTTTGTCCCAGAGTGGGTCTTCTGCTTAGGCATTCTTTTCCTCCTGTTTGGCTGCTTTATCTGCAGCTCTATGTGCATTGGCCTCTGCCTTGGCCTCTGATTTGTTCTTCAGCGGGCCAATCACCATGACCATGTTTCGACCGTCGATGGTCGGGCTCGATTCCACAGAACCGAATTCCGCGACATCCTCGGCAAATCTCTGAAGCAGACGTACACCCTGATCGGGACGGGACTGTTCACGGCCACGGAACAGAATCATGGCCTTGACCTTGTCGCCGGCCTTCAGGAAGCCTTCGGCGCGCTTGCGCTTGGTCTCGTAGTCGTGCTTATCAATCTTGAGACGGAAACGAACCTCTTTGAGGATCGTGTTCGCCTGGTTGCGCCTGGCTTCTTTCGCCTTCTGCGCAGCTTCGTACTTGAACTTGCCGTAATCCATGATCTTCGCGACCGGCGGCTTGGACGTGGGGGCTACTTCGACCAGATCGAGGTCAGCCTCCTGTGCCAGGCGCAGGGCGACATCAATCGCCACGACCCCAACCTGTTCGCCGTTGGGACCAACGAGACGGACTTCGGGGACGCGGATACGGTCATTTGTACGGGGATCGCTGATGCGTCTCTCCTCTACTCAAGCATCGTGGCTACAGCCTGACAACGGATGTCGTCCGGAGACGAAGAGGAGACAATCGCGCGCGCAATTCCTGGGATCTGGAACATTTCCTTGTTCCGTCACTCATCAACCACGTACGGCACCCTATCTACCGTGCAAGCTGGAAACCAGCGAGCGACGGCGGAGTGCAAACAACCCGGTAACCTTTATGAAGCGGTCAAGCGCGGGTGGGAGATTATCCACTTTCGTACCGAGACTTTCATCTCGGAGCCCGGGTAAGCATAGCAGAGGAAACCAGTGAGCGACAATTACGATCAGGACCAGTCCGGCCAGGCCACGAGAGACATCGCGGATGTGGCGGCGGTGGAGATCATCACGACCGCGGCGGTGCACCTGATGAGCGCCTCGGCGGTCAAGGTGGGCCTCGCCGACGACCCCGACACGCAGATCGACCTGGACGAGGCGCGCAAGTTGATCACGGCCCTCGCCGGCCTGATCACGGCATCCGCCCCCGATATCTCGGACATGCACGCGCGGAGCCTGCGCGACGGGCTGCGGTCGTTGCAGCTGGCGTTCCGCGAGGCGTCGACCATCCCGGACCCCATCGGCCAGGGCCCCGGCGAGAAGTTCACCGGCCCGGTCAACTAGCTCCCTCCCCCGCAACTGTTGCCGAATCAGACATGTGCGTCCGGTGCGCCGGCACAATTGTCCGGACGGGCAACAGTTGGCTCAGGTTTGGCAGCGCGGGCACCAGTAGGTGACCCGCTGTTCGAGTTCGCTGCGGCCCAGCCGGCCACTGCGGATGCTCGTGCCGCATCGTCGGCACGGCTGCCGTTCGCGCCCGTAGACGAAAGTGCGTGCGCCCCGGCGCAGGTTGCCGGTGGTGGTGCGCTCCGAACGGTCCCGGTTGGCCGTGATCAGCCGGTGCGCCAGCGCGACCAGGCCGGCGACATCGGTGACCTCAGCGATCGGCCGGGTGGGCAGCAGCCCGCGCAGGAAACACAGTTCGTTGACGTACACATTCCCGAGCCCGGCGAGGTTGCGCTGGTCGCCGAGGGCGACCGCCACCGGCCGGTCCCCCGCTGCAGTGTCTTCGGCAGTGCTGTCTCCGGCGGCGCTGTCCGCGGCTGCGCGGAGCCGGCGCACGGCCTCCGCGGCGTCCCAGTTCGGGCCGAGCAGGTCGGGACCGAGGTAGCCGAGGTGCTGCTCGTCCTCCGGGGTGGGAAACAGCTCGAGGGTGCCCAGCTCGAATCCCACGGCCACCCAGTCCGCGGTCTCCAGCACGATGCGGGCCTGGAATGCGGGCCGCTGCCATTTGGTGCCGTGCCGGTAGAGGTGCCAGGTGCCCTCCATCTTCAGGTGCGAGTGGATGCTGGTCTCCCCCACGTGCGCCACCAGGTGTTTGCCGCGGCTGATGACCTCGTGCACGGTCTGGCCGGTCAGGTCGACGGTGGCGAAGGCGGGCACCCGGATGTCGCAGTGCGTGAGGGTGGCGCCGTGCAGGGCGTCGTCGAGACTGCGGGCGCTGCGGTAGACGGTGTCACCCTCAGGCACTGAGCCTCAGCCCCCTCGGCGTCTCGGTGAAGCCGGCGGCGCGCAACGCGTCGCCCACGGTGGTGCCGAGCACAAACTCGGCGTTCACGGTTTCCACGGCGAGCTTGGGCACCCGCCCGGCGGTGACGGTCGCGGCCAGCGACCGGGTCGCCGCGAGCACGGTCTCGGATGCCGCCGGTCGTGGGGTGCCCGCTGTGCCCGGTGCCGCGCGGGAGGCAGGTGCCGTCGCCGGAGCCGAACGGGGCGTCGCGGCGGGTGCGGGTGCGTCTTCGGCTGCACCCGCACCGGTCTCGCCGGCCTCTCCGTCAACGGCGGCGGCCGGATCGAACACCAGCATCGACTTGCCGCCGCGCTCCACGTAGAGCACCAGGTGCCCGTCGACGAGTACCACCAGGCCGCCGGCCTTCCGGCCGGGCCGGTGACCGGTGCCCTCGGGCAGGGCCGGCCAGGGCAGCACGGCGCCGTAGGGGTTGGCCGGGTCGGTGGCGGCGAGGGTCACCGCGGCGGAAACCGACCTGTCGCCGCGTTCGGCGCGTTCCCGCTGGTCGACGTAGCCGCGCATCCGGTCGATGGTGCCGGCGGTGGCGAACTGGGAGGCGCCGAGGCCCTCCACGAAGTAGCCCCGGCGGCAGCGGCCCATCTCCTCGAAGCCGCTGAGGGTCTTATAGACTAGGGCGAAGCCGCCGAGCACGTTCTCGCCCATCACGGCGCCGCGGGTGACCACGCCGTAGCGTTCGAGCATGGTCTCGCCCAACGCGTGTGCGCGGCGGGTGGCCGAGGTGTCGGCGACGGGCACGATCGACCAGCGGCCGGAGACCGTGGGCGGGCCCTGCCGGCTGGGCAGGCTGGGCCGGGGTAGGGCGCGGCCGCGGTGCAGCCGGGCGCGCGGTGCGGCCCGGCGGGTGGAGTGCGCGGTCTTGCCGCCGGAGACCAGCGAGCGCACCGGGGCGAAGGTGTCGTTGCTCACCAGTCCGGACCAGACCAGGTCCCACAGCGCGTCGACGAGGGCACCGTCGTCCTGGCTGCCGACCGAATCGGCCAGCTGCCGGAAGAAGTAGCCACCACCACCGCCCAGCGTGGCGAGGATCTCCCGCTGCAGCGCCGTGGTGTCCAGCTCGGTGGGCACCGGCAGGGTGAGCGGGGCGGTGTCGGCCAGATGCAGGCTCACCCAACCATCGTTGCCGGCGAGCGTTCCGGCGCCGGCCCAGAGCACCTCGCCGGCGTTGGTGAGTTCGTCGAGCATGCCCGGGTTGTAGTCGCTCACCCGGGCGGGGAGGATCAGGGTTTCCCAGGCGGAGGCCGGGATGCGAGCGCCCTCGAGCTGTTCGATCACGGAGACCACGCCGTCGACACCACGCAACTTACCGCCCACGTGCTGCCAGGCCGGCAGGAATCGACCGAGGGTGGCCTGGTCGACAGGCTCCACCTCGTGTCGGAGCGCGGCGAGCGAGCGTCGCCGCAGGCGCCGCAGCACCTCGGCGTCGCACCATTCGCTGCCGCTG
Organism: Cryobacterium sp. TMB1-7; assembly: GCF_004402435.1. NCBI lineage: Bacteria > Bacillati > Actinomycetota > Actinomycetes > Micrococcales > Microbacteriaceae > Cryobacterium > Cryobacterium sp. TMB1-7. The sequence goes on from NZ_SOFZ01000007.1 coordinate 25,234, forward strand.
CCGTGCGGGCGGAACTCGCCCTCGACGATCCTGCGGGCATCCGCCAGGCGGCGCAGGGCGCCCAAGGCGATGGCCGTGCCGAACCCGAATCTGGCGGCGACATCGGCGGTGGTGAACGGGCCGTGGGTGCGGGCGTACCGGCTGACCAGGTCGCCGAGCGGGTCTTTCACACTTTCGGTGAAGGCCTCCGGGATGCCCGGTGCCAGCGGAACGCCGAGGGCGTCACGCAGCCGGCCGGCGTCCTCGATCACCGCCCAGCGCTCCTCGCCGGCGATGCCCACCCTGAGGGCGCGGCGCGCGGCGGTGAGCGCATCCAGGTGTGCACGCGCCTCGGCCTCGCCGGCTGCGGGCGGGGCGGAGGCGCCGTCGGACTCCGACTCACCGACCGCATCCGCCGGCTCGCTCAGTTCGGCCACGCCGGTCGCGGCTTGCAGTCGGGCGGCGATCTCGGCCACGGTGAGCGGGCCGAGCCCGCGGAGCAGGTCGGCCACGCCCTCCAGGCCCTTGGCCCGGCGGTCGGGGGCCAGGCGCTGCAGCTCCGCGTCGGTACGGTCGATCACGACGGGATCGAGCAGCTCCCGCAGTTCCACCCGCCCGAGCAGTTCGGCGAGCAGGCCGGAGTCGATCGAGAGGGCGGTGGCCCGGCGTTCGGCCAGCGGCGAGTCGCCCTCGTACATGAACGCCGCGACGTAACCGAAGAGAAGGGCGTTGGCGAACGGGCTGGCCGAGTCGGTGCTGGTCTCCACCAGGCGGATGGCGCGGCTGGCCACCTGCTTGGCCAGGGCCACGAGGGCGGGCAGGTCGTAGACATCCTGCAGGCATTCGCGGATGGTTTCGAGGATGATCGGGAACGACGGGTATTCGCGCGCCACGTCGAGCAGCTGGGCGGCTTTCTGGCGTTGCTGCCAGAGCGGTGAGCGGCTGCCCGGCCGGTACCGGGGCAGCAGCAGCGCCCGGGCGGCGCACTCCCTGAATCTGGAGGCGAACAGGGCGGAGCCGCCGACCTCGTCGGTGACCAATTGCTCGAGTTCGTCGGGGTCGAAGACGAAGAGGTCGGCGCCGGGCGGTTCGGCCTCGGTGTCGGGGATGCGCACGACGATGCCGTCGTCGCTGGCGACGCAGGCGCCGTCGATGCCGAAGCGTTCCCGCACCCGCGCGCCGACCGCCAGGGCCCACGGGGCGTGCACGGTGAGGCCGAACGGGGAGTGCAGGATGACTCGCCAGTCGCCGAGCTCGTCGCGGAACCTCTCGACGACCAGGGTCTGGTCGGTGGGCAGGTAGCGGGTGGCTGCGCGCTGCTCGTCGAGGAAGACCAGCAGGTTGGTGACCGCCCGTTCGTCGAGGCCGACGGCCAGGCAGCGGGCGCGGGCCTTCGCGGGCGTGAGCGCGGACACCTCGCGGAGGAACGCGCCGATGGCCGCGCCAAGCTCGGCGGGCCGGCCCAGGCCGTCGCCCTTCCAGAACGGCAGCCGGCCCGGTTCGCCGAACGCGGGCAGCACGAGCACCCTGTCGTGGGTGATCTCCTGGATGCGCCAACTCGTGGCGCCGAGCGCGAAGACGTCACCGACGCGGGACTCGTAGACCATCTCCTCATCGAGCTCGCCGACCCGGCGGCCGGTGGGCTGGTCGCCGCCGACCATGAAGACTCCGAACAGGCCACGGTCGGGGATGGTGCCGCCGCTGGTGACGGCCAGGCGCTGCGCGCCGGGCCGGCCGGTGAGCAGGCCGGTGTCGCGGTCCCAGATGATCCGTGGGCGCAGTTCGGCGAACTGATCGGACGGGTAGCGTCCGGCGAGCAGGTCGAGGGTGGCCTCGTAGGCGGAGCGGGGCAGGGTGGCGAACGGGGCGCTGCGCCGTACGGCGTCGAACCATTCCTCGGCGTCGATGGGTTCGAGCGCGACGGCGGCGATGGTCTGCTGGGCGAGGATGTCGAGGGGGTTCGCGGGCACCTGCAGCGACTCGATCATGCCCGACACCATCCGCTCGGCGGCGACGGTGGCGTGGATGAGGTCGGCCCGGTGCTTGGGGAAGATGATGCCCCTGGACACCTCGCCGACCTGGTGGCCGGCCCGGCCCACGCGTTGCAGGCCGCTGGCCACCGACGGCGGCGATTCCACCTGCACGACCAGGTCGACCTCGCCCATGTCGATGCCGAGTTCCAGGCTCGACGTGGCCACCACGCAACGCAGCCGGCCGGACTTGAGGTCGTCCTCGATCATGGCCCGCTGTTCCTTGCTGACCGAGCCGTGGTGGGCGCGGGCGAGGAGCAGCTCGGCACCTTCGGTCTGGCCGCTGCCGCCCATCAGCTCGGCGGGCGGCCGCGGTGGCGGTGCGGTGGCGGTCGTTCGGGCAGCGGATGCTGCGCCGGCCTGGGCACCGGCCGCTCCCCCGGCGTCCGGGCCGCCCGCGAGCACCAGCTCGGCCTCCTCGGCCGCGGCGAGCCGCTCACTGTAGATCTCGTTGAACCGGGCCGTGAGCCGTTCGGCGAGGCGGCGGGAGTTGGCGAACACGATCGAGGAGGAGTGCGCGAGCACGGCGTCCACGATGGCTTCTTCCACGTGCGGCCAGATCGACCCGGTTTGCGGGGCCGCGGCGGAGGTGGCGCCCTCCGAGGCGGGCACGGCGCCGAGCTGGGTCATGTCGTCGACGGGCACCACGACGCGCAGGTCGAACCGCTTCTCGTTCTTGGGCGCCACGATCTCCACGGGTGCTTGACCGCCGAGGAACCGGGCCACCTCAGACGCCGGCCGCACCGTGGCGGACAGGCCGATCCGCTGCGCGGGGGTGGCCAGGAGCGCGTCGAGGCGTTCGAGGGACACGGCGAGGTGGGCGCCGCGCTTGCTGGCCGCGACGGCGTGGATCTCGTCGATGATGACGGTGTCGACGCCGCGCAGGGACTCGCGGGCGGCGGACGTGAGCATCAGGAAGAGCGATTCGGGGGTGGTGATGAGGATCTCTGGCGGTGTCTTCACGAGCGCCCGGCGGTCCGCGGCGGGGGTGTCGCCGCTGCGCACGCCAACGGTCACCCGCACCGGCGCCAGGCCCAGCCGTTCGGCGGCCTGGCCGATGCCCACCAACGGGGCGCGCAGGTTGCGTTCCACGTCAACGCCGAGAGCCTTCAGCGGCGAGATGTACAGCACCCGGGTGCCGGTGGGCGCGGCGGCCGCATCCTGTTCAACCGGTGTCGTGGAGGTCGAGTACAGCTCGTCGAGGGCCCAGAGGAACGCGGCCAGGGTCTTGCCCGACCCGGTGGGGGCGACGACGAGGGTGTGCGATCCGCGGGAGATGGCGTCCCAGGCGCCGAGCTGGGCCTCGGTGGGCGCATCGAACGCGCCGGAGAACCAGGTGCGGGTGGCCGGTGAGAGGCGCTGGAGGATCTCCGTCATCTACCCATCCTTGCCGATACCCCCGACATCGGCTCGTAAAGCCGCTCTTATCTGTTGCCGATGCGGACATCTGCGCCCGGTGCGCCGGGCGCACATGTCCGCTTGGGCAACAGTTGTTTCTGCGGGTGACGGATGGGCCGGGCGGCCGGCGGGCGTGGAGGGTCAGGCCGAGGCGACGAGCTGCACCCGCAGGGAGTCCACCCCGGTGGCGATCACATCGTTGGCCGCCCAGCGCGCCGCGAGGCGGGCCAGGGTGGCGTCCAGGAGGGCACGGCTGAGCCCGTCGACGAGTTCGAGGCGCACGATCAGTTCGGGCCCCGCCAGCCGGGACTGCGGGTCGCCCGCGGTCAGGCTCACGGAGAGCACTGACAGCTCGGTCGCGATGGACTCCTCGAACGCCACGGCGACGGAGCGGCTGGCGTAGCTGGGGGTCCAGGGCGCGCCCTGGGCGATCGCCCAGAGCGCCGGTCGGCGCACCGCGAACTCGGTGTCGGCGGTGGGGTCGAGCACCACGAGGTCGGTGCTCTCCTGGGCCGCCGCCAGTGCCACCCGCACGGCGTCGGCGGGCACCGGGCGCGCCTGGGCGTTCCACTGGTGCATGGCCGCGGCCGAGGAGAACACCGGGAGCACCGCGCGGCCGTCCGGGCCGGCCACGGTGATGATCGACAGTTCCTGGGTCTTGTCCACCCGCAGCCCGTGCGGGCCGGCGGCTCCGTCTGAAACGGTGCCGGCCTCATCCGCGCCGAGGGCGGTGACCAGAGGGATCAGCAGGCGCGCCGAACGGAAGGCGTCGACGACGTCCTCCTCGCCGGTCTCGCGGGCCTGAAAGCGGCGGAGCGCGCGCAGCAGGGCGGGCGGCGCGAGGCCGTCGTCGTCGGCGAACGCGGTGTCCTCCAGCGACCGGTTCGCCCAGGGCTGGCCGGCCGAATCCGCGGACGTGTCGCCGGCAGCCCCACCGGCGGAGCCGCCGACGGGGTCAGGCCGACCGGTCGAGCCGAGGTTACGCGCCGGAGACATCCAGCGCCTCGGCGAGGGTGAAGGCGCCCGCGTAGAGGGCCTTGCCCACGATCGCGCCTTCCAGGCCGAGGGGTACCAGTTCGCGCAGCGCGGCGATGTCGTCGAGGCTGGAGATACCTCCGGAGGCGATCACGGGGCGGTGGGTGCGCTCCATCACTTCGCGCAGCAGTTCGATGTTCGGTCCCTTGAGGGTGCCGTCCTTGGTGACGTCGGTGACGACGTAGCGGGTGCAACGGGCCTCTTCGAGGCGCTCCAGCACCTGCCACAGGTCGCCGCCGTCCTTGGTCCAGCCGCGGGCGGCAAGGGTGGTGCCGCGCACATCCAGTCCCACCGCGATGGCGTCGCCGTACTGGGCGATCACGCTGGCGGCCCACTCGGGGTTCTCCAGTGCGGCGGTGCCCAGGTTGATTCGCTTGACGCCGGTGTTCAGCGCCGCTTCGAGGGACTTGTCGTCGCGGATGCCGCCGGAGAGCTCCACATTCACGCCGCGGAGCTGCTTGATGACCTTCTTGAGCACAGCGGTGTTGTTACCGCGCCCGAATGCGGCGTCGAGGTCGACGAGGTGGATCCACTCCGCGCCCTGGTTCGCCCAGTCGAGGGCGGCATCCATCGGGTCGCCGTAGTTGGTCTCGGTACCGGCCTCACCCTGGGTGAGACGGACGGCCTTGCCGTCGGCGACGTCGACGGCGGGCAGGAGGACCAGCTTCGGGGTCTTGTTGAACTCGCTCATGATGTGCTGTGGTGACCTTTTCGTGTTGGTGCGGCCGCGATGGAGCGACCGACGGGGGAATGTCTAGTCGCGGAGCGTGCCGAGCCAGTTCTTCAGCAGCCGGATGCCCGCGTCGCCGCTCTTCTCGGGGTGGAACTGGGTGGCCGACAACGGACCGTTCTCCACGGCGGCGAGGAACGGGGCGCCGTGCTCGGCCCAGGTTAGACGGGGAACCGGGAAGGGCGGCATCACGTCGAGGCTCCATTCCTGGGCGGCATAGGAGTGCACGAAGTAGAACCGTTCCTCTTCCAGCCCGCGGAACAGCACGGTGTCGGGGTCGGGCGTGACGGTGTTCCAGCCCATGTGCGGCAGTACCGGTGCCGGCAGGGCGGTGACGGTTCCCGGCCACTCGCCGAGGCCCGCGGTGTCGATGCCGCGCTCGACGCCGTGTTCGAACATGACCTGCATGCCCACGCAGATGCCCATCACCGGCCGCCCGCCGGAGAGGCGCTTGTCGATGATGTCGCCGCCGTGGGCGTCGTTCAGCGCCGCCATCACGGCGCTGAACGCGCCGACGCCGGGGACCAGGAGTCCGTCGGCCTCGAGCGCGAGCTTGCGGTCGCCGGTGAGGGTGACGTCGGCGCCTGCGAGTTCGAGCGCCTTGACGGCCGAGTGCACATTGCCCGTGCCGTAGTCCAGGACGACGACCGAGGTCACAGTGCGCCCTTGGTGGACGGGATGCCGGAGACCAGCGGGTCGTAGGCCTTGGCCTGGCGGAAGGCTCGGGCGAAGGCCTTGAACTCGGCTTCGGCGATGTGGTGGGGGTCGCGGCCGCCGAGGACGGTGACGTGCACGGTCAACGCGGCGTTGAAGGAGATGGCCTCGAAAACGTGCCGCACCATCGAGCCGGTGAAGTGCCCGCCGATGAGGTGGAATTCGAATCCGGCGGGCTCGCCGGTGTGCACGAGGTACGGCCGACCGGAGATGTCCACGACGGCCTGCACGAGGGCTTCGTCCAGCGGCACCAGGGCGTCGCCGTATCGGGAGATGCCGGCCTTGTCACCGAGGGCCTGCTTGATGGCCTGGCCCAGGACGATGCCGATGTCCTCGACGGTGTGGTGCACATCGATCTCGATGTCGCCCGTGGCGTGCACGGTGAGATCGGTCAGCGAGTGCTTCGCGAACGCCGTGAGCAGGTGGTCGTAGAACGGCACGCTGGTGTGGATGTCGCTCACCCCGGTGCCGTCGAGGTTGATCGAGAGGTCGATGCTCGATTCGCTCGTTTCGCGCTGCAGGTGGGCACGGCGAGGCGAGGGCGTGACGTTGCTCATGGCGTTAGTTTATTCGGCTATCGGGCGGAGCCGTGCGATGGCGGCCAGGAACGCGCTCGTCTCGGCTTCGGTGCCGGCCGAGACCCGGAGGTGGCCGGGGATACCGACGTCGCGGATCAGGATGCCTTCGGCCAGGAGCGCTTGGAAGATCGCGTGCGGGTCGGAGACTCCGCCGAATAACACGAAATTGCTTCCGCTGCGCAGTGGGCTGAAGCCGAGGTTCGTCAGTTCGGTCACCAGGCGATCGCGTTGCACCCGGATGTCGTCCACCATGGCGAGCATCTCACCCGTGTGGGCGAGCGCGGCCACGGCCGCCGCCTGGGTGAGGGCGGACAGGTGGTAGGGCAGCCGGACCAGGCGTAGCGCATCCGTGACAGCCGGGTCGGCGGCCAGGTAGCCCAGCCGCACGCCGGCGAAAGCGAAGGCCTTGCTCATGGTCCGGGACACGAGCAGGCGCTCCCGGCCGGGCAGCAGGGTGAGGGCGCTGTCGGTGCCGTCCGGTGCGAACTCGGCGTAGGCCTCGTCGACGACAACGATGCCGGGGGTGGCGTCGTAGACGGCCGCGATGGTCTCCAGCGACAACGGGGTGCCGGTCGGGTTGTTCGGTGAGCAGAGGAAGACGATGTCGGGCGAGGTTTCCTCCACCCAGCGGGCGGCGGTCTCCGGCGAAAGTTCGTAGTCGGCGTCGCGGCCGCCGGGGATCCAGCGGGTATCGGTGCCGGAGGCGAGGATCGAGTACATCGAGTAGGTCGGCGCGTAGCCGAGCAGAGACCGGCCCGGCCCGCCGAAGGCCTGCAGAACCTGCTGCAGAACCTCGTTGGAACCGTTGGCGGCCCAGATGTTGTCGCGGGTGAGACCGTGACCGAGGTAGCCCGCGAGGGCGTCCCGCAGCGGGCTGAATTCCCGGTCGGGGTACCGGTTGACGGTGAGGATCGCCTCGGCCAGGGCCTCCGCGATGTCGGCGGCGACCGCGGGCGGGATCGGGTGGGTGTTCTCGTTGACGTTCAACGCCACCGGCACGTGCAGCTGGGGTGCTCCGTAAGGGGTTTGTCCGCGGAGGTTGGCACGCAGGGGCAGGTCGTCGAGGCTGGTCACCCGAACAAGCTTAGTTGCGCCCGCGGCCGACCCCTCGTATCCGAGGCGGGGCGGGGCGAGCGGCTCCGGGCTGAGCGGCTCGGGCTGAGCGGCTCAGTAGTCCGCGGGAAGGGCGAGGCGCTGGCCGGGCTGCACGGCCTCGGAGGACAGCTGGTTGAGGTTGACGATGTCGATGATCACGTCGCGCGGGTCTTGTCCGGGGGCGACAGACTCGGCCAGCTGCCAGAGCGACTGGCCGGCCTCAATGGTGACGTAGTCGAACGCGGCCGCGCCGATACCCGCGCTGCCCTCTGCCGCGGCCATGCCGCCGTTGACGGCGATGCCGATGACGCCGAGTACCAGGGGCACTGCGGCGAGGGCCGTGAAAACGGCCCGCCCGCGGCGGGTCAGCCGCAGGTGTGTGGTGGGCGGGGTGGCCGGGCTGTGGTTGTCCGGTGCTGCAAATGCTGCGCTCATGTCAAACCTCCTGGTAACGCATCGGGCCCTCGGCCGGGAGGGCCAGATGCGAATCTATGTTCCGAATATATCTTCGAGTGTTCGAACAATCAACCCTGTTTCCGGATATTATGGAGACAGATTCCGCAACACACTCGAATGCATGTCTACGAACCGCTGCTCTGTGGCTACAGTTTCGATCGGGTAGCTGCACTCAAACAGACACCACCGACATTGCTGCCCGAGCCCGAGAAGTATGAGCCCGACGAGCACCAGCCCGGCGAGCACGAGCCCCACCAGCACCAGCCCGAACCGACTAACCAGAGGAGCGTCAACGTGGCACAACAGAGCACACCTCGGGACAAGGGCGGCACGCGACGCCGCAAGAGCCTGAGCGACAAACAGCGCGCGGTGATGGACGTCATCCAGCGTTCGGTTCGCGACCGCGGTTACCCGCCGAGCATGCGCGAGATCGGCGACGCCGTTGGTCTGTCCTCGTTGTCGAGCGTGACCCACCAGCTGCACCAGCTCGAGCTGAGCGGGTACCTGCGGCGCGACCCGCACCGGCCGCGCGCACTCGAGGTGCTCATCGAGCTGCCTCAGTCCTCAGAGGAGGTCACGCCAGGCGCCGCCGATGACTACCAGTCCGGCATCCAGGTGGGTGATGCGGCGATGGTGCCGCTCGTCGGCCGCATCGCCGCCGGTATCCCGATCATGGCCGACCAGCAGATCGACGAGATCTTCCCGCTCCCCCGCCAACTGGTGGGCAAGGGCGAGCTGTTCATGCTCAAGGTCGTCGGTGATTCGATGATCGACGCCGCCATCTGCGATGGCGACTGGGTGGTCATCCGCCAGCAGAAGACCGCGGAGAACGGCGAGATCGTCGCCGCCATGCTCGACGGCGAAGCCACGGTGAAGGTGCTGCGACAGCGCGACGGCCACACCTGGCTGCTCCCCCGCAACACCAACTTCGAGCCGATCCTGGGTGACTTCGCCGAGGTCCTCGGCAAGGTCGTCGCGGTGTTGCGTTCGGTCTAGATCCGCAACGCTCCAGGCACACAACAGGCCCGACCCCGCGAGGGGTCGGGCCTTCGTGTTGTGCCGGCGTAGTCAGGGCGGGCCAGGTCAGACCAGCGTCGCCCGAACTGCGCGGGTGGCATCGACGATGTTGCGCAGGGACTCCACGGTCTCCGCATACCCGCGGGTCTTCAGTCCGCAGTCCGGGTTCACCCAGACCTGGCGAGCGGGGATCGATTGCAGGGCCCGCTCGAGAAGTTCGGTGATCTCGGCCACACCGGGCACCCGCGGCGAGTGGATGTCGTAGACGCCCGGGCCGATGCCGTGGTCGAAGCCACTGGTCTGCAGGTCGGCGACGACCTCCATCTTCGACCGAGCGGCCTCGATGCTGGTCACGTCGGCGTCCAGGTTGCGGATCGCGTCGATGACGACCCCGAACTCCGAGTAGCAGAGGTGGGTGTGGATCTGGGTCTGGTCGGCGACCCCCGCGGTAGCGAGCCTGAACGACCCGACCGACCAATCCAGGTAGTCGGCGTGGTCCTTCTTCTTCAGGGGCAGCAACTCGCGCAGCGCGGGCTCGTCGACCTGCACCACCCGGATACCGGCCGCCTCGAGATCACCGATCTCGTCGCGCAGCGCGAGCGCCACTTGCCGTGCGGTCTCCCCCAACGGCTGATCGTCGCGCACGAACGACCAGGCCAGGATGGTGACCGGTCCGGTGAGCATCCCCTTGACCGGCTTCTCGGTAAGGGTCTGGGTGTAGCTGGACCACTCCACGGTGATGGGCGCCGGACGCCGGACGTCGCCCCACAGGATCGACGGACGGGTGCACCGGCTGCCGTAGGACTGCACCCAGCCGTTCTCGGTGACGGTGAAGCCATCGAGGTTCTCGGCGAAGTACTGCACCATGTCGTTGCGCTCGGGTTCACCGTGCACGAGAACGTCGAGGCCGAGGTCTTCCTGCAGCTGCACGACCCGGCCGATCTCGGCGCGCATGAGCTCCTGGTAGTCGGCGGATGCGAGTTCACCCGAGACCAGGCGGGCGCGGGCGCGGCGGATATCACTCGTCTGCGGGAACGAGCCGATGGTCGTGGTCGGTAGCGGGGGCAGGTCGAGCACGGCATCCTGAGCGGCCAGGCGGGCCTCGTAGTCGCCGCGGCTGAAGTCGGCCGGGGTGAGGGTGTCGAGGCGGGCGCGCACGGCGCCGTCACGCACGCCGGGCGAGACCCGGCGCGCCTCCAGCGACGCGGTGGCCGCGTCGAGATCTGCCTGCACGGCAGCCTGCCCCTCGGAGAGGCCGCGAGCGAGGGTGGCGACCTGACCGATCTTCTGGTCGGCGAACGCCAGCCAACCGGTAAGGTCGGCGCCGAGCTTGGTCTCGTCGGTGACGTCGTGCGGCAGGTGCAGCAGCGAGGTGGAGCTGGAGACCGCGATCCGGTCGCTCAGCGCGCCCAGCTGGGCCACCTTGTCGAACGCCGCCTCGAGGTCGCCCCGCCAGATGTTGTGACCGTCGATCACGCCGGCCACGAGGGTGGTGTCGGCCAGGCCGGGCACGTCGGCGGGCACCGTTCCGCGCACGAGGTCCAGGCCGATGGCCTCGACCGGGGTCTTGGCCAGAACGGGTAGGGCGTCGTCGAGGCTGCCGTAGGGCGCGGCCACGAACAGTCCGGGCCGCCTGTCGAGGCCGCCGAGGGTGTCGTAGGCCCGGGCGAGGGCGGCGAGGGCACGGTCGCGCGGGATGTCGATGCTCTCGCTGACGAGGGCCGGTTCGTCCAGCTGTACCCACTCTGCACCCGCGGCGGCGAGGCGCTCGATCAGGGTGGCGTAGACCGGCAGCAGGTCGTCGAGGCGATCGAGCGGGTGAAAGCCGGCCGGGGCCGTTTCGCTCGGCTTGGCCAGGAGCAGGAAGGTGACCGGACCGACGATGACGGGTCGGGTGAGGAAGCCGGCGGCGACGGCCTCGTCGAACTCCCGCACGATGCGGTCGCTGGCGAGGTGGAAGTTCGTCTCCGGGCCGATTTCCGGCACCAGATAGTGGTAATTGGAATCGAACCACTTGGTCATTTCGAGCGGCAGGTTCTCGCCGGCGCCGCGGGCCAGGGTGAAGTAGCCGGCGAGGTCGAGGTGACCGTCGGCGTCGACGAGACCGGCGAAGCGGGTGGGGATGGCGCCGACGGTCACCGCCGCATCCAGCACCTGGTCATAGAAGGAGAAGCTCTCCGGAATCGACGAGTCGCTGCGGCCGAGCCCGAGGCCGACGAGCCGCTCCCGGGTGGTGTTGCGCAGGGCTGCCGCGGTGGCTTCGAGTTGAGCGGCGTCGATCCGGCCGGCCCAGAAGGCTTCGACGGCCTTCTTCAGTTCGCGGCGGCGGCCGATCCGCGGGTAGCCGAGGATCGTTCCGGTGGGGAATGCGGGGACGGTGATGGTCATCAGTAGTGGTCCTTCGTGGAGTGGATTCCGGCACGGGTGTCGGCAGGGCTGGTCGAGGGATGGGTCGGAGGTGGGTTGTGAGCGGAGACGACCGGTTGTGCCGGTGCCAGCGCGCCGGCGCGGTCGAGCACGGCGAGCACGGTCTCGTGCTGGTTGAAGGCGTAGAGGTGCAGGCCGGGAGCCCCGCCGGCGATGAGCTTCTCGGCGAGGGCGGCGGCGTGGCTGATGCCGATCTCGCGCTGGCCCTCGAGGGTGGGTTCCACTTCGAGCTGGATCGAGAGTTCGGCGGGCAGTTCCTCCCCGGAGAGCTCGAGGATGCGCAGCAGCCTGCCGGGGCTGGTGACGGGCATGATGCCGGGCAGGATCGGGAACTCCACTCCGGCTTCCCTGGCTCGCTGGATGAAGCTGAGGTAGTGGTCGGCGTGGAAGAAGAGTTGGGTGATGGCGAGGTTGGCGCCCGCCGCCTGCTTGGCCAGGAGGGTGTCGATGTCCTGCGCGGTGGATCGTGAGCGCGGGTGCCCGTTGGGGAACGCGGCCACGGCGATGCGCACGTGCTCACGTTCGGTCTTCACGGCCCGGGCGCGAGGGAGTCCGGGGATGGGGGTCTCCTGGTACGGCACTCGCTCGGCCTGTACCCGATGGATCAGTTGCACCAGCTCGCCGGCGCTGTGCAGGTCGCCGAGGAAGGCGTCGTTCTCGGTCAGGCCTTCGGGCGGGTCACCGCGGAGGGCGAGGAAGCTGCTCACGCCGGCATCGAGGAACTCGCGGATCAGGCTGCTCGCCTCGGCGTGCGAGGAACCGACGCAGGTGAGGTGCGCCATCGGGTCCACGATGGTGGCCCGGCGGATGTAGCGCAGCACGTCCAGGGACGAGGTGCGGGAGGAGCCGCTGGCACCGTAGGTCACCGAGATGAACTTCGGACGGGCCGCAGCCAGGGCGTCGATGGTGGCATGCAGGGCCGTCGTCGCGGCATCCGTCTTGGGCGGGTACAGCTCAAACGAGAACGGGATGCTCGACCGACAGTCGGGGTCCGCCGGTGGGGTCGTGGGGGTCGCTGTCATGGTTCCTCATTCGGCATGGTGGGTTCAGTTCGAAGGGCCTGGCGGCCGCGGACCGCCACGGATACCGGGCGGCTGCTCGCGGGCGGGTGCCGGGCTCGGCTGTCGCTCCATGCCGGGCAGAGAATCCCGCCGGCAACGAATGTGATGACTCTAACAACGCACCTTCGGGCGCGCTGCTGCGTGGCCGATTGTTACGTTCGCGGCCGATCTGGGGCGTTAACGGCCGAAGGCGGCACCCGCTCCTGGTTCAGGAGCGGGTGCCGCCTTCGGGCGGATCGGGGTCAGCCGGAGATGGCCGGTGCCACCACGAACGGGGTGAACTGGGCCTCGATACCGGGCGACACGAGGGCCGTGACCTGGGTGCCGGTCTCGGAGTAGTCCAACGCCAGAACCTTGCCCTGCTCGTGCAGGATCGGGATGAGGTCACCGCGGTCGTAGGGGATCAGCAGTTCCAGGCGGATTTCCGGACGGGGAAGCATGGTCTCGAGAACCCGCAGCACCTCGTCGATGCCCTCGCCGCTGCGCGCCGACACGAAGATCGCCTGGGGGGCGAGGCCCCGCAGCACGAGCCGGTCGTCGTCGCTGACCAGGTCGCTCTTGTTGAACAGCACCAGCTCGGGGATGTCACTGGCACCGACCTCGCCGATGACCTCGCGCACCGTGGCCAGCTGGCTGGCCGGGTCGGGGTGGGACGCGTCGACGACGTGGATGATGACATCGGAGTCCGCGACCTCCTCGAGGGTGGAGCGGAACGCCTCCACCAGCTGGTGGGGCAGGTTGCGCACAAAACCGACGGTGTCGGTGAAGGTGTACAGCCGACCGTCGTCCGTGGTGGACTTCCGCACAGTGGCGTCCAGGGTGGCGAAGAGGGAGTTCTCCACGAGCACGCCGGCCTTGGTGATGCGGTTGAGCAGGCTGGACTTGCCGGCGTTGGTGTACCCGACGATCGCGACCGACGGCACCGCGTTGCGCTTGCGGTTGGCGCGCTTGGCCTCGCGGGCGGGCTTCATCTCCAGCATCTGCTTGCGCAGCCGCGACATCCGGGTGTGGATGCGGCGCCGGTCGAGTTCGATCTTCGTCTCACCGGGTCCACGCGAGCCCATACCGGCACCGGCGCCACCGACCTGGCCACCGGCCTGGCGGGACATCGAGTCACCCCAGCCGCGCAGCCGGGGCAGCAGGTAGGCGAGCTGGGCGAGTTCGACCTGCGCCTTACCCTCCCTGCTCTTGGCGTGCTGGCTGAAGATGTCCAGGATCACGGCGGTGCGGTCGATGACCTTCACCTTGACCACGTCTTCCAGGGCTCGCCGCTGGCTGGGTGCGAGTTCGGTGTCGGCGATCACGGTGTCGGCGCCGAGCGCCGCCACGATGGAGGCGAGCTCGAGGGCCTTGCCCTTGCCGAGGTAGGTGCTGGGGTCCGGGGTGGCGCGGCGCTGCAGCAGACCGTCCAGCACCGTGGCGCCGGCGGTTTCGGCCAGGGCGGCGAGCTCGCGCATGGAGTTCTCGGCGTCGAGCAGGCTACGGGCGGAGTAGACGCCGATCAGGACGACGTTTTCCAGGCGCAGCTGGCGGTACTCAACCTCGGTGACGTCCTGCAGTTCGGTGGAGAGCCCACCGACGCGGCGCAGGGCGTTGCGGTCTTCACGTTCGGTCTGTTCGCCGTCGTGGTCGCCGCCGTCGAAACCGCCGTTGGCCGGGCGTGCCGAGAGGGCCTGCGCCGATCCGCTCGCGAACAGCGAGTAGCCGGAGGACCGGCTCTCGGCGCTGGCCAGCACGCGCGCAACTACATCGTCATCGCCATCGTGTGGAGCGTTTATATCAGTCATTGCTTTAACTCTAGTTCCTCTTTTTTCGATAAGTTCGCTGTATGGCTTCCGAACACTATTTCTCGTCGACTCCGGGCAGCGACCTGAAATTGCGGCAGATCACCGTGAAGATCGCCGGTCAAATCCGTGCGGTCACCACCGCGAACGCGATTTTCTCCCCCGAGCACATCGACACCGGTACCAAGGTGCTGATGCGTGAGGCTCCGCTGCCCTCCGGCGGCGGGGATGTGCTGGACCTCGGCTGTGGCTGGGGACCGATCAGCCTGCATCTGGCGCTGGCCGATCCCACGGCCACGGTGTGGGCCGTCGACGTCAACGAGCGAGCCCTCGAGTTGGTGCGGATGAACGCCGCCAGCCTGGGGCTCACCAACATCAACGCGGTCCTGCCGGCGGATGTTCCCGATTCCGTCGTGTTCGCCGGCATCTGGTCGAACCCGCCGATCCGGGTGGGCAAGGCCGAGCTGCACACGATGCTCGAGCACTGGCTGCCGCGTCTGAAGCCCGGCTCGGATACCTGGCTCGTCGTGCAGCGCAACCTCGGCTCCGATTCGTTGCACCGCTGGCTCGCCGAGGAGTTCCCCGGCGCCGGGCAACCCGGCGCGCTCGAGGTTTCCCGCTACGCCACCGACAAGGGCTTCCGCATCCTGCAGGCCCACAAACCCGCCTGACGCTCCCCCTCGAACTGTGAGGTAGGCCCCACAACCCGGGGGCCTTTGTCACAGTTCGCGGCGGGGTTAGGCGAGGGCGAGGGTGCCGTCGAAGACCAGGGTGGCGGGGCCGGACAGGGAGACGTGCTCGCCGTCTTCGGTGGGGAACATCCGCACGCCCAGAACGCCGCCGGGGACCTCGACACGCCACTGGTTCGGCGCGCCCTGGCCGGCCCAGTGCCGGGTGGCCAGGGCCGCCGCGACGGCACCGGTGCCGCAGGACAAGGTCTCTCCGCTGCCGCGTTCGTGCACGCGCATACGGATGCGGCCGACGCCGTCGACGACGAGCGGGTCATGCGGCAGCACGAACTCCACGTTGGCGCCCTCGGCGGGCTCGGGGTCCAGCTGCGGAATGAAGGTCAGGTCGGCGCTCTCGAGCTCGTTTTCGTCGGCGAGGGCCACCACCACGTGCGGGTTGCCCACGTTGATGCCCAGCCCCGGGCGGGCAACGGCGAGGTTCTTGGCACGCACCAGGGTCTCCCCCGGTTCCAGCCGCCACCGGCCGAGGTCCACCTGGAACCCGGTGGCGTTCTGCTGCACGTCGCGCACGCCGCTGCGGGTGCCGATGGCCAGGGTGTCGCCGGGGCCGAGGTCGACGAGGCCCTGTTCGAGGAGGAACCGGGTGTACACCCGGATGCCGTTGCCACACATCTCCGAGACTGTGCCGTCGGCGTTCCAGTAGTCCATGAACCACTCGGCGCCGCCGTCTTCGGCGAGGGCCGCGGCACCCGCATCGAGGTTGGCCGAACGCACCGCGCGGATGATGCCGTCGGCGCCGACGCCGAACTGGCGGTCGCAGATGCCCTGGATCTGCTCCGGGGTGAGGTCGAGTCGGCCGTCGGGGTCGGCGAACAGCACGAAGTCGTTGCCGGTGCCGTGGCCCTTGGTGAAGTGGAGATCGATGCCCATGTGTTCAGTTTAGGGACTCGGGCTACGGTATTCGGCGTCAGGGCAGGTGGCTGACGGCCTGGTCGACACGGTCCGCGTCGTCGGCGTCGATCCAGTGCGTGTGCGGGTCACGTTTGAACCAGCTCACCTGACGGCGGGCGTATCGCCGGGTCAGCTGCTGGGTCGCCTCGACGGCATCCGCCTGCGACATTGTGCCGTGCACCTGGCCGAGGGCCTGGGCGTAGCCGATGGCCCGGCTGGCCGTGACGCCGCCTTCCAGGCCGGCGGGGATGAGGGCGCGCACCTCCTCGACGAGTCCGGCCGTCCACATGCGGTCCACTCGGGCGTCCAGGCGCGGGGTGAGCACCTCGCGGGGCAGGCGCAGCCCGAGGGTCACGGCGGGCATCCAGTAGACCGGGTCGCCGGGCAGGGCCGCCGTGTGCGGGGCGCCGGTGAGTTCGACGACCTCGAGGGCGCGCACGAGCCGGCGGCCGTTGCTGGCGCCGATGCGGGCGGCGGCGCCGGGGTCGACGGCCTTGAGCCGGTCGTACATCAGGCCGGGGCCCTGGTCCACGAGCTCGGCCTCGAGGCGGGCGCGGAGCACCGGGTCGGTGCCGGGGAACTGGAAATCGTAGACGACGGAGGACACGTAGAGACCGGACCCGCCCACGAGGATGGGCACGGCACCGCGGTCGAGGATGCCGGTGACGGCGGCGCGGGCCTCCACCTGGTAGCGGGCGACGGTGGCCTCGTCGGCCACGTCGAGCACGTCGAGCAGGTGGTGCGGCACCCCGCGGCGCTCGGCGGGGGCGAGCTTGGCGGTGCCGATGTCCATGCCCCGGTAGAGCTGCATGGCGTCGGCGTTCACGATCTCCGCCGGCCGGCCGGCCGCGATCAGCCGTTCGGCGACGTCCAGGGACAGCTCGGATTTGCCGGTACCGGTCGGCCCGACGATGACAACGAGCACCAGGTCCTAACGTTCCGCGTCGTCGACCGGGTAGATCGGGATCGTCGTGGCGCCACCGTGCAGTGTCAGGCTGGGCCCGCCCACCCGCAGGGTCGGCAGACCCAACGAGACCGCGCCGCCGGTGGACGCCGCCGGGGCGGGCACACCGCAGGACTCGGCCTGCTCCCGGTCCCAGGCGTCGCCGGCGATGGTGCGGCGGATACGGAGCGGCGTGCCGTCGAGGGAGTCGGCGATGAGGTGGAACGGTGCGGCCTGGGTGACGGTCACGGTGACCATGTCACCGGGCCGGGGCAGGTCGGAGCCGGCGGGCACGTCGAAGTGCACGAGCCGGCTGTCAGGGGCCCGGCCGCTGAGCCGGTGAGTGTCGGCGTCCTTGCGGCCCTCACCGTTGGCGACGAGCAGTTCGACCTCACGGCCGATGATGGCGCGGTTCTCCTCCCAGGAGATCCGTTCCTGCAGGGCGATGAGCCGTTCGTAACGGTCCTGCACGACGGCCTTGGGCACCTGGTCGGCCATGGTGGCTGCGGGGGTGCCCGGCCGGATGGAGTACTGGAAGGTGAACGCCGTGGCGAACCTGGACTCTTCGACGACCCGCATGGTCTCGAGGAAGTCCTCCTCGGTCTCGCCGGGGAAGCCGACGATGATGTCGGTGCTGATCGCCGCGTCGGGCATCTGCGCGCGTACGCGCTCGAGGATGCCGAGGAACTTGGTGGACCGGTAGGACCGGCGCATGGCTTTGAGCACCCGGTCGGAGCCGGACTGCAGCGGCATGTGCAGCTGCGGCATCACAGCGGGGGTGTCCGCCATGGCGTCGATGACGTCATCGGTGAAGGCGGCAGGGTGCGGGCTGGTGAAGCGGATGCGTTCCAGTCCCGGGATCTGGCCGGCGGCGCGCAGCAGCTTGCCGAACGCCAGCCTGTCACCGAACTCCACCCCGTAGGAGTTGACGTTCTGGCCGAGGAGGGTCACCTCGATGGCGCCGTCGTCGACGAGCGCCTGGATCTCGGCGAGGATCTCGCCGGGGCGGCGATCCTTCTCCTTGCCGCGCAGGGCGGGCACGATGCAGAAGGTGCAGGTGTTGTTGCAGCCGACCGAGATCGAGACCCAGCCGCTGTAGCTCGAGTCGCGCTTGGTCGGCAGGGTGGACGGGAAGGTTTCCAGGGATTCGAGGATCTCCAGCTGGGCCTCACCGTTGTGCCTGGCGCGTTCGAGCAGGCTCGGAAGGGACCCCATGTTGTGGGTGCCGAACACCACGTCCACCCACGGCGCCTTGGCCAGGATGGTGGCCTTGTCCTTCTGCGCCAGGCAACCGCCGACGGCGATCTGCATGCCCGCGTGCTTGCGCTTGACCGAGGCGAGGTAGCCGAGGTTGCCGTAGAGCTTGTTGTCGGCGTTCTCCCGCACCGCGCAGGTGTTGATCACCACGATGTCGGCCTCGGCGCCCGCCGCCGACACATAGCCGGCCGCCTCGAGGGAGCCGCTGAGCCGCTCGGAGTCGTGCACGTTCATCTGGCAGCCGAAGGTGCGCACCTCATAGGTGCGCGCCCGGCCCTCGTCATCCCTCGCCGCCGAGGACGGCGCGATCACGGTCGCGCTGTGCGGCGACGGGTCGAGGGATGACGGGGTGGCGAGGGGTGGTGCGGTGACGCTGCTCATAGTTCCCCCAGCTTACGCGTGCCGTCGTGAACAGACCTCAGCGGAACCGCACCGTGGAGGTGCGGCCCGAACCCCGCCGGGACGCGAGAGCGGCCTTGACGGCGTCGCGCACCACGGAGGAGGCGTATCCCTTGCGCATCAGGAAGCCGGTGAGCCGACGATCGATGGTGGCATCGTCGAACCTGTCCAGCTGCTGCACCCGCTTGAGCGCCAGTTCGGTGGCCCGTTCGGCTTCGTCGTCCGGCATCTCCTCAAGCTTCTTGGCGATGAGTTCGGCGTCGAGCCCGCGCTGGCGCATTTCGGCGCCGACACCGCTGCGGCCCAGGCCCTTGCGTTCGTGGTGGCTGTGCATGATCTGGTCGGCGAGCTTCTCCTCGTCGAGGTAGTGCAGCTCGGTGAAGCGTTCGAGGATGTCCTGCACGGACTCCTCGTCGATCTCGGTGGACCGCAGCAGCTTCTGGGCCTCGACGATCGACAGGGACCGGCCGCGCAGGCGCTGCAGCAGTAGCTTCTCCGCGTGCTCGCGTTCCTCGGCCGCCTCGTCCTCGGCGTCATCGGCCTGATCGGCCGGGCTCGCCCCGGGCAGGTATGTCACCGGGGCGAGGCCCTCCCGGCCGGCCGAGGAGCCGGCGTCGGTCTTGCCTCGGGAGGGTTCGAAGTGAACCATGGCGGCTAGGCGCCCTTGCGTGCGGCGGCCTTGGCCGCGATGGACGGAACCTTGGCACCATCCGTGCCCGTGGCGGAACCCGTTGCCGCGGCGGCCGCTGCGGCGGTGGCGGCGTCGTCTGCGGCCTTCTTGGCCGCTTTGCCCTCCGCGCCCACACCGAGCTTGTTGAGGATCTTGGTTTCGATCTCGTTGGCCATGTCCGGGTTGCGCAGCAGGAACTTGCGGGAGTTCTCCTTGCCCTGGCCGAGCTGGTCGCCGTCGTAGGTGTACCAGGCGCCGGACTTCTTGACGATGCCCTGGTCGACACCGAAGTCGATCAGGCTGCCCTCGCGGGAGATGCCGATGCCGTAGATGATGTCGAATTCGGCCTGCTTGAAGGGCGGTGCCATCTTGTTCTTGACGACCTTGACCCTGGTGCGGTTACCGACGGCCTCTGTTCCGTCCTTGAGGGTCTCGATTCGACGGATGTCCAGACGCACAGACGCGTAGAACTTGAGCGCCTTTCCGCCGGAGGTGGTCTCCGGGCTGCCGAACATCACGCCGATCTTCTCGCGCAGCTGGTTGATGAAGATCATGGTGGTGTTGGTCTGGCTCAGACCACCGTTGAGCTTGCGCAGCGCCTGCGACATCAGGCGGGCCTGCAGGCCCACGTGGGAGTCACCCATCTCGCCCTCGATCTCGGCGCGCGGAACCAGGGCGGCGACGGAGTCGACGACGATGAGGTCGATGGAGCCGCTTCGCACGAGCATGTCGGCGATTTCCAGCGCCTGCTCACCCGTGTCGGGCTGGGAGACGAGGAGGGCGTCGATGTCGACACCGAGCTTCTTCGCGTAGTCGGGGTCGAGGGCGTGCTCGGCGTCGATGAACGCGGCGATGCCGCCGTTCTTCTGGGCGTTGGCGATGGCGTGCAGGGTGAGGGTGGTCTTACCCGAGGACTCCGGGCCGTAGATCTCCACGATGCGACCGCGGGGCAGGCCACCTATGCCGAGCGCGACGTCCAGGGCGATCGACCCAGTGGAGATGATCTCGACGGGCGCGCGATCGTCGCTGCCGAGGCGCATGACCGAGCCCTTGCCGAACTGGCGGTCAATCTGGGCGAGGGCGGTGTCGAGTGCCTTCTCGCGGTCTGCTGCTGATGCCATGGTGTGCTCCTTTGGGTCGTGCGCGTGGCGCCTATAGGCTGTCGTTTCGACCAGCGGGAGGATCCCGGTGACCGCCCTCGACAAGGCAGGTGCGCGGTTGTCGTTGACGAATCCGACTGTACGCAGCACCACCGACACTGGCCGGCAGGCACCGCGACGGTGGACAATCCGTCTTCGACTTCTACTGTGGAGGAGCCTACCAAGAACCGAACAGACATTCGACGCTGGGGTGGTGTGTCGGAATCTTCTCGCGAAACGAGGAACGGCCCGGCTGGAGGGCCGGGCCGGTGGTGGCTCATGGTTCGCTGGTGTCTGGGTGCTGCCGGCGTGACCGGATCAGCTGCGGGCCGGAGGAAGCCCGGCGCCGTGGCGGCGGGCCGGCGGAACATCCGTTTCGGCACAGAGGGCCAACCAAACGTCGCGAGCGGGAACTCCGCCCGCGAGGGCCTGGTCGGCGGTCCGTCCGAGCGGACCCAGCACCAGATCCCGGGTGAGCACCCTGCCGTAGCTCTCGCCGAATTCGTCTTTCAGGGCCTGACGGAACTCACTCAATCGCATGCGGTACTCACTCGGTTGATGCTCACTCGGTTGACGCGCACTCGGTGCGAAACGTGGAGAAGACCGATTAGCGCATCATCATGCTGGCGTCGAACTTGGCAACCAGCTCGTCGGGTACGGTGTCGGGGAAACGATCGATTCCCTCGATGACGGCCAGCCGATCGCCGACCTCGCGCATGATCACCGAGATCGGTGTGTCCAGCGCGTCTGCGACCGAAGCAAGAATCTCGGAAGACGCTTCCTTCTGACCGCGTTCAACTTCAGACAGGTAGCCGAGGGCCACACTTGCCTTGCTCGCAACCTGACGCAGGGTGCGACCCTTCTGCAGGCGGAAGTCCCTGAGCACATCGCCGATTTCCTGACGAACAAGAATCATCGGAACCTCCTTCTTCGTGCTGTCTAGTCTGCTGGGGCCCACTCAACCGGTCAGTTTTGTGTGGCGGATGGCCAACAGTACTCTATCCATCCGACACCTCAGATTACCGAGGATGACTGGACTTTACTTGTGAATATGTGTTCTGTAACCCACCGGTAACAGGAACTATTCCGCGATCTGAAGCTTTGTGGATTCAATCAGCTGACACACAGCTTCGATCGCGTGCGCAACGGTTTGCATCCGGATCGCTGCCCGGTCGCCGGTGAGACTAATCGCTATGGCCCGCACCTTATCCCCGAAAGACACTCCCAGGTAGACCGTGCCGACGCTCTGGCCGTCTTGTTCGTCGGGGCCGGCGACCCCGGTGGTCGAGATGCCGATGTCGGCCGGGCGCCCGTCGATCGCCAGCGCGGTGCGCACACCGGTGGCCATCTGTCTGGCGACCTCGGGGTGCACGGCACCGTGCTCGGCCAGCAGCAGGGCGTCCACGCCAAGCAGGGTGTGCTTGAGCGGGGTCTGGTACGCCACGACTCCCCCGGCCACGACGACGGATGCGCCGGGGATGCGCACGAGCTCGGCCACGAGCAGTCCGCCGGTCAGGGATTCGGCTACGGCGATGGTGAGGTGTCTGGCGGTGAGGGCGGCGACGAGGGCGGCCGCGGCATCCGGGCCCGACGTCGGTTCAGCGCCGGACGGGTCAGGCATTGCTGGTCGGCTTGGCCTGCTTGTTCTCCCGGCGCGCGGCGACGAGGTATTCGACGCCGGTGTACACGGTGAGCACCAGTGCGATCGTCATGGCGATGGTGTTGACCCAGTGGATCCAGTCGCCGAAGACCAGCCAGAGCGGCAGCAGGGCCAGCGAGATCGCCACGGACTGCGCGATGGTCTTGAGCTTGCCGCCGCGGGACGCCGGGATGACCCTGTCGCGCAGCATGGCGAACCTGAAGACGGTGATGCCGATCTCGCGCACCAGGATGACCAGGGTGACCCACCAGGGCAGCTCGGCGAGGATGGACAGTCCGATCAGCGCGGCGCCGGTGAGGATCTTGTCGGCGATCGGGTCGAGCAGTTTGCCGAGGTCGGTGACCAGGTTGTACCGGCGAGCGATCGCCCCGTCGACGCCGTCGGTGGCGATGGCCACGATGAAGAGCACGGCGGCCCACCAGCGGAGGGCCTCGTCGGCGCCGTTGTCGGCCAGCAGCATCCAGAAGAACACCGGTGCCAGCAGGATGCGCACGATGGTGATGATGTTCGGCAGGTTCCAATTGGACGGCGGGGCCGCAGGTGTCGGTGTAGCCATGGGGTCATTCCCTGTCGGTGAGTTGCCAGGCGTCTTCGTCCGAGTCGCCGTCTTCCTCAGCGTACCCTTCGCTCATCTTCGCCACCGGGTCGTCGGCATAGCGCGGGTCGGGGGTGGCCTGCTCGTGCGCCTGCGACCGCTGGGACTCTTCGAACTGCGATCGGGCAGTGGCGGCGTGGTGCTCGGCGTCGGAGCCGCGCAGCTTGGCCAGGACGCTGGGTAGCTGTTCGGCGGTGACGAGCACGTCGCGGGCCTTGGAACCTTCGGACGGGCCGACGATCTCGCGGGACTCGAGCAGGTCCATCAGGCGGCCCGCCTTGGCGAAGCCCACCCGCAGCTTGCGCTGCAGCATCGAGGTGGAACCGAACTGGGTGGACACCACGAGTTCGGCGGCCGCGAGCAGCACCTCGAGGTCGTCACCGATGTCGGAGTCGATCTCCTTGCGCGGCGCCTCGGCGGAGACGTCGGGCCGGTAGTCCGGCCGGGCCTGCTGGGTGACGTGCTTGACGACCCGTTCGATCTCGGCCTCGTTCACCCAGGCGCCCTGCACCCGCAGGGCCTTGGAAGCGCCCATCGGCAAGAACAGGGCATCGCCCTGCCCGATCAGCTTGTCGGCGCCGGGCTGGTCGAGGATGACCCTGGAGTCGGTGACGCTGGTGACGGCGAAGGCCAGCCTGGAGGGCACGTTGGCCTTGATCAGGCCGGTGACCACGTCGACGCTGGGCCGCTGGGTGGCCAGCACCAGGTGGATACCGGAGGCCCGGGCGAGCTGGGTGATGCGCACGATGGAATCTTCGACGTCGCGCGGGGCGACCATCATCAGGTCGGCGAGCTCGTCCACCACCACGAGCAGGTAGGGGTATGGCTTGAGTTTGCGGGCGCTGCCGGCCGGCAGCACGATCTCGTTGTTGACGACGGCCTTGTTGAAGTCATCGATGTGCCGGAACCCGAAGCTGGCCAGGTCGTCGTAACGCATGTCCATCTCCTTCACGACCCACTGCAGCGCTTCGGCGGCTTTCTTGGGGTTCGTGATGATGGGAGTGATCAGGTGCGGTACGCCGGCGTATGCGGCGAGTTCGACGCGCTTGGGGTCGATCAGGACCATGCGCACGTCGCTGGGCTTGGCCCGCATCAACAGGCTGGTGATCATCGAGTTCACGAAGCTGGACTTACCCGAGCCGGTGGATCCGGCCACGAGCAGGTGGGGCATTTTGGCGAGGTTGGCGATGACGAAGCCGCCGCCGACGTCCTTGCCGACACCGATGGTCATCGGATGGGTGCTGTTGGTGGCCGTGCCGGAGCGCAGTACGTCGCCGAGGGTGACGATCTCGCGGTCGGTGTTGGGGATCTCGATGCCGATGGCGCTCTTGCCGGGGATCGGCGAGAGGATGCGCACCTCGTTGGAGGCGACGGCGTAGGACAGGTTCTTGCTCAGCGCGGTGACCCGCTCGACCTTGACGCCGGGGCCGAGTTCGATCTCGTACTGGGTGACGGTCGGGCCGCGGGAGAAACCGGTGACCCTCGCATCCACCGAGAACTGGCTGAGCACCTCGGTGATGGACTTGACGATCTCGTCGTTGGCGGCGGAGCGCGCCTTGGCCGGCGGACCGGCGATGAGGGTCGTGGACGACGGCAGCACGTAGGGCAGGTTCGGCTGCTCGCCGAAGCCCAGCTCGGTCGCGGACCGGTCTACCGCCGAGGCGGCCTCGTCGAGGTCGTCCAGGCCCGGCAGTACCTCTGTGAGGCCGGTCGGGTCGTCGGCCTGCAGGCCCGTCGCGTGCGGCACCGCGGCGACTTCGCCGGTGAAGCGTTTGATGGCTTCCTCGGCCTTGAGCAGGTCTTCGAGCACCTCGGTGCCGTAGTGGTCGGTGTGAACCGGGGGAACGTGGGCTTGGGGAGACTCGAGCGCCGTCTCGAAGCCGCCCTTGGCGGCATCCGCCCCGCCGTTGAGCAGCGTGCTGAGCGGGTCGGCAGCGGGAGGCCGGGCCTCGTCGGACTCCGACGACATGGCGCTGGAGAAGTCGGGGTCTTCTTCGCGTTTGCTGGTGTTACGTCGCCACCAGGGCAGGGCGCCCTCGTCGGTGTCGTCGTCGTGGGCCGGGTCGAGGCCGTCGAGTTCGATCTGCTTGGTCTTGAGGGCCTGGATGCGCTCCTGGCGGATCTCCTTGGCGGCCGCGCGCTCCTCTGGGGCCGGCAGCGGGGTGCCGAAGAGCCAGGCGTAGAGCTCACGGCTGCGTTCGCCGATCTTGTTCGGCGGGGTCTTGGTGATGATGAAGAGGCTGAGGATCAGCAGCAGGATCACGACGATGGCCGCGCCGACGGTGGTGATCAGGAAGATCAGCGGAGCCGCGATCATCCAGCCGAGGACACCGCCGGACAGGGCGAGCACCTCCACGCCCTGGGTGGGTGTGGGCTGCCCGCCGAAGATGTGGCAGAGGCCGGAGACCGTGACCAGGAGCAGCGAGAGGCCGATACCGATGCGGCCGTTGTCGTGCACGGAGCTCGGATTGCGGAACAGCCAGATGGCGAAGAGCAGCAGGATCACCGGCAGGGCGAAGGCCAGCCGGCCGAAGAGGGCGCCGAAGGTCCAAGCATCCAGGGTCTGGGCCACCGGGTCGTTGATCAGGAACCACTCGATCACGGCGCCGGCGACGGCCAGCAGCACGAGGAAGAAGGGCAGGCCGTCGCGGCGCTCCTCTTTGGAGAGCTGCTCGGGGCCGAGCGCGCGGGCGGCGCCGCCGGCGACGTGGGCCAGACCCATCCACATGCGCACGGCGATGGCCGGCTTGGGCTCGGTCGGGGCGAATTTGACGGTCTTCTGGGTCGCGGTGCTGCCGGCTTTGGTGCGCGCGGTCGTTCCGGTGCCGCGCGCAGGTGTGCTGCGGGCACGCCCGGTCGACTTAGTGCTCGTAGCCATGTGTTCCACGGTACCGCCGACGGCCGACATCGGTGTGAGCCCACGCCCAATTACCCGGTCGTGGAAGGTCCCACGGCTCGCGAAAGCGGCTGTATGGCTGCTTCGAGAGGGCCGTGGCGACCACCCGGCCGCTTTCGCGAATGGTCAATAGCGGATGGCGTCGATGACCTTGACGCGCACCGCCACCAGCGCGGGCAGCAGGCCCGCGAGGGCGCCCACGACGGTGGCGCAGACCAGGCCGAGGATGGCGGCTTCCACGGGGAACGGCGGGAAATCGGTGACCATGCCCTGGCTGATGAACTCCTGCAGCATGGGATTGGTGACGATGAGCACGGCTCCGATCACCCCCACCACGCCGGCCACCAGGGTCGCCACGATGCTCTCCATCATCACCGAGAAGAACACCCGGCCGGCGGTGGCGCCGAAGCTGCGCCGCACCCCGATCTCCCGGATGCGCTGCTTGAGCGTGACCAGGGCGATGTTCACCAGACCCAGCGCGCCGAGCAGCAGCACCAGGCCGGCCACTCCCCCGACGAGCAGCTTGATCGACGCGAACGGGTCCTCGTTGTAGGCAGCGTAGTCCTGTCGACTCACCGACACGTTCGTGCCGGCGCCGAGCGCCCCTTGGGCATCCCGCTGCAGCGCAACGATCAGGTCCTCGCTGATTTCCGGCGGCACCCATAGTTCGTAATTGGGGACGCTGCCGCTGGCCGCGAGCTGGTCGGCGGGAGTGAGAGCGGTGATGGTGTCCATGAGCAGGTACATGGCCGGCTCGGTCTCCCAGACGCTCACCGGGTAGACCCCGGTGATCACGGCGGTGGTCGGGGTGGCGCCCAGCAGCGTGGTGGTGGGGTGCGTGGCCAGGTCGGGCCGGCCGAGTCGGTCCCAGAAGATCTGGTTGACCAACACCGCCGGTGCGAGGCGGTCGGCGTCGTCAACGCTGAACCAGTCCCCCTCGGTGAGTGCCACGCGGTGCATGGTGCCGTACGGCTGGTCGACGCCGATCGCCTGCACGGGCACCGCACCATCCGTGAACTGCACGGTCTGGGTGGTGTAGAGCACCCGGCTGGCGTAGTCGATGCCGTAGCGCTCGAGCGAGGTGTCCCAGAACTCTTGCATGACATCCGGGTCGATGGCGCTGCCGTCGTTCGATCCGGCGTAGAGCGAGAGGGTGGCGCTGCGGCCGCCGCTGCGTTCGTTCTGTTCCACGATGGACTGCTGGGCCACCGCGCCGAGGCCGACGACGGTGGTGATGGCGCAGACCGCGACGGCCACGCCGATGAGGGAGAGCATCACGCGGGTCTTGTGGATGCGCAGTTCCTGCCAGGCCTCCACGAACGAGCCGACCACGTTGCTGAGCAACCGGTTCATGCCGGCACCGTCGCCAGCTCGTCGTCGCGGACGACCGGGGCCACCGGGCCGCCGGCCACGGTGAGCACGCCGTGGTCCAGGCGCAGATGCCGGCTGGCCAGCGCCGCGATGGCCGGGTCGTGGGTGATGGTGATCAGGGCCGCGCCGGAGCCGGTGGCGACCTCGTCAAGGAGCGCCATCACATCCGCCCCTGTCTCGAGGTCCAGGGCGCCGGTGGGTTCATCGGCCAGGATCAACCGCGGACCGCGCACGAGCGAGCGGGCGATCGCCACCCGCTGCTGTTCACCGCCGGAGAGTTTGTCAGGCATGGCGCCCAGCCGGTGGCCGAGGCCGACCCGTTCCAGCATCGCGGTGGCGATGCGGGCCCGCTGCCAGAATTGTTTGCCCTGCGCGTAGAGCAGCGGGGTCATCACGTTCTCGAGGGCCGTGCGGCCCTGGAGCAGGTTGAACTGCTGGAAGATGAAGCCCACGTCGCGGCCGCGCACCCTGTCGCGCTCCCCGGAGGAGAACGATTTCACCGGTCGACCGTCGAACTCGAGGTCACCCGAGGTGGGGTTGTCGAGCAGGCCGAGCAGGTTGAGCAGGGTGGACTTGCCGGAGCCGCTGCGGCCCACGATGGAGACCCTGTCGCCCACCTCCACGTCGAGGTCGACGCCGGAGAGGATCGTCAGCGGTGGGCCGTCGACGAGCTGGACGGTGCGCGTGACGCCGGCCAGGTGCAGGAGCGTCAATGGAGGGTCATTCCGGGCTCGGGGCAGACCTCGCTGCCGTCCGGGGCGGTGCTGCAGCCGCTCACGGCGGTGGCGCCGGGTACGAACTGGTTGATCAGGTCGCCCTCGGCCAGCCCCTCGACGATCTGCACCGAGGTACCGTCGTTCATCCCGAGTGTCACCGGGCGTTCCTCGGTTGTGCCGTCGGGCAGCACGAACCAGACGACCCCGGTTTCGGCAGAGCCCTTCACGGCCGTGGTGGGCACGACGAGCACGTTCTCGGCCTTGCCGCCGGCGATGGTGATCTGGGCGGCGAGGCCGGGGAAGACCGTGACCTCGGCCGGGATGGCGCAGCTGACGGTGGTGCCGCCCGCCCCGCCCGTGCCGGTGCCGGTGCCGGTGCCCGACGCCGGATTGGTGCCGCCGCCGGAGCCGCCGGCATCCGCCCCGGCCAGCGGGGTGGTGATGCGCAGGCCCGTGCAGGTGAACGGGGCCGGACCGTTGGTGATGGCGATGGACGCCTCGGTGGGCTGCGTGACGAGACGGTATTGCTGCTCGGGGCTGAGCGATCCGCTCACCGAGTAGCTGGGCGGCGCGACCTGGCCGGTGGTGTCGCCGATGGCGACGGACTGGCCGTGGATGACGGTGAGGGCGCTGAGCACGCCGTCGGCGGGGGCGAAGACCTTCTCGAAGGTGACCGCCGGTTTGGGCTGGGTGATGGCGATCATCCCGGTGGCGGGGTCCGTCGTCTCAACGGGGTCGCGCACGGTTTCGACCTTGATGTCGTAGATCTTGTCGCCGGCGGCGACGGTCGCTCCGGCGGCGAAGAAGATCTCGTCGACGGTGCCGGCCGCGACGGCCTTGACGGGCACGGCGGCATCCGCCGACACGGTTCCGGGCAGCGTCACATCGTTGGTGATCGTGCCCAGGGCAACCGGGATCTGCGGTTCCACGACCTGGCCGGTCGGCTGGGCCGGGTCCTGGGCTTCCGCGGCGTCGGCGAAGAACGCCAGCTTCACCAGGGCCACCGCGATGGCCGCGACGACGAGCAATCGGAGGATCGGAAAGACCCATTTGCGCATCACATTCACTGATTTCCCCCATGCTCGCATCGCACCTGACGGTGTCGACTGGCACGAGCCTAGGGGCAGTTCCGGCCCGTCGAGGCGGCTTTCGGGCAAAATCCTCCTGAAGGATGACCCCCGGTGTGCGGGGACCCAAGAACGCGTCAACCCCCGGCGCCGAGGGCGGCCGGGGGTTGACAGTGGTGCTGTGCAGCGGGCGGTTACGCCTCGATGATCATCGGAACGATCATCGGGCGGCGGCGGAACGACGCCTGCACCCAGCGGCCGACGGTGCGGCGCACGACCTGCGTGAGCGCGTAGGTGTCGTGGGTGCCGTTCTGCGCGGCCTCGGCCAGGGCGGCCTCGATCTTGGGCCGGACGGAGTCGAAGACCGAGTCGTCTTCGGCGAAGCCCTTGGCGTGGATCTCCGGGCCGACGATGACCTTGCCGGTGGACTTGTCCACCACGACGATGATCGAGATGAAGCCTTCCTCGGACAGGGTGCGCCGGTCGGTGAGGTCGGCTTCGGTGATCTCACCGACGGTGGAACCGTCGACGTAGACGTAGCCGAGGTCGAGCTGGCCGACCTTCGTGACGTTTCCGTCGCGCAGGTCGAGAACGGTGCCGTCCTCGGCGAGGATGGCCCGTTCGACGGGCACCCCGCTCTGCACGGCGAGCTTGGCGTTGGCCACCAGGTGGCGGTATTCGCCGTGCACGGGCAGCACGTTCTTCGGGCGGAGCACGTTGTAGACGTAGAGCAGCTCGCCGGCGGCGGCGTGTCCGGAGACGTGCACCTTGGCGTTGCCCTTGTGCACGACGTTCGCGCCGAGCTTGGTCAGGCCGTCGATGATGCGGTAGACCGCGTTCTCGTTGCCCGGGATCAGGCTGGAGGCCAGAATGACGGTGTCGCCGGGGCCGACCTCGATCTGGTGTTCCTTGTTGACGATGCGGCTGAGCACCGCCATCGGCTCGCCCTGCGAACCGGTGGACATGTAGACGATCTTGTTGTCCGGGATGTTCCCGGCCTTCTTGAAGTCGATGAGCACACCGTCGGGCACCTTGAGGTAGCCGAGGTCGGCGGCGATGGTCATGTTGCGCACCATCGAGCGGCCCAGCAGGGCCACGCGGCGGCCGTTGGCGTGAGCGGCATCGAGCACCTGCTGCACCCGGTGCACGTGGCTGGAGAAGCTGGCGATGACCACCCGGCGCGGGGCGCGGGCGATGACGTCTTCCAGGACCGGGCCGATGGCGCGCTCGGACGGCGTGAAGCCGGGAACGTCGGCGTTGGTGGAGTCGACCAGGAACAGGTCGATGCCCTCTTCGCCCAGGCGGGCGAAGTCGCGGAGGTCGGTGATGCGGTTGTCCAGCGGCAGCTGGTCCATCTTGAAGTCACCGGTGTGCAGCACGCTGCCACCCTCGGTCTTGATGGCGACGGCGAGGGCGTCGGGGATCGAGTGGTTGACCGCGACGAATTCGAGGTTGAACGGGCCGAGGCGTTCCTTCTGGCCTTCCTTCACCTGCAGGGTGTAAGGGGTGATGCGGTGTTCCTTGAGCTTGGCCTCGATGAACGCCAGCGTCAGGCCGGAGCCGATCAGCGGGATGTCCTGGCGCAGCTTGAGCAGGTAGGGCACCGCGCCGATGTGGTCCTCGTGGCCGTGGGTGAGCACGACGCCGACGATGTCTTTCAGGCGGTCCTTGATCGGGGTGAAGTCCGGCAGGATCAGGTCGACACCGGGCTGGTGCTCCTCGGGGAACAGCACGCCGCAGTCGACGATCAGGATTTTGCCGTTGATCTCGAAGGTGGTCATGTTCCGGCCGATTTCGCCGAGTCCGCCGATGGGCGTGACGCGGAGTGTTCCCTTGGGGAGCGCGGGCGGTGCGTATACGTCGTTGGGCATAAGCCCTCCTATTGTGGAGTTGGTGGTGCGTGAAGTTAGTGGTGGGTGGAGTTGGTGCTGCTGTTGATCCGTGGTGCGTTTATCTTTTAGCGTGTGGTTCCGGCGACCTTGGGCAGCGCCCCGCCGGCGGCGGCGTTGCGGTCGGGGCGGAAGTTGGTGAAGTCGACGCCGGGGATGTTCCGGACGAGGTCGATTTCGTCTTCGATCATGGCGGCCTCGGATTCCTCCGGGCCGACCAGGGGCAGGCGCACGCGTGGGCTGCTGATGCGACCCAGCCCGTGCAGGATGTACTTGGCCGCGACGGTGCCCGGCACGTGGGTCATCACGGCGCGCACGAGGGGTTCAAGCTGCTGGTGCGCGAGCGTGGCCGCCTTGAGGTCACCCGCGTTGACGGCATCCACCATCTGGCGGTACGGCTTGGCCGCGATGTTCGCGGTGACGCCGATCAGGCCGGTGGCGCCGATCGACAGGTGCGGCAGCACGTTGGGGTCGTCGCCGGAGAAGTAGAGCAGGTCGGTCTGGTTGAGCACCCGGCTGACCTGGGCCAGGTCGCCCTTGGCGTCCTTGACGGCGAGGATGTTCGGGTGCTTCGCGGCGCGCAGGATGGTCTCGTAGGTGATCGGAATGCCCGTGCGTCCCGGGATGTCGTACAGGATCACCGGCAGGTCGGTGGCATCCGCGATCATGCGGAAGTGCGTGAGAACACCGGCCTGGGTGGGCTTGTTGTAGTACGGCGTGACGATCATGTTGCCGTCGGCGCCGGCCTTCTCGCTCTGCTTGGCGAGTTGCATGGCGTGGGCGGTCTCGTTCGAGCCGCCGCCGGTGATGATCTTGGCGCGACCGGCCGCAACGTCCTTGCCGACCTCGACGAGCCGGATCTTCTCGGGGTCGGTGAGGGTGGAGGTCTCGCCGGTGGTGCCGGTGACGACGATGCCGTCGGCCCCGGCGGTGATGACGTCGTCGATGTGCTTCTCGACGTCGGCCCAGGCGACCTCACCGTCAGCGGTAAAAGGTGTCACCAGGGCGACGAGGACCTGCCCGAAGGGGTTGTAAGGAGTAGACACGTTTTACAGGTTATCGTCTAGCGCGCCCTCCCGCGCCTCCACGCCTGCCCTCGCGCGCGTCATCTGCCGTCATACGCGGGGTCTGAGGCCCGCCGCGGCGTAACCTCGCCTGCATGAACCCCGCCGCCGCCCTGCTCGTTCTGGTGTTGTTGGTCGCGTTGACCACCGCGCTGGGACTGGTCTGGCGCCGTCGGCAGGGCCGGCTCACGAGCTCGACCGACTCGGTGGATGCCGTCACGGCCGCCCAGCTGGGCCTGTCCGTGTCGGACATCCCGGGGGTTTTCGGCGCCGAGGCGACGCTGCTGCAGTTCTCCACCGAGTTCTGCGCCCGCTGCCCCGGCACGAGCGTGCTGCTGGGCCAGGTGGCGGATGCCCGCACCGGCGTGCGGCACGTGGAGGTGGACCTCACCCATCGCGCCGACCTCGCCCGGCGGTTCAAGGTTCTGCAGACGCCCACCACACTGGTGCTCGACAGGGCCGGCCGGGTGCGCGCCCGGGTGGGCGGTGTGCCGGACCGGGCCGCCCTGCACGCGCACCTCGATGACCTTGCCCGAAACGTTCAGGAGTCCCGATGACCCAGCCAGAATCCGCTGCGACGGCTTCCGCCGCTGCCGCTGCTGCCGCTGCCGCTGCCGGGAAGCGGACGGGCATCGACCCGCGCGGCCCCCGGTTCGGCGCGGCCGTCACCGCCGTCGTGCTGCTGGCGGTAATCTTCCTCGCCCTCGTCGGAGCCTCCGACGCCGCCCTGGCGCTGCTCGCCGTGCAGACCGCGGTGTTCGCCTGGGGCACCATCGCCGGGGCCGCCCGGCATCCGTACGGGTGGTTCTACAAGGCCCTCGTGCGCCCGCGGCTCGGCCCGCCGGCCGAACTCGAAGACCCGGCCCCGCCCACCTTCGCCCAGGGTGTCGGCCTGCTGGTCGCCCTGACCGGGGTGCTGCTCGGCCTGGCCGGGGTGATCGTGGCCGTGCCCCTCGCGGCGGCGGCCGCGTTCGTGGCGGCCTTCCTGAACGCGGCCTTCGACTACTGCCTGGGCTGCCAGCTGTACCTCCTGCTGGTGCGGGCCGGCGTCCTCGGGCGCAGCCCGGCGGCGCCCTGACCGGCGGGACTGGCGAACCTGCCCGTCGTCCGAGGATTCCCTGTGAACGGTTCAGGCCCGGCGGATAGGCTGGTGCTCCACTTCCAGGAGGTATCACCATGGCCCTGACCAGCGAAGCAACCACCGTATGGACCGGAGACCTGACGACGGGTTCCGGCACCGTCACGCTCGATTCCTCGCACGGCGGGTCGTTCCCGGTGAACTGGAAGGCCCGGGCCGAGGGCACCGCCAATACGACCAACCCCGAGGAGTTGCTGGGCGCGGCGCACGCATCCTGCTTCTCGATGGCACTGGCCCTGATCCTGGCCGACGCCGGACACACCCCCACGAGCATCCAGACCACCGCGGCGGTCACGTTCGTGGCCGGCACCGGTGTCACCGGCAGCCACCTGCTCGTCAGCGCCAACGTTCCCGGTGTCACCGAGGCGGAGTTCGAGGCGTTCGCGCAGGACGCGAAGGTGAACTGCCCGATCTCGCAAGCGTTGACCGGCATCCCGATCACCATCGAAGCCGAACTGGCCTGAGCGGTGCGCGTACTCATCTCCGGAGCCTCCGGGCTCATCGGCACCGAACTGACCCGCCAGCTGGAAACGGCCGGCCACACCGTGCTGCGTCTGGTGCGACGCCCCTCGCGCTCCAGATCGGAGGTGCGCTGGGACCCGGCGACACTGACCCTGGATCCCACCGTGCTCGACGGCGTGGATGCGGTGATCAACCTGTCCGGTGCGTCGATCGGGCGGTTGCCCTGGACCAAGTCCTACCGCCGCCAGATCATGGAATCGCGGGTGCAGGCCGCTCGTACCCTCACCGACGCCATGCGCCGGGCCGGCACGCCACCGACGGTGCTGCTGAACGCGTCCGCCGTGGGGATCTACGGCAACCGGCCCGGCGAGGAGCTCACCGAGGAGTCCGCACCGGGCTCGGACTTCCTCGCCACCGTCGTCACGACGTGGGAAGCGGAGGCCCGGCTGGCCCCTGAGGGCACCCGGGTGGTGCTGCTGCGTACCGGCCTGGTGCTCGCCAAGGGCGGCGCGCTGAAGCCCCTGATGCCGATCGTGCGGCTCGGCCTCGGCGGACCGCTCGGCCGTGGCAGCCAGATCTGGCCGTGGGTAAGCCTCCACGACGAAGCCGCGGCGATCGTGCACCTGCTCACCTCGGAGCTGAGCGGCCCGGTGAACCTCACCGGCCCCACCCCGGCAACGGCCAACGAGGTGATCCGGGCCGTGGCCTCGGCGCTGCGCCGGCCGTTCTTCCTTCCGGTGCCCGAGTTCGTGCTGACCCTGGCGCTGCAGGATGCCGCCAGGCAACTGTTGCTCGCCGACCAGCGGGTGAGCTCGGCGAAGCTGCAGGCCGACGGGTTCCGTTTCACCCACCGTACGGCCGCCGAAGCTGTCACCTGGATGCTGCGCTAGGCCTTTGGGGGGGGGCGCGATCTCGTTATGCGGGGTAGGCGCCGTTATGCGGGTGGCGCGCCACCCGCATAACGGCGCGTGACCCGCACTACGCATCCCAGGGGGCCGCCCCGCGCGATGGCTGGGCAGTCCTCCACAGGGGCGCCGGCCCGATGTTGTGAACGACCACGGTTCGATCGCCGTGGCCGCGGCACCCGGCGCCGACACTCGCTGGATGACCGATCGTCGAGAACACCCGTCCTTCCCACCCGAAGTGCTCCTGGCCGCCGACTATCGGCGAGCCCTCGGCGCCGATCTTCGCCTGCGTCGCGGTGCCGAGCGCGGTTACCTGCACCGCATCGGCTGGGGCCAGTACTGCCCCGCAGCGGTCTGGGCCGGCCTCGACCGTGACCAGCGGTATGCACTGAGAGTGCGGGCGGCGGCGCTGGCCCGACGAGGCGCGCTGCCGCTCTCCCACCAGTCGGCCGGGGTGCTGTGGCACCTACCGCTGCAGGCACCGTGGCCCGATGAGGTGCACTTCCTGGGACCGCGTGCAGCCGGCGGACGCTCGGACCCGGGCATCCGCAAGCACACGGTGGGCTTCGACGCCCGCGATGTGGAGCTGAAAGACGGAGTGCTAGTCACCTCGGTAGCCCGCACGGTGATCGAGCTCGCAACGATTGTGGACCTTCGGTCGGCGGTCGCCGCGGCCGATCGGGCTCTGGCGGTGGATCGGACCGGTCGCATCCTGCCGCTCACGGACCGGGTGACCCTGCTCGAAACCTGGCACCGGATGCTGCCGTTCCGCGGTTCGGTGCGGGCGCGCACGGTAATCGACTTTGCCACGCCGCTCTCGGGCTCTCCCGACGAATCGGGCAGTCGGGTGACGATCGCGCTGGCCGGACTTCCCGAACCCGAGTTGCAGCATCCGTTCGTGATCGAGGACCGCACCGTCTTCTCGGACTTCTTCTGGCGGGGCGTGCGGGGTGTTGGCGAGAGCGACGGTCGAGTGAAGTACTTCGATCCCGTGCTGCTCGCCGGACGCACCCCGGCAGAGGTCGTGTACGAGGAAAAGCTCCGCGAGGATGCCATCCGGCTGCAGGTGCTCGGCTTCGTTCGCTGGGACCATGCCACCGGGATGAGCGTGCCGCGGTTGTCGGCGCGGCTGGCGCACCTGGGCCTCACGCCGGGGCGCCCCCGGCTGGCCGGGCGCTGAGCGGGCCGGTGCGGCGCGGAGCTGGCCGGGCGCGAGGTGGGCGCGAGGTGGGCGACTCGAGGTATGCGGGTAAGGCGCCGTTATGCGGGTGGCATGCCACCCGCATAACGGCGCGGCACCCGCATAACGGCGCGGAACCCGCGCGACGGCGCACGCGCCGAGCTCAGGCCGCGGACTTCTCCAGGGCCATCGCGGTGCGAAGCGCCGAGCGGGCGCGGCGGCGGTCGCCCGACGCGTCGTAGGCCAGGCCGAGGCGGAACCAGGCCCGCCAGTCCTGCGGCGCGGCATCCACGGCCTCTTGATACTGCGGGAACTGAGCGTCCGCCGCCTCGCGGTATGGCCGGCCGCTCGGGCGGCTGGGTAGGTCGTTGACCGGCAGGGCACCCTCGGCGTCGAGCTGCTTGACCAGTCGTTCGCACCGGATGCCGAAGCTGATCTCGCGAACCAGCGCCCACGCGCCGATCAGCGGCAGCACGATGAGCGCAACGCCGATGAGGATGCCGACAGGGTCACCGCTCTGCACGAAGAGCACCGCGCGCCAGCCGACGAGCACCAGGTAGAACACGAGCAGGAGTGCCATCACGACGACGGCGATGCGGCCCTTCATTCGCCGGGCTCCATTTCGGCATCCTCGGGGCCCGGCGGTGGCCCAGCAGTCGGCTCGTCCGGCGACCCGGCAGACGCCGCGGCCGGCTCGAGCACCTCACCGGTGAGCCCCAGGTCGATCAGTTGGTCGAGTCCGACGGTCACCCCGACGCAGTCGCGGGCGGCGGCCAGGGCCACCAGGATGCCGCGCTCGTAGGCCTCGGCGGAGAGCGTGTTGTGCGTGATCGTGAGGGTCTCCCCCGAGCCGCCGAAGATCACGTCCTGGCGGGCCAGCACGCCGGCCAAGCGCAGGCTGTGCACCGGCACCGTGGCGACCTGCTGGCCGCGGGCACGCTGGTCGACGTGCGGCGCGGAGACCGGGCCGAGGCCGGCGCGGGCGGCGGCCATCAGCTCGGCGGTGCGCACGGCGGTTCCCGACGGGGAGTCGACCTTGCCGGCCTGGTGCGCCTCGACGAGCTCGATGGAGTCGAAGAATCGGGCGGCGAGGGCCGCGAAGGCTGTGCCGAGCACCGAGCCGAGTGAGAAGTTGGGGATGATCACGGCGCCGACATCCGTGCGGCCCTTGAGTTTGTGGCCGAGCGCGTCGATACGGGGCTGGGACCAGCCCGAGGTGCCGACAAGCACCCGGATGCCGTTGTCGATGGCGAAGTCGACCACGCCTTGGCTGACCGCCGGAACGGTGAGGTCGATCGCCACATCCGCGCCGAGCATCTCGGACAGGGCACTGGTGGAATCAAGCCGGGCGACCACGTCGTACCCCGGCGTACTCTCGACCAGGCCGCCGACCAGGCGGCCCATCTTGCCCGTTGCGCCGACGATGGCCACCCGTGTTGTCATGCTGCCAATCTACCAACCGGGGCGGTTGCCCCCGGCACCGAGGCACGTACCCTAGGGGCAT
This sequence comes from Cryobacterium sp. TMB1-7, assembly GCF_004402435.1. Taxonomy (NCBI): domain Bacteria; kingdom Bacillati; phylum Actinomycetota; class Actinomycetes; order Micrococcales; family Microbacteriaceae; genus Cryobacterium; species Cryobacterium sp. TMB1-7. Next base: position 62,033 of record NZ_SOFZ01000007.1, read on the forward strand.
GCCTGAATTCACCGCGGTCTCCGTCACGGATGCGGGGTCCATCACCCTGCTCACCCAGTACTTCAGCGATCGCGCGTCCACGTTCCCCTCCGCCGGCGGCTATCGCACCACGTTCCCGGCTCCCGAACAGTTCGTCCCGCCGCGCGGCCAGTTCCTGCTCGTGAGCGAGACCCAGGGGTCGCGCACCTTCGTGGGCTGCGGCGGCATCCGTCGAATCGATGACGGCGCGGATGGTGCGGTGCGGTTCGAGGCGAAACACCTCTGGTTGCAACCGGAGGTGCGCGGCCGCGGCTGGGGCACCCTGCTGCTCGCCGAACTCGAAACCCGGGCCAGGGCGTTCGGGGCCACGGAGCTGGTGCTCGACACTAACTCGAGCCTCGAGGCGGCCGGGGCGCTGTACCAGCGCTCCGGCTATCAGGATGTGCCGCCATACAACGACAACCCGAACGCCACGAACTGGTACCGAAAGGTGCTCGCCCCGACCCCCTGACCCGTCAGTGCTGGCTACTCTCACAGCAGGCGGCGCGGATGCGCGGCAGGAGGAGGTCGGTCGAGATGACGGTCACACGCGACACGCTGACGGGGTTCCTGGCGGGGTTCAACAACCACGACCTGAACGCGAGCATGGGCTATCTCGCCGAAGATTGCGTCTTCTACCCGCCCAGGGGTGCGAAGCCTCGGGGCGATCGTTTCGTGGGCAGGGCCGAGGTGCGGGCGGGGCTCGCCAGCCGATTCGAGGGCATCCCGGACGTGCACTATGGCGACGACCGGCACTGGGTGTGCGGCGATGATCTCGGAGTCTCCGAGTGGACGCTGACCGGCACGTCAGTGTCCGGCCAGCGACTCGAAGTGCGCGGCGTCGACCTGCTCGAATTCGATGCCGCCGGGAAGATCCGCCGCAAGGATTCCTTTTGGAAGATCCTCGACTGAGGCGGTTACCGCCTCGCCCCTAGAACAACAGCGGGTCCGGCAGGCCGGTTCGCAGCTCTACCGGCAGGTGGCCGAGGTCGTTGTGGGTGACCAGCGACCACGGCCGGCCGGGCTTCTGCTGCAGCACGGTGAGGCCGCAGTTGGCCTGGTTGATGCTGATCCAGCGCCAGTCGGGTGCGCCGAGCACCTCGCGGACGAACCAGGCGATCACGAAGTTGTGGGTGATCAGCAGGTCGTGTCGGGGACCCCGGTGCGGATGCAGGAATTCCGCGACTGCGTCCTCCATCTGAGCGCGGCCGGCCTCGATCTGGTCGTCGCTGACCGAGTTGAAGAACGGCGCGTATGCTTTCGGCATCTCCGGCGCCCGGCCGGAGGGAACGCAGTCGAACAACAGCGGCGACGGCTCCGAGGTGAGCGACGGCAGCCGGTCGGCGATGATGGCCGCCGTCTCCGCGGCACGTTGCAGCGGCGAATGCCAGGCGCCGGTGAACGGCACCCCGCCCAGGCGTTCGGCAATGAGGTGCGCCTGACGCTTACCCCGCGGTGACAGCGGGCCGTCCGGCAGGCCGTATTCGGCATCCTGCTGTTCACCGTGTCGCACGAGGTAGAGGTACTGGGGCATCATCGCCCTTTCGGTTGATGTCGTAAGAAGTCGAACGGGGCTCGCCGTGAACAGTTCAGTTCGGCGGGAGGGGCGCCGCCCGGCGGGAAAGCACGGCGTCGAAGGCGTCCTCCTCGAGGGCGCCGACGGCGGCCACGGAGAACGGCCGGGAGACCATGTCGACCGCCAGCTGCTGCACATCGTCCGCGGTGACCAGCGCGAGGCGCCGCAGGGCCTCGTCGAGGTCGACGAACTCGCCCAGCGTGATCTCGGAGCGGCCGAGCCTGGACATCCGGGTGTCGGAGTCTTCGAGGGCCAGGGCGGATGCGCCGGAGAGCTGACCGGAGGCCCGCTTCATCTCGTCGGCGGTCACACCGTGCTCGGCGAGGCGGTGCAGCTCGTCGAGCATGATCTCGGTGACCTGACCGGCCTTGGCCGGGGTGCAGCCGGCGTACATGCCGAAGATGCCGGCGTCAGAGTAGCCGGGCGCGAACGAGTAGACGGAGTAGGCCAGGCCGCGCTTTTCGCGCACCTCCTGGAACAGGCGCGACGACATGCCGCCGCCGAAGATGGAGGTGAGCACATTCATCGCCACGCGGCGGTCGTCGGCGGCCACGAGACCCGGCACGCCGATCAGCAGGTTGGCCTGCTCGAGCGGACGGTGCACGACGCTGATGGGCTGGCCCTGGCTGATCACGGCGGCGGCGCCGGAGCGGCGTCCCACCGGTGCGGCGTACTCGCCCAGGTCCCAACCGGCCTGCAGCAGCGACCGAGTGACGGCGGCCACGAGCACGTCGTGGTCGACGGCGCCGGCAACGGTCACGACCAGGTCTTGCGGGCGGTAGTTGGCCCGGTAGTGCTCCCAGACGGCGTCTCGGGTCGCGGCGCGGATGGTGTCCGGGCTGCCGCCGATGGGTCGGCCCAGCGGATGCGCGCCCATGACGGCCTGGAAGAAGCGTTCGTTGGCGACGTCGGCCGGGTCGTCGTCGGCCATCGCGAGTTCCTCGAGGATGACGCCGCGCTCGGTTTCGAACTCCGCGGGGTCCAGCAGCGACGAGGTGATCATGTCGGTGAGCACCTCCACGGCCATGTGGAGGTCGCGATCCTGCACCTTGGCGTAGTAGCAGGTGTATTCCTTGGCCGTCATGGCGTTGTGTTCGCCACCGACGGCGTCGAACGCGATGGCGATGTCCAGCGCCGAACGCTCTGCGGTTCCCTTGAACAGCAGGTGCTCGAGGAAATGCGTGGAGCCGAAGTGACCGGGCTGTTCGTCGCGGGACCCCACGGCCACCCAGTAGCCGATGGTGAGGCTGCGGCTGCCCGGCACCTGTTCGGTGACGATGCGCACCCCGCTGGGGAGGACGGTGCGCCTGACGAGGGACTCACCAGCGGCCCGAAACGAGAGTTCGGTCAGGTCAAGGGGAAATTCAACGGCACCGTTCATATCCCCTCAACCTTACGACACCGGCGGGACCGGGCCCCGCTGGACGCGGCGGGCCTGGGCGCCGGTCAGGCCGACACCTTGTCGAGGTCGACCATGTCGGCACGGCCCAGCCGAACGGCGGCCGCGGCGACCAGGGCATCCACCTGTTCCGGCCGGCTCGCGCTGGCGACCGGGGCCACGACACCGTCCTTGGCCAGCAGCCAGGCCAGCGCGATCGTCGACGGTGCCACCCCGTGGTCCTCCGCGATGCGTTCGAGCACGCTCAGCACCTTGAGGCCGGCCCGGTTGAGGTAGGCCGATGCGCGGCCGGCCCTGATGGTGTCGGTGAGGTCGGCTTTGGAGTGGTACTTGCCGGTGAGGAAGCCGTGCGCGAGGGCGAAGTACGGCATCACCGCGACACCCTGCGCCCGGCTGACCAGGGCCAGCGACGATTCGAACGAGACCCGGTTCATCAGGTTGTACGGGGTCTCCAGGGCCACGAACCTGGGCAGGCCGTTGGCGGCGAGTACCCGGGCCTCCATCAGGCGCTCCGCTGTGAAGTTGGACGCCGCGAGGTGCCGCACGGTGCCGTTGGCGATGAGCATCTCCATGGCGCCGAGGCTCTCCTCCAGCGGCACGTCGAGGTCGTCGTAGTGGAAGTGCAGAAGGTCGATGTGGTCGGTGCCGAGCCGCTCGAGGGAGGCGTGCACCGCACCGACGATGCTGCGCGGCGAGAGGCCGGGGTTGTCGCGGTTGCGGCCGATCTTGGTGGAGACGATGGTGTCGTCGCGCAGACCGCGGGTGCGCATCCACGACCCGATCAGCACCTCGCTGCGTCCGGCGGCGTAGCTGTCAGCGGTGTCGAGGAAGTTGCCACCGAGTTCCCAGTGCCGGTCGAGGATCGCCATGGCGGTGTCGCCGTCGGTGGTCCAGCCGAAGACGCTGCAGCCCAGCGCCAGCGGGTGCACGGTGAGGTCGGTGTCGCCGATGGTGCGCCGGATGTCCGGGGCGGCTGTGCGGTCGTGGTCGGGCAGCTGAACCGGAGCGGTGTGCTGGACCTCCACCGGGCGGGTTTGCAGGATGAGATCGGCTGTCGTCAGGCTGTCTGGTGTCACCCGCTCCGTTGCTACATGCTCCGTTGCCACATGCCCCGTTGACACACGCCCCGTCGCCACGCTGCCTCTCATGCCTTCACCGCCCCTCGGACGGACCAGCGCGGCTGCCGCGCGGACCCGTGTAAAGCCGAGAATAACCCGATCCGGCCAATCCGCCGGGGGCGCGCGGCAAGCGTTACACAAATGTGCGGCTTTACCCCCCCCGTTTAGCCGAAAATAGGCCTTCGGTGAGCTCTCTCGAAGGGTCGGGGAGTAGTGTTTCCGGCATGTCCGACTCACCGCTGTACGGCGTCCCGCTCACCCTCATCGACGGCACCCCGACCACGTTCGGCCGGTTCGCCGGCAAGACCGTACTCGTGGTCAACGTGGCATCGAAGTGCGGCTTCACGCCCCAGTATGCCGGCCTGGAGGCGCTCTACCGCCGTTTCGCTGACGACGGCCTGGTGGTGCTCGGGTTGCCGTGCAACCAGTTCATGGGCGAGGAACCCGGCAGCGAAGAGGACATCCAGCAGTTCTGCGAGCTCAACTTCGGGGTCACCTTCCCGCTCACCGCCAAGGTGGATGTGCGCGGCAAGAATCAGCATCCGCTGTACAGTCAGCTCACCGCGTTCCGGAAGGGCATGCTGCCGGGGCTGATCAAGTGGAACTTCGAGAAGTTCCTGGTGAACGGCGACGGCGTGATCGTCGACAGGTTCGCGTCGACGGTGGAACCTGAATCGGCACAGCTCGTCGCCGCGATCGAGAAGGCCCTGGCGCGCGAAGCGGCCTGAGCCACGCCGGTCAGGCGTCCCAGCTGCACACGCAGAGCTCGTTGCCCTCTGGGTCGGCGAGCACCCACCAGTCCGGGGCGTGTTCGTCGGTGAGCAGCACTCCCCCGACGTCGATGATGTCCTGCACCCGGTCCTCACAGTCGGCGACGGGCACGTACACGTCGAGGTGGATGCGGTTGCGCTCGGTGCGTTGGATCTCCATGTGCTGGAACCACACCTTGGGGCCACCGCCGCGAGGATCACGCAGTTCGATGTCGTCCGCGGGACCGGACTCCACATAACCCAGCCCCACCCGCCAGAATGGGCGCACGGCCTCGGCGTCGGTGCAGTCGATGGCCACGTCGGCGCGGCTGGGCACCAGACGGGTGGCGTGCGCCTCCTGCTCGGCGGCGAGTTCCTGGATGCGCAGGGCGAGCCGCAGATCCCGTTGGGTGATGCCACCCACATCGTGGCTCGTGAGCTCGAACTCCACGGACCCGTAACCCAGTTTCACGTCTGGGTGATGATTCTGGGCGTCGGCGTCGGCAGCGACGGCATCCACCAGGTGCACGGCCGCGGCGAAATCGGCCGTGCGGTAGGTGGCATACAGCGTTCCCTCCAGATGCAGGAAATCACCCCCGGAGAGCACCGATCGGGTTTGAGCGGGAGTCAGGGTCTGGCGGGTGTCGTCCATCCGACCACTCTTCCGTGCGGCGTCGGCCCGGTCAACCCTGGGCGAATCGTCGCCTTGCCGCACCCTGACCGGTGCGGACTTCCCGCCCGCGCAGCGAATGTGGGTCACGGTGTGCACTATGCCCTGTTCAGGGGCCAGCGCGCATGCTACGGTCAGGCAGTATGCACCACTTGGACAGAGTCGATCTCGAGTTGCTCCGTGCGCTGTGCGCCACCCCCGACAGCACCTATGTGGGGCTCGCCAACACGCTCGGGCTCTCCCGCAACACCGTGCAGGCCCGGATGAGCCGGCTCGAGGAGTCCCGGGTGTTTCTCGACTTCGATCGCCGGGTCAGTCCGGCCGTGCTCGGCTATCCGCTGACCGCGTTCATCGAGGTCCACATCGTGCAAAAGCGCGCCGCCGACATCATCGCCGAGCTCAGCCGCATCCCCGAGATCGTGCAGGCGCACGGTATGAGCGGCGCAGCGGATCTGCTGGTGCGGGTGGCCTGCGCCGACTCCGAAGACCTGTTCAGGATCGACCGCACGATCCTCGCCTGCGAGGGCGTCGAACGCACCGAGACCTCCCTCGCGATGGGCGAGCTCATCCCGTATCGCATCGTTCCCCTGCTGGAGCGGGGCGTGCAGCCCAGGTCGGGCTAGCTGCATTCTGCAGACGCGAAAAGGCCCGCCCTGCCGAAGCAGGACGGGCCTTCCGTCTGACCGGCACACCTGGCGAGAGGTGGCCGGCAGAACTAGTGACTAACCTTCGGCCGGAGCTTCGGGTCCCTCGGATGCAGCGTCACGACCGTGCGTGTCGGCTTCATCGGCGAGGACCGGGGCGAGCGAAAGCTTGCCGCGGTCGTCAATCTTGGTGATCTCGACGAGGACCTTCTGGCCCACGCCGAGGACGTCTTCGACGTTCTCCACGCGCTTGCCGCCGGCGAGCTTGCGCACCTCAGAGATGTGCAGCAGGCCGTCCTTGCCCGGGAGGAGCGAGACGAAGGCGCCGAAAGCGGCGATCTTCACGACAGTTCCGAGGAACTGCTCGCCAACCTCGGGGTTGGTGGGGTTCGCGACGGAGTTGACCATGATGCGAGCGGCCTCGGCCGACGGACCATCGACGGCGCCGATGTACACGGTACCGTCTTCCTCGATCGAGATGTCGGCTCCGGTCTCGTCCTGGATCGAGTTGATCATCTTGCCCTTCGGGCCGATGAGCTCGCCGATCTTGTCGACGGGGATCTGCACGCTGATCACGCGGGGCGCGGTCGGTGCCATCTCGTCGGGCTTGTCGATCGCGGCGTTCAGCACGGCGAGGATCGTCGTGCGAGCATCCTTCGCCTGCGTCAGCGCGCCGGCCAGGACCGACGCGGGGATGCCGTCGAGCTTGGTGTCGAGCTGGATCGCGGTGACGAACTCAGCCGTGCCGGCGACCTTGAAGTCCATGTCGCCGAGGGCGTCTTCGGCACCGAGGATGTCGGTCAGAGCCGCGTAGCGGGTCTTGCCGTCGACGGTGTCGGAGATGAGGCCCATCGCGATGCCGGCGACCGGGGCGCGCAGCGGCACTCCGGCGTTCAGCATGGACAGGGTGGAGGCGCAGACGGAACCCATCGAGGTGGATCCGTTGGAGCTGAGCGCCTCGGAGACCTGACGGATGGCGTAGGGGAATTCCTCACGGCTGGGCAGCACGGGAACCAGGGCACGCTCAGCGAGCGCTCCGTGGCCGATCTCGCGACGCTTCGGCGTACCGACCCGACCGGTTTCACCGGTGGAGTAGGGCGGGAAGTTGTAGTTGTGCATGTAACGCTTCTTGGTGACCGGGCTCAGGGAGTCGATGGTCTGCTCGAGCTTGAGCATGTTCAGCGTGGTGACACCCAGGATCTGGGTCTCGCCGCGCTGGAAGATAGCGGAACCGTGCACGCGCGGGATGACCGCAACCTCGGCGTCGAGCGGGCGGATGTCGGCCAGGCCGCGTCCGTCCATGCGAACACCCTCGTTGAGCACGCGTGAGCGCACCACGAGCTTGGTGACGGACTTGTACGCCGCGCCGACCTGGTTGTTGGCGGTTGCGGGCAGCTCGCCGGCTTCGACCTTGGCCGCGATGGCGGTCTTGACGGATGCCTTGAGCACGTCGTCGGCATCCTGACGCGCGATCTTGTCGGCGATGACGTAGACGTCCTTGAGTCCCTCGTAGGCCAGGGCTGCGACGGCGTCGTAGGTCTCCGGGGTGTACGGCGGGAACAGCGGGTAGTTGCCGGTGGGCTTGGAGGCCGCGGCGGCCACCTGCTGCTGGGCGACGATGAGCTGCTTGATGAACGGCTTGGACGCCTCGATGCCCTCGGCGATGACCTCTTCGTTCGGCTTGATGGCGCCGCCCTGGATCAAGGTCCAGGCGTTGTCGGTCGCTTCGGCCTCGATCATCATGATCGCGACGTCTTCGCTGCCATCGGCATCCGTCACAACGCGGCCGGCGACGACCATGCTGAACACGGCCTCTTCAACCTGCGAGTGCTTCGGGAAGGCGACCCACTGGCCGGAGCCGTTGTCGTCGGGGATGAGGGCGACGCGGACGCCACCGATCGGGCCGGAGAACGGCAGGCCGGCGATCTGGGTCGACATGGACGCGGCGTTGATGGCCAGGACGTCGTAGTACTCGTCGGGCGCGATGGCCAGAACGGTGACGACAACCTGGATCTCGTTGCGCAGTCCGTCGACGAACGACGGGCGCAGCGGCCGGTCGATCAGACGGCAGGTGAGGATCGCTTCAGTCGACGGGCGACCTTCGCGGCGGAAGAAGCTGCCCGGGATGCGGCCGGCGGCGTACATGCGCTCTTCGACATCGATGGTCAGCGGGAAGAAGTCGAAGTTGTCCTTCGGCTGCTTGCTGGCGCTCGTGGCGGAGAGAAGCATGGTCTCTTCGTCGATGTAGGCAGCGGCTGAGCCCTGTGCCTGCTGGGCGAGACGCCCGGTTTCGAAACGGATGGTGCGCTTGCCGTACTTGCCGTTGTCAATAACGGTTTCGGCGAACGTGATTTCTGGACCCTCCATATGGGGGTTCTCTCCTTTGTTTAGACTCGTTTGCCCGTGTGGCGCGCGAGTGGGACATCGGAGCAGGAACAGGCAGGACAAGCTGCCGAACATGTGTTGGGCGCTGACCTTGCTGGCCACCAGTAGAAATTCACCAACACGCTCTGTCTCGAGCTGAGCGTTGGGAAACCACCACCGAGGACCAGCGTCCTGCCAGTCTGCTCCGGGTATAACCGATGGATCCGAAGATCCACCTGAACAAGCGTAGCAGAGCGGGGGTTAAACGACAGGGATGCGGGCGTCGAAGACCGGCCCGTCGGCGCAGACCAGCGGCCCCTCGACGCTCGGGTCGATGCGTACCGGGGCGGCACAGCCGTGGCAGTAGCCGAGCCCGCACGCCATGTGGGCCTCGAGCGAGGCCTGCACGGGTACCCCCCAGTGCGCGCCGAGTTCCGCGGCGAGCCTGGCGAGGACACCGGCGCCGCAGACCATGATCACGTCGGGCGCGGTGCGCTCGGGGGTGGCACCGTCGAAGTGTGCGCGGAGGCTGTTCTGCAGTGTGAGCAGGTCGCTGGAGCCGTCGTCGTCGGTGGCCTCGATGATGCGGACGCCCAGCTCGGCGCAGTCGGCGCGGCCGAGCAGCTGCTCGGCGCTGCGTCCGCTGAGCACCATGGTGGTGCGGATGCCCGTTGTGCGGGCGTCCTCCGCGGCGCCCATCACGCCGCAGATGCCCACGCCCCGGCCGATCAGCAAGGCGGAGCGGGTGCCGCTGTCGAATTCGAAGCCGCGACCGAGCGGACCGGTGATCTGCAGGGTCCCGCCGACGGGAACGGCGGCCAGAGCGCGGGTGCCGCGGCCCACGACGCCGTAGATCATTTCCACGGTGCCGGGCCGGTCGGCGGTCGCCGGTCGGCGGCGATGGATGGCCATGGGGCGGGGCAGCAGAATCGTGTCGCCGGCGTGCGGCGGCACCGTGATCATGAGGAACTGTCCGGCCAGCGCGGTGTGGGCGATGGTGCTGCTGGCCACGACAAGGCGGCGGTAGCGCTCCCCCACCGGCTCGTGCACGAGCACCTCGGCGTCGTCCCAGACCGGTTGTGGGCGCGGCACGGTCTGGCGCGGCCGCACCGAGACCAGGCCGTCGAGCGCCTCGGCATCCGCCTCGGCGAACGCCCGCGCCCGTGCTGCCGCCTCGCGGCTCTGGCGGTACGCCTCCCGCCGGTCGAGCTCGTCGACGCCGTGCTGAGCCTGTCGAAGTAGACCTGGCGACGGGGCGCCTTCCGAGGCCAGGCTCGCGTCAGCGCTCATCAGGACACCTCCCACTCGAGCAACTCGCGAATACTGCCGACCCCGGCGTCCTGACACCGCTGCCGCAACCCCCGCGCCACCTCCACCGCCGCGAACGGCCGGGCGAAGCTGGCGGTGCCCACCTGCACGGCGCTGGCTCCCACCGAGAAGTAGTCCAGGGCGTCGTCAACGGTCTGCACTCCACCGCAGGCGATCACCGGGATCTGCACCGCCCGGGAGGCCAGCCAGACCAGCCGCAGCACGATCGGTTTGATCGACGGCCCGGACAATCCGCCGATGACGTTGCCGAGAATCGGACGGCGGGTGAGGGCATCCAGCGGCATCGCCGGAATGGAGTTGGCCACGCAGACGGCGTCGGCGCCGGCCTCCTCGGCGGCGCGGGCACAGTCTGCGATCGAGGCCACCAGCACCGGCAGCTTCACGATGATCGGCTTGACGGTGACGAGGCGCACGGCGGCGACCACCTCGCGGATGGCCGCCGGATCCGAGCCGATGTCGGTGCCGTCCCGGTCGAGGTTGGGGCACGACACATTCAGTTCGAAGGCGGCGCCGTTCTCGCCCAGGGCCGCGACGACCGGGGCGTACTCGCTCGGCCGGTGGCCTCCGACGCTGATGATGGTGGGCACGTCGAGGGCCGCGTAGCGCGGATGAAGTGAGGCCAGGTAGCCGGCCGGGCCATGGCTGGGGATGCCGACACTGTTGACCATGCCCGCGGGAATCTCGGTGAGCCTGTGCACGGGGTTGCCGCCGCGGGCCGAGCCGAAGACGGTCTTGGTGACGGTGGCGCCGAGTTCGGTGACCGGGATGAGCGCGCCCAGTTCCGGGCCGAAGCAGCCGGAGGCCGGCATCACCGGGGTGCGCAGCGTGAGGCTGCCGATCCGAACGGAGAGGTCCACGGCCGGGGTTCCCGGCGGGTCGAGCAGGTCGGGATCGGCCGCGAAAAATGCGGCGCGGGCATCCGGAAAAACGGTGCCGTCGAGAAGGGCGACCATGAAAGACCTGTCTGTCTGCGCGGTTGTCACGGCTTCCGTCTCTGCGGAAGCACTCTCTCCAGCGCACTGCGCTCCAGTCTGCCGCCCGCCCCGAGGACCGGGCAGAGCCGAAAGTCCCGGCGGTGGCGACGCGCGATCAGTGCCCAAGCACGCGAAAGCGGCCGTGTGGTCACCTCGGTGAACTGAGCTGACCACACGACCGCTTTCGTGGAACAGGACTAACGAGGAGGGAACATCCCGGCGGGGTTGAAGTCCGCGGGCAGCTCGAAGGGGTCGCGCACCCGGCTGGACCGGTCGGATCGGGCGACGAGAGCCGACAGCTCCCCCGCCGCGCGTTCGATCCGGGCCGGCAGGGTCTGCACCCGGCTGTCGACGCGGCCGCCGTCACCGCTGCCCCAGTCCTCCGACGCGGCGAACACCGAGGTGGGCACCACCACGGAGTGCAGGTAGGTGAACATCGGCCGCAGCGCGTAGTCGAGCGCCAGCGAATGCCGCGGCGTTCCCGCGGTCGCGCCGATCAGCACCGGCTGGTCGGTGAGGGAGCGGTTGTCGATCACGTCGAAGAAACTCTTGAACAGTCCGCTGTAGCTGGTGGTGAAGATCGGGGTGACGGCGATCAGGCCGTCGGCCGCGGTGACGGCCTCGATCATCTCTTCCAGGCGCGGGTTGGCGAACCCGGTGAGCATGTTGTTCATGATGTCCTGCGCGTAGTCACGCAGTTCGTAGGTCAGCACCGTGGTGCTGACGCCCTCGTCGGCCAGCCGCGTCACGGTGGCCGTGGCGAGCTTGTCGGCGAGCAGCCGCGTGGATGACGGCTGGCTGAGCCCGGCGGAGATGACCGCCAGGGTGCGCTCGGTCATCGCTGCGCTCCCGTCGTGCCGGCGCCGGCCAAGCCGAAGGCGGCACCGGTCGCCCGGCGGTGCGGAGCGATGGCGGCGGAGGTGTCGAGGTCATTGCGCCCGGCGGATGCTGCGGCAACCGGCGCCCGGGAGGCGGCGAGCACCAGGGATTCGTGGGTGGGGCCATCCGGCACGTCGGCCGGGCGGTTCTTGGCGAACTCCTTGCGGAGCACGGGCACAACCTCCTCGCCGAGCAGGTCGAGCTGCTCGAGCACAGTCTTCAGCGGCAGGCCGGCGTGGTCCATCAGCCAGAGCTGGCGCTGGTAGTCGCCGACGTAGTCGCGGAAACCGAGGGTGCGGTCGATGACCTCCTGCGGGCTGCCCACCGTGAGCGGGGTCTGCGAGGTGAACTCCTCCATGCTCGGGCCGTTGCCGTAGACCGGGGCATTGTCGAAGTACGGCCGGAACTGACGCTTGGCATCCTGTGAGTTCTTGCTCATGAACACCTGGCCGCCGAGCCCAACCATTGCCTGCGCGGCGGTGCCGTGGCCGTAGTGCTCGAACCGGTTGCGGTAGTACTTGACCATCTTCGCGGTGTGCGAGGCCGGCCAGAAGATGTGGTTCGAGAAGAAACCGTCGCCGTAGTACGCGGCCTGCTCGGCGATCTCGGGGCTGCGGATGCTGCCGTGCCAGACGAACGGCGCCACACCGTCGAGCGGGCGCGGGGTGGACTGGAAGCCCTGCAGCGGGGTGCGGAACTGTCCCTCCCAGTCGACGAAATCCTCGCGCCAGAGCCGGCGCAGCAGAGCGTAGTTCTCCAGCGCCAGCGGGATGCCCTGGCGGATGTCCTGGCCGAACCAGGGGTAGACCGGGCCGGTGTTGCCGCGTCCCAGGGTGAGGTCCACCCGGCCGTCGGCGATGTGCTGGAGCATCGCGAAGTCCTCGGCGATTTTCACCGGGTCACTGGTGGTGATCAGCGTGGTGGCGGTGGAGAGGATGATGCGCTCGGTTTTGGCCGCGATGTAGCCGAGCATCGTGGTCGGCGACGAGGGTACGAACGGCGGGTTGTGGTGCTCGCCTGTGGCGAAGACGTCCAGCCCCACCTCTTCGACCTTCTGCGCGATGGTGAGCATGGCCTTGATGCGGGCGTGCTCCGTCGGCGTCTGACCCGTGGTGGGATCGGTGGTCAGGTCCCCGACCGTGAAGATTCCGAACTGCATTTCCAGCCTCCAAAACTCAATGCGTCTGCATGTATATAGGTGTCAACGGCGGATGGCCCGATCCTATTCCCGACCCGGCGTCGCGCGTGAAGGAAGGGCTGTCCTGACGGCCCGTCGGGTCAGTCCGCCACGGCGAATCTGGTCAGGGTGTGCTGGATCGCGACGGCCGCCGCTCCCCTGGCCCAGGACGACGTGCCGCTGTCGTCGACGGTGATCTGCAGCGGCGTCGCCTCGGCATCGCGGTCCCCGTGGGCCGCCGCCACGATCTCGTCCGCCACCACCTTCCACAGTCCGATGCCCTCGCCGGAGAGCACGACGGTGTCGACCATCGCGATGTTGGCGATCAGGGCCACCAGGCGGCCGAGGGCGCGTCCGGAGGCCTGGACGACGGACAGTGCGGCGGGCACTCCCGCCGCGGCCAGCGCGAGCGCCTCGTCGTACTCCACCGCCCGGCCCAGGCTGTCGCTCACCTGCGCCCGGATGCTGCCCTGGGTGAGCATGGCGTCCGAGCAGCCCCGGTGTCCGCTGCCGCAGAGCGGCCCGTTCGCATCCAACGGCACGTGTCCGCCGAGGCCGAGGCCGGAGTCCCGGGTGCTGATCACCCGGTCGTCGACCACGAGCCCGTAACCCACGCCGACGCCGATCGTGAGCACGGCGAAGCTGGCGGTGCCCCGGCCCGCACCGAACCACTGTTCGGCGGCGGCCAGCCCCACCACGTCATTCTCGACCAGCACCGGGAGGCCGAGGCCGGCTTCCAGCGCGGAGGCCAGGTCCACGTCACGCCAGGCCAGGAACGGCGCCCGTGCGACGACCCGGGAGCCGATGACCTGGCCGCCGACAGTCACCCCGAGTGCCGTGATCGGCGCACCGTTGGCGAGTTCGAGCACCAGAGAGCGCAGCTGCCGCACCACCCCGGCCACGTCAGTGCCGTCGAGCCGGCGGTGGGCCGAGGAGAGCTCGTTCACGCGCAGGTCGGTGAGCACTCCGAAGGCGCTGTCGCCGGTGAGCTTGACCCCGACGTAGCGGCGACCCTCCAGGCGCACATCCAGCGGCTTGGTGGGGCGGCCGACCCCGCTGATCAGGGTGTCGCTGACCTCCACAAGCAGGCCGCTGTCGAACAACGGCTTGCTCAGCCGGGTGAGACTCGCCGGGGACAGTCCGAGGCGGCGCCCCAGGTCGCTGCGCGAGATCGGGCCGTGCATGAGAACGGCACGCGCGAGGCCCATCGAGGAGTCACCGATCGATGGCGCGGCCCCGGTACTGCCGTACATCGCGGTCGCCCTTTCCTGGCCCCCGAATCGGGTTGGCTCTCATCTTGACATAGCCGCCCCGCCGGCGCACCGACTGGCGCACCACCCCACGGCACCCCCGCAGTGGTGCCGCCCGAACACCGGACGCTACATTGGACGGACGACTTTTTTCTGCAGCTAAACCAATTCGCGTGACACCGGATCGCCCGCGCCCGCGCCGGCCCCGGCCAGGGAGGACCCCGTGACCAATCTGCACAGCCGCACCGCCGGCACCGACCCCGCCGACACCCAGGACGGCCCGCACACCGCGGCGCCGTGGTGGACCACGGCCGTGGTGTACCAGGTCTATCCGCGCAGCTTCGCGGACTCCAACGGCGACGGCGTCGGCGACCTCGGCGGGGTGCGCGGCAAGCTCGGTTACCTCGCCGAGCTCGGCGTGGACGCGATCTGGCTCTCGCCGGTCTACCCGTCCCCACAGCACGACAACGGCTACGACATCCGCGACTACCAGGACATCGACCCGGTGTTCGGCAGTCTGGCCGAATTCGACCTGCTGCTGGCCGAGGCCCACGAGCTCGGCATCAAGATCGTGATGGACCTGGTGGTCAACCACACCAGCGACGAGCATCCGTGGTTCGTCGAATCGCGCTCGTCGATCGACAACCCCAAGCGCGACTGGTACTGGTGGCGCCGGCCCGGCGCGGCCGGCGCCGAGCCGAACGGCTGGGGCAGCGCTTTCAGCGGCCCGGCCTGGACCCTGGATGAGACCACCGGTGAGTACTACCTGCACCTGTTCGCCACGCAGCAGCCCGACCTCAACTGGGAGAACCCCGAGGTGCGCCAGGCGGTCTACTCGATGATGAACTGGTGGCTGGACCGCGGCGTGGACGGGTTCCGGATGGACGTGATCAACTTCATCGCCAAGCAGGTGGAGCTGGTGAGCGGGCCGGCCGCGGCGACCGGGGGTGGTTCGCCGATGGGCGCGCAGATCCACGAGTACCTGCAGGAGATGCACCGGGCGGTGTTCGCCGGCCGCACCGGAGAGCACCTGACCGTGGGCGAGATGCCCGGTGTGAGCATTCAGGATGCCGTGCTGTTCACGGATGCGGCCCGCGCCGAGGTCGACATGATCTTCCAGTTCGAGCATGTCTCGCTCGACCAGGGCACGCACAAGTTCGACCCGCTGCCGCGCAGCCTGGTGCCGCTGAAGCAGAGCCTGGCCCGCTGGCAGGTCGGCCTGGCGGAGACCGGCTGGAACAGCCTCTACCTGAACAACCACGACCAGCCGCGGCTGGTGTCGCGGTTCGGCAACGACACCGAATTCCGGTACGAGTCGGCCACCCTGTGGGCGCTGGTGCTGCACCTGCACCGCGGCACGCCCTACATCTACCAGGGCGAAGAGATCGGCATGACGAACGTGACGTTCGACACCATCGACCACTACCGGGACATTGAGTCACTCAACCACTACCGGGAGGCCGTGGAGCAGTTCGACCAGTCGCCGGCGAGTGTGCTGGCCGGGGTGCACGCCATGGGGCGGGACAACGCGCGCACACCGATGCAGTGGGACGACTCGGCCCACGCCGGGTTCAGCACCGAAACGCCGTGGCTCGCGGCCAACCCGAATTTTCCGCGCATCAACGTGGCGACCGACCGGGCAGCCGCGCGCAGCGTGTTCGCGTTCTACCAGCGGCTGATCCAGCTGCGGCACACCGATCCGGTGGTGGCGCTCGGAGCGTTCGAGCTGATCGAACCCGACCACGAGCAGCTGTACGCGTTCACCCGCATCCTGAACGGCGTGACGTTGCTGGCGCTCGCGAACGTGTCGGATGCGCCGCTGACGGTGCAGGGCGAATGGCTGCCGGATGACATCTCCGGTGCCGAGCTGCTGCTGGGCAACTATCCCGGTGACGGTTCCGCGGCGCTCCGGCCGTGGGAGGCCCGCCTGTATCGGCTCTAGCGGCATCCGCTCGCCTCTAGTGCCGAAGGGGACTTCTGCGTCCGGCGTACCGGACGCAGAAGTCCCCTTGGTGAACAGTTGCGCGGCTACTTGCCCTTGAGCGAGCGCTCCTCGCGTTCGATCTCCTCGCGGCGGGTCGCGTCGACGATGAGCTTGGCGTTGATGCCCACCAGGGAGTGGCGGCGACCGTAGGCGAAGTAGACGACGAAGCCGAGGGCCAGCCAGACCGCGAAACGCGCCCAGGTGAGGGTGGTGAGGTTCAGCATCAGCCAGAAGCAGAGCACTGCCGAGAGGATCGGCAGGAACGGCGACAGCGGCACCTTGAACGAGCGCTTGAGGTCGGGCCGCTTCTTGCGCAGCACCACGACGGCGATGCTCACGAGCACGAACGCCGACAGGGTGCCGATGTTGATCATCTCTTCGAGCACACCCACGTCGGTGAGTCCGGCGATCAGCGCGACCGCCGCGCCGGTGATGATCTGGATGCGCACCGGCGTGCGGCGCTTTTCCGAGGTGACGCTGAGCCAACGCGGCAGCAGGCCGTCGCGGCTCATGGCGAACAGCACCCGCGAGAGCCCGAGCAGCAGCACCATGATCACCGTGGTGAGGCCGGCCAGGATGCCGATGGAGATGACCTGGGCGGCCCAGCCGGCGCCCACGGCGATGAAGGCGGTGGCCAGCGACGCGTTGGGGTCATCGGCGAGCACGGTGTACGGCACCATGCCGGTGAGTACGAGGCTGACACCGACATAGAGCACGGTGACGATGGCCAGGCCGGCGAAGATGCCGCGCGGCAGGGTCTTCTGCGGGTTCTTGACCTCTTCGGCGCTGGTGGCAACCACGTCAAAGCCGATGAAGGCGAAGAACACCAGGGAGGCGCCGGCGAGCAGGCCGAAGATGCCGTACTGCGCCGGGGCGGCGCCGGTCATGAACGAGAACAGCGACTGGGTCCAGACGTCGCTGCCGACGCCATCCGTGGTGGGCACCGACTCGGGGATGAACGGCGAGTAGTTGGCCGGGTTGATGAAGAACGCGCCGACGACGATGACGAAGAGCACGATCGCCACCTTGATGATGGTGAACACGCTGGCGACGCGGGCGGAGAGCTGGGTGCCCAGCACCAACAGCGTGGTGAAGACGGCAACGATCACGAACGCGCCCCAGCTCACGTCGAGCCCGATCACGTTGATGGTGGCGGGGATGTCCCAGTTCCAGAGGGCGAAGACGTTACTGAGGTAGATGCCCCAGTACTTGGCGATCACTGCCGCGGCGGTGAGCATCTCCAGGATCAGGTCCCAGCCGATGATCCAGGCCAACAACTCGCCCAGGGTGGCGTAGGTGAAGGTGTACGCGGATCCGGCCACGGGCACGGCGGAGGCGAACTCGGCGTAACACATGATCGCGAGGGCGCAGGTGACGGCGGCGAGCACGAAGGCGAGCGTCACGGATGGTCCGGCGTAGCTGCCGGCGGCCTTGGCACCGACCGAGAAGATACCGGCGCCGACGGCGACCGCGACTCCCATGATCATCAGGTCCCAGGTGCCGAGGGTGCGTTTAAGGCTGTGCCCCTTTTCCAGGGAATCCTCGATCGATGACTCGATGCTCTTCGTGCGCCAGAGACTCATGGGGGTGTCCATTCCGTGTAAAGCTCAAGTTTAGGGCGACACGTCCACCAGTGGCAGACCAAAAGTCCCAACCCGGCGCTGCAGAGCCCTGCCGGCCGGGCCGGGCCCGGCAAGCGATACCGATTCGGGTGCCGGTGCAACCTCAATGTTTCGTGAGTTTCCCTGCAGGCGCGCCGGCTCGTGGCTACCGTGGAATGGTCGTCCGGTTCACCCGGCCGGCGAACACGATCGTGAACACCGATGACAGGGAGAGAACCATGACGACCACCGAGCTTTCCGGCAAGCGCATCGCTTTTCTACTCACCGATGGCTACGAAGACAGCGAACTGTCCAGCCCCTGGCAGGCCGTGACGGATGCCGGGGCCACCGCCGTGCTGGTTTCCCCCGCCACCGAAAGCGTCACGGGCAAGAAGGGCCACTCGCAGTACGTCGACCTGGCCGTCGCCGAGGCAACAGCCGACGACTTCGACGCTCTCGTGCTGCCCGGCGGCGTCGTCAATGCCGATCACCTGCGCATGGACGAGGACGCGGTCTCCTTCACCCGGGACTTCTTCGCCGCGCACAAGCCGGTGTCGGCTATCTGCCACGCCGCCTGGATCCTGATCGAGGCCGGCGTGGTGGAGGGGCGCACGCTCACCTCGTATCCGAGCCTGAAGACCGACCTGCAGAACGCCGGCGCCACCTGGGTCGATGAGGAAGTCGTGGTGGACCAGGGCCTGGTCTCCAGCCGCACCCCCGCCGACCTGCCGGCGTTCAATGCCAAGGTGATCGAAGAGGCGCGCGAAGGCACCCACGCGGGGCAGACGCTGTAGCCCTCACCCCGGCCGGTCACTCCGCGGGCGGGCGGGTGGCGGGTAGCTCGAGCACGGCTTCGGCGGCCTGCTCGAGTGCCCGGCCGTACGCCGCGCCGTGTCCGGCCGCGTGCACGGCCAGCGGATGCAGCTGGTGCAGAGGCGTACGCGCCCGCCAGCCCGGCACCAGCCGCGATGCCGACTCGTAGCCCGCGGTGATCTCCTCGAGGTATGGGCAGCCGAACAGGGCGAGCATCGCCAGGTCGGTTTCGCGGTGGCCGCCGTGCGCGGCCGGGTCGATCAGCACGACCCCGTCGGCGGACCACAACACGTTGCCGGTCCACAGGTCGCCGTGTATCCGGGCCGGCGGGGCGCCGTCATCGAAGTCGCCGGCCTCGATGCGCGCGCAGGCCGCGTGCACGGCCTCGGCCTGCCGGGCCGTGATCCCGCCCACGTCGACGGCGATATCCAGGTACGGCAGCACCCGGTAGCGGGCGTAGAACACTCCCCAGTCGCTCTCGTAAGCGCTGGGGAGGCTCCGATTACCGATGAACAACGGGCCGCTCCAGTTGTCGGGTGGGGCACCGAACGCCGCGGCGCCGGCCGAGTGGGTCACCGACAGCTCCGCGCCGAACGCTCGCGCGGCCGACCGGCTGGGTGGCACCTCGTCGATGGTCTCCAGCACGATGTGCCCGGGCTCGAGGTCGAGCACCTGGGCGGTGCGCACTCCGCCGGGTATCGCCAGCCAAGCCAGGCCGGCGGCCTCGGCCTCGAAGAAGCCGGAGGGGGCACCGTGGTGCCGCTTGTCGAAGCCCCGCGGGTCGCCGCCGGGTGAGCTGACGAAGTCATTCATCCCTCCACTCTTACCGCTTGCCCCGTCCGGCGCTACGGGAGACCGGTGCGTCAAGGAATGCTTGACAGAACTTCGCTGTCAATGCATCCTTGACACATGAACACAAAGAGTTCCCTTTCCCGCCCGCGCTGGTATGCCGCGGCCGTGGTCGGCGGAGTGGTGGTGATCGCCGCACTCTCCACCGCGGCCGTCCTCGTCGACCACGACCCGGCCGACTCCGTCTTGGGCTTCCTCACCGGAATGCTCAGCGTTCTGCTGGTCACCGTCATCCTGTGGACCGAGATCGGCCGCCAGAGGGTGGCCAGGCTGCGCGACACCGTGGCACTCGACAACCTGGAACCGCTGCGCGACGCGACCGACGCCGACAGCGCGGGACAGCGGCTTGCCCAACGTCGTGACCAGCGGACGGACGAGCGATGACGGCGCCGACACCCGAACATTCACCGACGTCGCTGACGGCCGCAGAGGCCGCCGCGGTGCGCGACGCGGTCGCCGAAGCGGTGCTCGGCAGCCCGACCGGTCTCCGCGCCGACCTCGAGAGCGACCCGGATGCGTACCTCCGTCTGGTCGGTGCCAGCCGCACCGCCGCGGAGGAAACCAGCCGATTGCTGCGGGACTCGATCAACGGCGCGCGGGCCGCCGGGCACAGCTGGGACGCCCTGGGCCGGGTGCTCGGGGTAAGCCGGCAGGCCGCCCAGCAGCGATTCTCCTCGGCGAGCCAAACAGGCTCCGCCGGCCCGGCCGCGGCCGCACACGACGGCGAGCCCGGGCATCCGCGCCGCAAGGTGCTCAGCCCGGTCACCGCGTTCGACGAGATGGCCATACTGGCGATCGAGGGCCGCCGCGGCTGGCACGTCGTGGATTACGGCACGCTGTACCACGTGCTGGAGGCCTCGGACCGGCAGTGGGAGCACCGCCGGCTGCTGTGGACACCGGGAAACGCGGCTCGACGACACCTCGAGGCCGAGGGCTGGCGTCTGGTGGGCGAGACGACGTTCCCGTGGGGTTATTACACCCGGGCACTGGACTCAGCGGCCGAGCCGGCCTGACAGCGGCGGCCTGACGGCATCCGGGTTACACAAAACGGGCCGCCACCTCAAGGGTGACGGCCCGTTTCGAAGAAGATCGCGTTATCAGCGAACCATTCGGCTACTACCTAGCGGCGCAGGCCGAGACGCTCGATGAGCGAGCGGTAGCGGCTGATGTCCACGTCGGACAGGTAGCCGAGCAGACGGCGACGCTGACCAACCAGGAGGAGCAGGCCACGACGCGAGTGGTGGTCGTGCTTGTGCTCTTTGAGGTGTTCCGTGAGGTCAAGAATGCGCTGCGTGAGCATTGCAATCTGGACTTCGGGGGAACCCGTGTCGCCCGGGTGGGTAGCGTACTTTTCGATGATCGCCTTCTTAGCATTAGCTTCGAGTGCCATAGATGGGATCCCCTTTCTCTCACTGCGCGGTGCTCGGGGCAGAATGCCTGAGCTCTCTTTATCCGCGGCCGTTGAACGGCAACCTCAAGATCTTAGCAGAGTTCGGCCAACCCGTTCGGATCGGGGTTCCCCTCCCCGGTGGGAGCGCGGGCGTGACACCGGACACACCGGTTCGTTCGGGCACGGGGTGCACCACGTCGGGCTCACACTCGCCGATGATTGAATGGTCCCCCGCACGGGGGCCGAGTAACACCAGCACCAACCCGCACGACACGAGGAGCACCCATGGAATCGACCGGCCCGGACTCGACCACCCTGGACTCAGCTGCACCAGACTCGGCCGCACTGGACTCGACCGCACTGAATACGGGCCGCACGGCCACGAACGGCGACATCACCCTCTCGCTCACCGCGACGCCGGTGCTCAGCTATGCCCTGGCGCACAATCGCATCAACGTGGTCGGCCGGGTGGGCGTCGACAACCGTGGGTCCGCCGTGCGGGAGGCCGTGCTGCGGCTCGAGGTGCTCAGCGCCGGCGACACCCTCGGTACCGCCCGTGATCTGCTCGTGGACCTCGCCGCTGAGCGCACCTTGACCTTTACGGATGTCTCCCTGACCGTCGACCCCACCGCGATGCTGCTCATCGAGGAGCAGCGCCCGGCCGAGATCCGGGCCAGCCTGCTCGTGGCCGGCGTCGTCGTCGCCGAGGCGGGCGAGCCCATCCAGCTGCTCGCCGCCCAGCAGTGGATCGCCCGGCCGGTGGACCTGGCGCTGGAGATGCTCTCGGCGCACGTGCTGCCCAACCACCCCGAGATCGCCACCCTGCTCGCCGAGGCCGCTGCCGCGCTCGAGGCCCGCACCGGGTCGGCGGCCATGCCCGGCTACCAGTCGGGCCCGGACAGGGTCGACCAGGTGGTCGAGGCGGTGTTCGTGGCCATGCGGGCCCGCACCATCCGCTACGCCACCCCGCCGGCCAGCTGGTCCGACGACGGCCAGAAGGTGCGCACGCCCGGCGAGGTGCTGGGCACCACGACCGGCGAGGGCACGTCGGGTGGCGTCGGCACCTGCCTCGACACCGTCGTGGTGATGGCCGCCGCCCTCGAGCAGGCCGGGTTGCATCCGCTGCTCTGGGTGGTCGCCGGGCACGCATTCCTCGGCTACTGGCGCGAAGAGGAGACCCTCGGCGCGCCCGCGCTCACCGACGTGGCCGAGGTGATCAACCTCATCGATCTCGACCTGATCCGGCTCGTGGAGACCACCCAGGTCACCGACCGTGACACCGGCACTCCGGTCACCTTCGCCCAGGCCCAGCGCTCGCCGTATCTGGACTGGCTCGCGGACCT
This sequence comes from Cryobacterium sp. TMB1-7, assembly GCF_004402435.1. NCBI lineage: Bacteria > Bacillati > Actinomycetota > Actinomycetes > Micrococcales > Microbacteriaceae > Cryobacterium > Cryobacterium sp. TMB1-7. Next base: position 84,160 of record NZ_SOFZ01000007.1, read on the forward strand.
GGCCACCGTGATCGGAGTGGTCGACGTGGTGCAGTCGCGGCGCACCCACATCCTGCCGCTGCCGGCACGCACCGTGACCGCCGACGGCACCGTGGTCGTCACCGAATACCGGCCGGCAGGGGTCTCGCCCGGCGGGCCCGTCGTCGTCAACGAAACGGATGCGGCCGCGAAAGATGCGGCCGACGCGGCCACCGCAGGCACCCCGTCCGGCCGCTCCTCGAGCACGCCGCCCCGTATCTCGCAGTGGAAGAACGCCCTGCTCGACCTGAGCTTGCGCAACCGACTGATCAACTTCACCGAACGCGGCGCCCTGGCCCTGACGGTGCCCGACCAGCACCTGGCCGGAGTCGAAGACCTCGTCACCGATGGTGCCGGGCTGACCCTGCTGCCCGCCGACCGGATGACGACGACCGACCGGGAGCGCGGCATCCGATTCGGCCGGGATCTGCCCGCCGACCAGCTCGCGGCCCTGCTCGCCGACAAGAAGGCCGTGTACGCCGACGTCACCGACGCCGCCTACGCCACCAAGCTGCGGGCGCTGGCCTACAAGGCCCGCACCGTGGTGCAGGAGACCGGCGCCAACAATCTCTACCTGGCCTTCGGCTCGCTGGTCTGGACCGCGAACGACCGGGAGCTCCGCAGCCCCCTGGTGCTCGTTCCGGTGGTGCTCGAACCGGCCGGCCGCGGCGGCGACTACCGGGTGCGGCTCGACGAGGCCGGGGCGTCCACGCCCAACTACTGCCTGCTCGAGAAGCTTCGGCAGCTGCACGGCCTCACGATCGACGGCCTGGCGACCCCGGCCGCCGACGCGACCGGAATCGACCTGGCCGCCGCGTTCCGCGCCACCCGCGAGGCGCTGCTGGCGGCCGGTTTGCCCTACCGGGTCGAGGAGACCCTCGACCTGTCGATCCTGCAGTTCGCCAAGTTCCGCCTCTGGAAGGACCTCGACGAGAACTGGCAGACCCTGGCCGAGAACTCCCTGGTGAGCCACCTCGTGCATACCCCCACCCAGCCGTTCGTCGACCCGGTGGCCCTGCCTGCGCCCGCCGACCTCGATGCTCTCGGCGCCGAGTGCCCGGTGCCCGGCGACTCGTCGCAGCTGGCCGCCGTGGCCGAGGCCATCGCCGAGCGCACCTTCGTGCTCGAGGGCCCACCCGGCACCGGCAAGTCGCAGACCATCACCAACCTCCTCACCCGCGCGGTCTATGAGGGAAAGAAGGTGCTGTTCGTCGCGGAAAAACGCGCGGCCCTGCAGGTGGTGCAGGCCCGGCTGAACGAGGTGGGCATGGGCCCGTTCGCGCTCGACCTGCACGACAAGGCCAGCAAGCCCGCCACGGTGCGAGCCCAAATCCGGCAGGCTCTCGAACACGAGGTGACGGTGGACGGCCAGGGGCTGAAGAACGACCTCGACGTGCTCGGCACCGCCCGGCGCAGCCTGGCCAGGTACACCGATAGGTTGCACGAACAGAACGGCGCCGGCCTGTCCTTCTACTCCGCCCGCACCGCACAGCTCACCGCCGACGTCGACGTGCGGGCCCTGCCCGTGCCGGCCGACCTGCCCGCGCGCATCACGGCCGACGAGCTCGACGAGCTGCGGCGGATGCTGCGGGATCTGCCCGATGTGACCGATCCGGCCCGGCCGCGGCCGCAGCATCCGTGGGCGTTCATCACCACGCCGCCCGCCGGCCCCCTCGACCTGGCGACCGTTGCCCGCGCCGCGCTGGAGCTCGACGAAGCCCTGGCCGCGCTCCCCCGCGCCGACGAGACGGCCGGCTCTGGCGCCGCGGCGAGCGTCGTGGCCGCCGCGGCGAGCCCTACCGAATACGTCACGTTGAGCAGTCTCGCCGCCGCCGATCGGGTGCCGCTGGTCACCCTGGACGGCACCCGCTCCCCGGATTGGGCCACGGCCGCGGCCGACGCCGAACAGGCCACCGGCACCTTTGTGCAGGCCGAACACCCGGCACTGACCGTGCTCGAACCCGGCGCACTGCGGCTGGACGCCGCGGCCCTGCACCGGGACGCGCAGGCGGCGGATGCCTCGAGCTTCTTCGGCCGTCGCGGCCGACGGAAGGCCGTGCTCGCGCGGCTGGCCGCGGAGATGCGGCCAGGGGCGAAGCTGCCCCTCGGCTCCCTCACCACCGTCACCGGCCAGCTCGCCGACAGCCAGGCCCGGCTGCACGCCCTGCGCGGCCTGGTGCGGGCCGTGGATGGCGTGAGCATCGCGGATGATTGGAACCCCCTGGTCGGCTCCGCGCCGGTTGCTCCGGCGCAGACCGGGCAGACCGGGCAGACTACGCAGACCGGCCCGACCGGCCGCGACGAGCTCGCCGCCCGCCTGGCCTGGCTGCGCTGGGCCGGTGGTGTCGTCGCATCCGAGCACCGCGACCTCAGCGTTGACTTCGTGGCCGCCCTGCGCGGTTATCTCGACGCCAGCACCGAACCGGATGCCGCACTCGCCACCGCACTGAACCGTGCGCTTCTCGCCCTGCAGGCCGTGATGACGGCCACCGGCGCCGGACCGGCCGCCATGGCCGGCTGGGCCGCGGACGGCGGCCTCGTCGCCGTCTGGTCCCGCGGCCGCGAGGAACGGGACGCCCAGGCACCGGGACTGCCCACCCTCACCCGGTGGATCGCCCTGCTCGAGCACCTCGAACCGCTGGCCCGGCTCGGGCTCACGGCCGCGCACACCGCTGTGCTCCGCGGCGAGGTCGACGCCGACGACGCCGGTCTGGCGTTCGAGAAGGGGCTCGCCACGGCATCCGTCGCCGAACGCGGCTCGGCCACCACCCTGGACCAGTTCGACGCCGCCGCCCAGAACCGTTCGATCACCCGCTTCACCACGTCATCCGGTGCGGTGCGCCGGCACCTGCCCACCTTCATCCCGTACAGCGTCTTGCGGCGGCGCACCATCGGCCCGACCCCGGACGCCGCCGGCGACTCCGGGAACCCGGGCACCGAGACGGCGGCCCGGCTCGGCCTGCTCAAACGGCAGCTGGACCGGCAGCGCGGCGGCATGGGAGTGCGCGAGCTCATGCACGAGTTCGGCGACCTGATCACCGACATCCTGCCGTGCATGCTGATGAGCCCGGAGTCGGTGGCCAGGTTCTTCCCCGCCCAGGCCGGCCTGTTCGACATCGTGGTCTTCGACGAGGCCTCCCAGGTGCGGGTGTCCGACGCCGTCGGAGCCATGGGGAGGGCCCGGTCGGTGGTCGTCGTGGGTGACAGCAAGCAGATGCCGCCCACCTCGTTCGCGGAGTCGACCATCGGCTCCGGCGAGGAGGACGGCGACACCCTCGAGTTCGTGCGCGACGAGGAGTCGATCCTGTCGGAGTGCGTGCAGGCGCAGGTACCCAGCAAGTGGCTGTCCTGGCACTATCGCAGCCAGGACGAGTCGCTGATCGCCTTCAGCAACCGCGCGTACTACCGTGACCGGTTGTCCTCGTTCCCGGCTCCGCACCACGGTGCGGGCACGGATGCCGGCTCCGGCTCCGGCTCCGGCTCCGGCTCCGGCTCCGGCTCCGGCTCCGGCTCCGCGGGCTACGGTGTGAGCCTCCGCCGGGTCGACGGTCAGTTCCTCCGCAGCGGTAAGGGCAAGTCGCTGCGCACCAACCCGGTCGAGGCCCAGGCCATCGTCGCCGAGATCCTGGCCAGGTTCGCCGCCGAGCCCGAAGAGACCCCGTCCATCGGCGTGATCACCTTCAACGTGCAGCAGCGGGCCCTCATCGAGGGCAGCCTCCGCGACAGCGGCGATGAGCGCATCGTGCACGCCCTCGACACCGACACCGACGGCCTGTTCGTCAAGAACCTGGAGAACGTGCAGGGTGACGAGCGCGACACCATCCTGTTCTCCACGGCGTTCAGCGCGGATGCCTCGGGCCGGCTGCCGCTGAACTTCGGCCCGCTCAACCTGCCCGGCGGCGAACGGCGCCTGAACGTGGCGATCACCCGGGCCCGGCGCCAGGTGATCGTGTTCAGCAGCTTCGCGCCCGCCGACCTGCGCGCCGAAGAGACCATCTCGGCCGGGGTGAAAGACCTGCGGGCCTACCTGGACCTGGCCGCCGGCGGCGCCGACGGGCTCGCCACCCCGCTGCGCCAGTCCGGGGCGTTGGACCGGCACCGGGAGGAGATCGCCGAGGCCCTGCGCGAGCGCGGCTTCGCGGTGCAGGCGGACGTGGGGCTGTCCGACTTCCGGGTGGACCTCAGTGTGGCCACGACCGGGGCGCCCGGGCATCCGGTGATGGCCGTGCTGCTCGACGGCCCCACCTGGGCCGCCCGCCGCACGGTCTCGGACCGGGACGGCCTGCCCGTCGAGGTGCTCTCCAGGCTGATGGGCTGGCCGGCCGTGGAGCGGGTGTGGTTGCCCGAGTGGCTGGGCGACCGCGACGCGGTGCTGGATCGTCTCGCCGAGAAACTCGACGCTCTCGACGCCGCCCGCCAGGCGCACGAGGCCGCCGCCCTGGCGTAGCCGAGCCCTGACCTCCCCCGCGGCACGTCTAAGCTCTCGCGGCACGTCTTTGTGCCGCCGGCACCCGTTCTAACGCGGGCCGCCGAGCACAACACGGGCCGCGGGGAGCAACACGGGCCGTGATAATAGTGCGCTCAGAGCACGGAGAACCCGGCGGGCAGCGGGGCACGGCCGGTGGCGGCGCGCAACAGGGGTGCGGACAGGCCCTTGTGGGCGGCCAGGTCGGCGAGCACGTGCAGGGTCGCGGCGGCGGCGGGCTCGGGCACGGTCTGGTCGGCGGCGGGTACTCCCTGGCTCTGCAGCAGGTCGCTCGTGTGCACGGTGAGTTCCAGGGTGCGCGACGGCAGGTACTCGGCGATGCGGATGCGCCCGGCCGGCGTATCCGCCGGCTCGGAGCCGTCGAGGGTGGCCACCCGGGCCAGCACCCTGGCGGCGAGCTCCGCGACCGCGACCGCGGGCTGGGCGCCGAGGGTGGCGGCGGTCTCCCGACCGCGTTGCGCGATCAGCTCGGGTGTTCCCGCGGCGAGCGCGCGCTCGAAGTAGGCCGCCGGCGTGGTCACCTCGATCGGGGCGGCCACGCCGACGGCATCCTCCTCTGCCGCGAGGTCGAGGTAGGCCTCAATGGTGGACAGGGCCCGGCTGGTGTGCCCGACGAGGTCGCGCACACTCCACTCGCCCAGGCCCAACTGCCCCCAGACCTCGTCATCCCCGGCGGCGCGCTCGGCGATCCCTGCGGTGACCGCCACGAACCACCTCGCGGCCGAATCGAAAGCGAAAACCGCGTCTGACCAGTCCCTGGGAGTCTCACTCATGCCCACAGAGTAGCCGCACCGTGCCCGCTCGTGCAGAACGCGCCGGGCTAGAACACTCGCGCCGCGATCTCGGCCGGCGCCGCCAGCAGCGCCTCGATCTCGTCGTCGAGCCGCACCAGGGTCAGTGACGCCCCAGCCATGTCGAGGGAGGTGCAGTATTCACCCACGTAGCTGCGTCCCACCGTGATGCCCAGCTCGGTGAGCCGCTCGTGCGCCCGCCCGAACAGGATGTAGAGCTCGCTGATCGGGGTTCCACCGAGCCCGTTGATCATCAGGGCCACCCTGTCGCCGGCCACATAGGGCAGGTCCTTCACGACGGCATCCAGCATCTCGTCGGTCATCTCGTTGGCCGTGGTGAGCTTGGCCCGCCGCCGGCCGGGTTCACCGTGAATGCCCACACCCACCTCGATCTCATCGTCGCCGAGCTCGAACAGCGGGGATCCCTTCGCCGGCGGGGTGCAGGAGGTGAGGGCGATCCCCATGGTGCGGGTGACGCTGTCGACCTTCTCCCCGATCCGGACCAGCTCGTCCAGGTCCGCGCCCTGCTCGGCGGCGGCGCCGACGGCCTTCATCACGAAGAAGTTGCCCGCCACCCCGCGCCGGCCCACGGTGTAGGTGGAGTCCTGCACGGCGACGTCATCGTCGATGAACAGGGTCTTCACGTTGACACCGTCGGCGGCGCTGAGCTCCTGCGCCATTTCGAAGGCCATCCGGTCGCCCGTGTAGTTGTTCACCAGCAACAGCACACCCTTGGGCGAGGCCAGCAGCTTGGTGGTCTCGTACACGTAGTCCATCGGCGGCGCCGAGAACACGTCGCCGGGGCAGGCCGCGTCGAGCATGCCCTTGCCGACCGTCATCACGTGCGCCGGTTCGTGCCCGGAGCCCGAGCCCTGGATGATCGACACCCTGTCGGGGTTCGGGCTGTCGGCTCGCATGATCAGGTTGTACGCGGGCACATACTTCAGTGTGTCGGGGTTGGCCAGCGCGATGCCCTTGAGCATCTCCGGAACGTACTGCTTCGGATCATTGACGAATTTCTTCATGGCTCCCTCTCTGGGCGGTGCTCGGTCGGTCGTGTGCTCGGTCGGTGCGTGTGCCTTGCGGATACGAGCGCTGTGCGTGTGCGGTGCGACGCTCAGTCGGTGTGACTGGATGGCCGTTCCGCGTCGTTCGGGGTGCCGGCGGATGAACCCACCCGGGCATCCCACTCGGCGCTCAGCCGCTCGAGGATCACGGCCACCGCCACCGCGCCGGGGTCCGGCGAGCCGATGCTCCGCTCCCCCGTGTAGCTGGCCCGGCCCCGACGGGCCTGCATCATGGCGGTCTGGTCGGAGGCTTGCCGGGCGACCGCGGCCATGCGGTGCAGGGTGGCGGGCGCGTCGGTGCCGGCCGTGACCTCCTCCTCGAGGGCATCCGTCATCGGCACGAGAGCGTCGAGCAGGGTCTTGTCGCCCACGTCGGAATTGCCGCGCGACTTGATGCCGGCGATTGCGCTGCGCAGCATCGCGACGGCGTCGCCGCCGCGCACCTCGTCCCTGCCCTTGACCGCGAGGGACGCCCGCAGGAACGCGGTGCCCCAGAGCGGCCCGGAGGTCCCGCCGATCCGCCCGGAGATGACCATGCCCACCTTCTGCAGGAACGCACTCGGGCTGCTGCGGTCGTACTCGTCCCAGTCGGCGAGGACGATTTCGAAGCCCCTGGCGAGCGAATAGCCGAAGTCACCGTCGCCGACGACGGCGTCGAGGTCGCCGAACTCCTTCTCGTTGTCGACCGCCGTCTGGGCGATGCTGTGCACGACGAATTCGGTGTCGGCCAGGCTGGTCATGGGGTCTCGCTTCCTGTTCTTGAGGTGCCGGGCAGGGTGAGGATCGTGACGAGGTCCGCCAGCCGCAGATACGGGCCGGGGTGGATGCCGGCCGGGTCGGCCAGGATCTCGGCGGCGGGCCCGGCGGGGTCACCGAGGGACGAGACCACGAGGGCGGCGCCGTCGAAGTCCTCGTCGGCCGTGTAGCTGCTCACGGTCACAACGGTCGCAAGCCCGGCGGCGAGCGCGGCCCGCAGCCCGTTCTCGCTGTCCTCGATCACCAGCGCTTCGCTCGGGTCGACGCCCAGCGCACGCAGGGCATACAGGTAGATATCGGGCGCGGGCTTTTTTGCCGGAACGATGTCGCCCGCGAAGACGTGGAACCCCGCAGCGAGGTCGGGCCCCACCGCGTGGGTGAGCACCGCCCGCACCGACGCCTCGGCCGAGGTCGAGGCCACGGCGAGGGTCCAGCCCGCCGCGGCGGCTTCCTCGGTGAGGCGACGGATGCCGGGCCGGGCCGGCAGCACCCCCGCGGCCACGCGTTCGGTGTAGATCGCGGTCTTGCGATGGTGCCAGGCCAGGATGGTCTCGTCCCAGGCCGCCGGGTCCTCTGGCAGACCCAGCTGCCGGGCGACGTCCGGGGTGAGGATGCTCCGCATCCGTTCCTTTCCCCCGCCGATCCTCACCTTCTCGGCGTAGTCGGCGTCACTCCAGTGCACGGGCACCCCGAACTCGTCGAAGGTCTGGTTGAACGCCGGCAGGTGGCCGTCCCGTTCGGTGTCGGCGAGCACCCCGTCGCAGTCGAAGATCAGTGCCGGCATCTCAGGCCTTCCCCGCGCTGCCGAACTGTTCGGCCAGTCCCCTGGTGAGGTTGACGATGTCGGTGCGCACCTTCGCGAACAGCGACGGTGGGTCCCACTTGTCGCGCGCCTGGGCATCCGTGAGGAAGGAGAGGTTGGATTTCATGTAGGTGATCTTCAGTGCCGTGGAGATATTCACCTTGGCGCAGCCCCGAGCGATGAGGTCGGTGAATTGGGCGTCGGTCATGCCGCTGCCGCCGTGCAGGGCGATCGGGATCGGGTGGGCGGCGACGAGGTCGCTCACCCGCTGGAAGTCGAGCACCGGTTCCCGCTTGTACACCCCGTGCGCGTTGCCGATCGCCGGCGCGAACACGTCCACGCCGGTGGCCTCGAGGAACCTGAGCGACACCGCGAGGCTCTGCCTGGCCGCTTCGGTGTCACTGCCCACACCGTCTTCGACGCCCGTGATGGACTCGATCTCGCCCTCCACGTGAGCGCCGAACGTGCGGGCCTGCCGCACCACCTCGATGGTCTGGCGCTGGTTCTCCTCCACCGGCAGGGTGGAGGCGTCGAACAACACCGAGTTCCAGCCGCGTTCGAGGCACTCGGTGATCACATCCCGGTCCGGGCAGTGGTCCAGGTGCAGCGCGACGGGCACGTCGATGCCGGCGGTCATCGCCGACCACATGGCGAAGAGCACGTCGGATCCGATGGACTTGACGGTCTTCACCGAGGTTTGCACGATCACCGGCGAGCGGGCTTCGACGGCCCCGGCCAGCACCGCCTCCATCGTGAGGTCGTTCACCACGTTGATCGCGGGAACGCCGTATTTCTCGGCGAACGCACGATCGACGATCTCCTTGAGAGTGCTCACGGCCATGTGCGCCTCGCTTCCTCGCGTGTTTGCTGGGGATCGTAGGCGTCAACACACCAACGGGCAATGGCGGACGTGACTGGATGCTGCAGCACCCCCTCGCCGCACAGCCCTCCCGCGGCGGCGCGGCGCTCGCGCATAATTGTCGCTATGGACCCCGTCAGCACCATTGTCTGGATCGTCGTGTTCGTCCTGGTCACCGTCACGGTGACCGGCTTCTCCCGGCGGATCGGCTGGTCGGCGCCCTTCGTCCTGGTGGTCGTCGGCGCGGCCGCGTCGTTCCTGCCGTCGGTGCCACGCATCGAGCTCGAGCCGGAGTTGGTGCTCTACGGGCTGTTGCCCCCGCTGCTGTTCGCGGCGGCCATCCGCACGTCGATCGTGGACGTGCGGGCCCGGCGGGACGGCATCCTGCTGCTGTCGGTGGGCCTGGTGGCCTTCACCGTCGTGACGGTGGGGCTGACCGCGTGGCTGGTGGTGCCGGCGATTTCGCTCGCTGCCGCGTTCGCGTTCGGCGCTGTCGTGGCACCGACGGATGCCGTGGCGATCACGGCCATCGCCGGGCGGCTGGGCCTGCCGCGGCGGGTGGTCACGGTGCTCGAGGGTGAGAGCCTGCTCAACGACGCGACCGCGCTGGTGGCCCTCAACGCGGCGATCGCGGCCATCCTGAGCACTGTGAGCCCGCTCTCGGTGACCGGCGACTTCGTCGTCGCTGTCGTCGGCGGTGTGGGCGTCGGGCTCGCCGTCGGGTTCGTGCTGGCCGTGATCCGTCGGCAGTTGCACGCGCCGGTGCTGGACACCAGCCTGTCGCTGGTGACGCCGTACCTGGCGTTCATCCTCGGCGAGCTGGTGCACGGTTCTGGGGTGCTGGCGGTGGTGATCGCCGGCCTGTTCCTGGGCTACCGCGCGCCGGTGATCCAGTCGGCGGAGGCCCGCATCGCCGAGTCGATCAACTGGCGCACCATCCAGTTCCTGCTGGAGAACGCCGTGTTCCTGTTCATCGGCCTCAACCTGGCGTCGATTCTTGAGGGGGTGCGGCTCACCGGTACGGGGTTCTGGACCACGGTGTGGATCGCTCTGGTGATCCTCGCCGCCCTGCTCGTGTCGCGTTTCGTGTGGATGGCCATCACCACGTCGATCTATCGGTACGGACCGCGGCGGTTGCGGGAGCGCGGTTGGAGCTGGCGCACCGGGGTGGCCGTGTCGTTCGCGGGGATGCGCGGGGTGGTCACTCTCGCGGCGGTCTTCCTACTCCCCCCGGAGACACCCCAGCGCGAACTTCTGCAGCTGCTGGCCTTCGTGGTGGTGGTCGGCACCCTCCTGCAGGGGCTGGCGCTGCCGTGGATCATCCGCCGGTTGCGCCTGCCGCCGCCGGACCGGACCCAGGAGAGGATCGAGGCGCAGATGCTCCTGGCCGAGGCGCAGACCGCCGGCCTGGCCCGGCTCGACACCGAGGTGACCGACGCCGACGAGGACCGGGTGATCGGCCGGTTGCGCACCAACGCCGTGTTCCTCGCGGATGCGCTCGACAACCCGGCTCCGGATGAGGCGGAGCCGCTGCCGGCCGCGTACAACCGGCTGCGGCGGGCCATGATCGAGGCCGAGCGGGAGGCCGTGCTGACCGCCCGGGCGGACGGCCGCTACCAGGAGCCGGCCATCCGCTCTGCGTTGGCCTTCATCGATGTGGAGGAGTCCGCGCTCAAAGCCGGGTCGCCCAAGCACCAGGAATGAGGTGGCGGCGCGCGGAGCACCATCGTGCTCGCGGCCAAACGGCCCGGGCGAGCGGCTAGGCCAGCTTGGCCTGCCCGGTGAGCGCCGGCGGCTCGTTCCAGGTCTTGACGATGGCCCAGCCGACGGCGGCGATGGGCACGGCGAGCACGGCACCGATGATGCCGGCCACGATGGTGCCGGCGGTCAAGGCGACGAGGATCACCAGCGGGTGCAGCTTGAGGGACTGTGCCATCACCACGGGCTGCAGGAAGTTGCCCTCGAGCTGGTTGACGACGATCACGATGCCCACCACGATCAACGCGATGACCCAGTCGGTGGCAACGAGCGCCACGAGAGCGGCCAGGATACCGGCCACTGTCGCACCGATCAGCGGGATGAAGGCCGTGAGGAACACGATGACCGCCAGCGGCAGTGCCAACGGCACCCCGAGCACGGCGAGGCCGATGCCGATCGCGGCGGCATCGACGAAGGCGATGATCGCCGTGCCGCGAACGTACCCGCCGAGCACCCGCACCGAGGTGGTGCCGATGCGGCGACCGCGCTGCAGGCGCTCGCCGCGGAACGGGCGCAGGAAGAACTTCCAGATGACGTCGCCGTCCTTGAGGAAGAAGAACAGGATCACGACGACGAGCACGGCGCCGGTGATGATCTCGGTCGCCACAGACACCCCGGCGAGGGCCCCGGAGCCGAACTGGCTGCTGGTGAGGAAGTCGATGCCCTGGTCGCGGAAGTCCTCGAGCTGGGCGGAGTCGAGGGCCAACGGCCCCTCGGTGAGGTAGGTGAACAGCTGGTCGATGCCGTCAGAGGCGCTCGTCACCAGCTCGCTCCACTGGTTCTCGACGGCGACGACGATCAGGGTCACGATTCCGCCGAACACGACGATGGCGGTCAGCAGGGTGACCCAGGTGGCCAGGATCGGCGACAACCCCCGGCGGCGCAGCCATCCGATGACCGGGCTCAGAGCGGATGCCAGGATGATCGCGATCAGCAGCGGGATCACCACGAGCTTCACCTGCACGAGGATGAAGATCACCACGGCGACGAGCGCCAGAGCGAGCAGGATCTGCCCGCTGCGGAGGCCCAGCCAGCCCAGCTTGTCGGTCAGCAAGGTGCGCAACGTCGTCGGACCGTCGGTTCGGGGCTCGGCCCTGCGGGCGCCGGTGTTGTCGGGAATTCGCATGTGACCACCCTAAACAAGGTTCCCCGACATAGCCCGGTAAAACGCGCGAGTTTGTGCACAGCCACAGGCGGATTTTGGGATTCGACACCCACACGATACACACGTTTTGCTCCACCGACACCCTTGAAATTCCCAGTGTGGTGGAGTGCCATGGAGGGTGTTCCGGCGCCCTGTGTTGCTGAGAGCGAACCACCGAGGAACACCACTGAGGATGCCGCGCCACAAGCGCGAACCGACCGGTTCAGGTGTCACGACAGGTATCAAGGAGGATACAAATAATGGCAGGAAACAGAGCAGTTGCTTACGAAGGTCCGGGCAAGGTCGACGTTATCGACATCGACTACCCCACCTTCGAGCTGAAGGACGGACCCGGCGTCAACCCGGCGAACATCGGCCGCCAGGTTCAGCACGGTGTCATCCTGAGAACCATCACCACCAACATCTGTGGCTCCGACCAGCACATGGTGCGCGGACGCACCACGGCTCCGATGGGTCTGGTCCTCGGCCACGAGATCACGGGCGAGGTAGTCGAAGTCGGCCGGGACGTCGAGTTCATCAAGGTCGGCGACATCGTGTCGGTCCCGTTCAATATCTCCTGCGGTCGCTGTCGCAACTGCAAGGAACGCAAGACCGGTGTCTGCCTGAACGTGAACCCGGACCGTCCGGGTAGTGCGTACGGGTATGTCGACATGGGTGGCTGGGTCGGCGGGCAGTCGCAGTACGTGCTGGTCCCGTACGCGGACTGGAACCTGTTGAAGTTCCCCGACCGGGAGCAGGCGCTGGAGAAGATCCTCGACCTCACCATGCTGTCGGACATCTTCCCGACCGGGTTCCACGGTGCCTTCACCGCCGGCATCGGCGTGGGCTCAACGGCCTACATCGCCGGCGCTGGACCGGTAGGACTCGCCGCGGCAGTCTCGGCGCAGCTGCTGGGTGCCGCCGTGGTGATCGTGGGTGACCTCAACCCCGAGCGCCTCGCACAGGCCCGCAGCTTCGGCTGTGAGACCGTTGACCTCACCAAGGGTGAGCCGCAGGATCAGATCGAACAGATCCTGGGGGTGCCGGAGGTGGATGCGGCGGTCGACGCCGTCGGATTCGAAGCGCACGGACACGGCAAGGATGCCGGAACTGAGAAGCCGGCAACCGTGCTGAACTCGCTGATGAGCATCACTGCGGCCGGCGGTGCGCTCGGTATTCCGGGGCTTTACGTCACGGGCGACCCGGGAGCTGCGACGGAAGCAGCCAAGGTGGGTTCGTTGTCGCTGAGCCTGGGTACCGGCTGGGCCAAGTCGCTGTCGTTCACCACCGGGCAGTGCCCGGTGATGAAGTACAACCGGCAGCTGATGATGGCGATCCTGCACGACCGCGTGCAGATCGCCAAGGCCGTGCACGCACAGCCGATCAGCCTCGAGGATGCCCCGCGCGGGTATGCCGAGTTCGATGCGGGTGCGGCGACGAAGTACGTGCTCAACCCGAACGGCTATCTCAAGGACTGAGATCTCAGACCTGACTGGCCTGTAGGCAGCATCCGGGACCGGGCCGCAGCACGCGGCCAGGTCCCGGCGTGTTGTGCCGGGCGCGGGTAGCCTGATCTGGTCGCGTACCTGCGGCTCCGAGCGCAAGGACCGCCCCGATGCCCCGCCATGACACCCCCACCACGCCCTCCGAGGCTGAGCGGACGGACGGCTCCGGCCTGGGTTGGGACGCGATCATCGTCGCCGGCGGCAGGGCCAGGCGGCTCGGCGGCATCGACAAGACCGCCTTGGTCTGGCGAGGCCGCAGCCTGCTCGACGGAGTGTTGGCCGCGACCACCGGCTGTCGGCGCACCTGCGTGGTCGGATCAGACGCTGACCTCCCCGCCGATGTGCTGCGCGCCGTCGAGCAGCCGCGCTGGGGCGGTCCGGCCGCCGCGATGGTGGCAGGCCTCGAGGCACTGGCCCGCGACTCCGGCGGCGCCTCCGCGGGCACGGGTTCCGCGGGCACAGGTTCTGCGGAGTGGATTGTGGTGCTCGCTGGCGACCTCGTGCACGCTGACGACGCCGTGCCGTACCTGCTGGCCGAACTCGACAGGCTCTTGACCGCCCCGCCGGCCCACGCCGCGCAGACCGACGCCGTGGCGCACCGATCCATCGACGGCCTGATCAGCGTCGATGCCGCCGGCCGGCGCCAACCGCTGCTCGCCGTCTACCGGCGTGCGGCCCTGGCCTCCTCCGCGCTGCTGCGTCCGGCCGACAACCTCTCGGTGATGGGCCTGATCGGCCCACTCAACCTGGTGGAACTGCGCCTCCCCGACGCCCTGGCCGAGGACGTCGACACCCCGGCCGACGCGGCCAGGCTCGGCATCGTCCTTCCTAATACTGGCTAGCCTTGACTCAGGCGACACTGTCGTCGACCATCCTCGAGGAGCCCGTCATGCCCATGATCCACACCGGCCGATCGGTCCGAATCGGTTCACGCGACACCGGCAACCTGGCCCGCGGCGTGGTCCTCTGATGGAGTGGCTGGAGGCCAGGGCCGCCGTGCACAGGGCCGGCGCGGAGATGCCCCGCGCCACCGAGATGGTGGCGCTCCCGGACGCCGTCGGGCGCACCCTTGCCGGCGCGGTGCACTCGCTGACCGCCCTGCCGAGCTTCGCGTCCTCGGCCATGGACGGCTGGGCCGTCAGCGGCGACGAACCGTGGATTCTGGGCGAACCGATCCTGGCGGGTGACCCTCCGCCGACGAGGGTCCTCGCGGCCGGGACCGCGCGGCCCATCGCCACAGGCGCCTGCGTGCCCGCCGGCACCCACGGCATCCTGCGCACGGAAAACGGTGAGCTGGTGCCGGGGTCTGCGGCCGGCACCGTGCCCACGCTCATCCGCTCGGCGCACACCGGTGCACACGAGCCGGCACGCGGCGAGCATGTGCGCGCCCGCGGTGAGGAATGCGGACTCGACGAACGGATGCTCGAGCCCGGCTGCCTGCTCACGGTTCCCAGGGTCGCTCTCGCTGCGGTGACGGGCCACGACACCCTCACCGTGACCACACAGCCGACCGTGGAGCTGCTGCTGCTCGGCACCGAGGTGATCGAGTCCGGCATCCCCGGTCCCGGGCAGGTGCGGGACGCGTACTCCCCAGAGTTTCCGGCCCTGCTCAGCGGACTGGGTGTGCGGCTGAGTGCACTGCGGCGGCTGCCCGACGACCTCGACCTGACCATCGACGCCATCCGATCGAGCACCGCGGCACTGGTGATCAGCACCGGAGGCAGCGCCCGCGGCCCGGCCGACCACCTGCGCGCCGCACTCAGCGCACTCGGGGCCACAGTGCTCATCGACGGCGTGCGGATGCGCCCCGGCCACCCCGTGATGCTCGCCCGCCTCGCCGACGGCCGCCTGATGCTCTGCCTGCCCGGCAATCCGCTGGCCGCGATGCTCGTGCTGGCCAGCCTGGGCGTACCGCTGATCGACGGGATGCTCGGCCGCCCGCTGGTGCCGCTGGGCCGAGTGACCCTCGCGCACGACATCGCCAACCTCAGCGGGTCGACTCGGCTGGTGGCGTACCGGCTCACGGACGACGGCGCGGTGCCGACGGCGCGTCAGGGTTCCGGCATGTTGCGCGGACTCGCTGAGGCCGACGGTGTGGCCGTGGTGCCGGCCGGCGGTGCGTGCTCCCCCGAGCCCGTCGCCACGATTCCGCTGCCCTGGTAGCCGGAGTGCTGACCCTGTCGGTGACCGGGTCGGAGTGCTAAACCGGAAGGGATCGACAGATATGGAGGCCGTGGGTCCGCTGCGTGAACTTCGGATGCCCTGTCGACAGATTCGGGAAAGAAGTCAGACATGGCGACCTACACAATCGGCTACTTAGTTGGCAGCCTGAGCAGCACGTCCATCAACCGCACCCTGTCCACGGCGCTGATCGCTCTCGCCCCTGAGGAGCTTGAATTCACCGAGATCACGATCGGGAACCTGCCCCTGTACAACCCGGACTTCGACGCGGACTTCCCGCCGGCCGGCCGGACCCTCAAGGCGGCCATCGACTCGTCGGACGGGATCCTCTTCGTCTCCCCGGAATACAATCGCTCGATCCCCGGCGCTCTGAAGAACGCGATCGACTGGGGGTCCAGGCCGTGGGGCACCAATTCCTTCGCACGCAAGCCCACCGGCATCATCGGCGCGTCCCCTGGCGGCATCGGAACCGCGGTCATGCAGTCGTCGATGCGGAGCGTCTTGAGCTTCCTCGATGCGCCTCAGCTGAATTCGCCCGAGGCTTACATCAGCTTCGACGCTGCCGTCTATGGTCCCAACGGCGAGGTCACCGACGAGTCCACCCGGTCATTCCTTCGCCACTATATGGAGGAGTATTCGGCTTTTGTGCAACGGGTGCTCACCGCGAACGCGCCTGGACACATCGGTGACGAGGACCCGAACTCCAGAAAATGACGCAGACAGTCCCGGGGGAAGCCCGAACGATTGCCGCGCCGCCGCTGAGATGCTATTCCTGAAGCGCACGTTCCGTGCCGTACCCGGCCAGAAGGAGACCCCATGAACGCCCCCGAAAACGACACCGGCCGGCTGGACGACCTGAGTCAACGGCTGACCCAGGCACTGCAGATTCTGGACCTGAAGGTCGACTACCCGCTGCTACTCGACCTGGCCGCCGAGACCACCCGCGCCGTAGGCCCTGCCGGCGGACCGATCAGCACCTTCCTGGTGGGATACGCGGCCGGCATGACGAGCACCTCGAGCAAACAGGCCACCACCGACGCCGTCGAGCGCGCCGTTGGAGTAGCCAGGCAGGCCACCCGGAAGAGCGGTGACGGCGGCATCGACGACGGGTGGGCGAACACCGCCCAGTAGTCGTCAGTCCAGTAGCCGTCAGTCCAGAGCCGTCAGCACAGGCGCCCTCCCCTACATGGTCGGCACCGCCTCGACGGTGCGCGCCGGCTCCACCCGCACGATCACCGCCTTCGAAACCGGCGTATTGCTGCCCTCCGCCACATGGTCGAGAGGCACAAGCACGTTCGCCTCCGGGTAGTACGCCGCCGCACAGCCCCGTGCGGTGGGGTATGACACGGCCCGGAACCCGCGCAGCACCCTCTCGACGCCGTCGTCGTACACGCCATGAACATCCACCATCTGCTCATCGTCGAGGCCGAGTTCGACAAGGTCGTTGGGGTTGATGAACACCACGTGACGGCCCTTCTTGATGCCGCGATACCTGTCGTCGTGCCCGTAGATGGTGGTGTTGAACTGGTCATGCGATCGCAGGCTCTGCAGGATCAGGGTGCCGACGGGCCGGTCCAGGTACTCGAGGTCGTTGACGGTGAGCATGGCCTTGCCGGTGGGGGTGGGGAAGGTGCGGGAATCGCGTGGCCCGTTCGGCAGCAGGAAGCCGCCGTCCTGCCGGATCTTGGCGTTGTAGTCGTCGCAGCCGGCGACGACGTGGGAGATGTGCTCCCGGACGAGGTCGTAGTCACGCTCGAATCCCACCCAGTCCACGCCCACCTTGGTGCCCAGCACCGCCCGGGCCAGGCGGCTCACGATGGCGACCTCCGACAGCAGGTTCGGTGCGACCGGGCGCACCTTGCCCCAGGACGGATGCACGGCGCAGACGGTGTCCTCCACCGACACGAACTGCTCCCCCGTGGCCTGCCGGTCGATCTCGGTGCGCCCCTTGGTCGGCAGGATCAGCGCCTCGTCGCCGACCACGGCATGCGACCGGTTCAGTTTGGTGGAGACCTGCACCGTCATCTCGGCACCGCGCATCGCGGCCTCGGCGGCCCCGGTATCGCTGATCGCGCCGACCAGGTTGCCGCCGAGAGCCATGAAGACCTTAACCCGGCCGTCCCGCAGTCCCCTGATGGTCTCGACCGAGTCCATCCCGTGCTCCCGGGGCGGATCGAAGCCGAACTCCCGTTCGATGGCGTCGAGGAACGCCGGCGGCATCTGCTCCCAGATGCCCATGGTGCGGTCGCCCTGCACGTTGCTGTGCCCGCGGATCGGCGATGCACCCGCGCCGGGCTTGCCGATGTTGCCGCGCAGCAGCAGCAGGTTGATGATCTCCTTGATCGTGGCGACGCCCTTTTTGTGCTGGGTGAGCCCCATCGCCCAGGTGATGATCACCTTTTCGGCCCGAAGGTACCGGGCGGCGAGCTCGTCGATGTCGGCGGTTTGCAGGCCGGTGGCGGCCAGCACGGCCTTCTCGTCGACCTGGGCGAGGTGCGCGGTGAGTTCCTCCAGCCCCTGGCAGTGCTCGCGCAGGAACTCGTGGTCGAGCACGGTGCCCGGGTTCGCGGCCTCCGCGGCGAGCACCCGCTTGGACACCGCCTGTAACAGGGCCATGTCGCCGCCGAGCCGCACCTGCACAAATTGGTCGGCCATTTCGGTGCCGTGCCCGATGATGCCCTTCACCTTCTGCGGGTTCTTGTACCGTCTGAGCCCGGCCTCCGGCATCGGATTGACCGCGACGATCTCGGCGCCGTTCTCCTTCGCCTCCTCCAGGGCGGTCAGCATCCGGGGATGGTTGGTGCCCGGATTCTGGCCCATCACGATGATCAGGTCGGCCTTGCCGAAGTCGTCATAGGTGATGGTTGCCTTGCCGATGCCGATGGTTTGCCCCATCGCCCAGCCGGACGACTCGTGGCACATGTTGGAGCAGTCGGGCAGGTTGTTGGTGCCGAAGGCGCGCACAAAGAGTTGGTAGGCGAACGCGGCCTCGTTCGAGGTGCGGCCGCTGGTGTAGAAGGCGGCCTGATCCGGCGAGTCCAGCCCGTTGAGCTTCTCGGCGAGCAGTCTGAACGCCTCGGCCCAGCTCAGCGGCCGGTAGTGGTCGTCGCCGGCGGCCTTGTAGACCGGTTCGGTCAGCCGCCCCTGCATGCCCAGCCAGTATTCCGAGCGGTCACGCAGGTCGCTGACCGGATGCTCGGCCCAGAATTCGCTCCCGATGGTGACGGGAGTCGCCTCCCAGGTGACGGCCTTGGCGCCGTTCTCGCAGAACTCGAAGGTCTTGCGGTGGGTGGGGTCAGGCCAGGCGCAGCTCATGCAGTCGAAGCCGTCTTTTTGGTTCATCGCCAGCAGGGTCTTGCGGCTGCGGCTGACGCCCATGCCCGCCAGCGCCGGGATGGTGGAGTGCAGCACTCCGGGCACGCCCGCCGCCCAGGACTTGGGCGAACCGACCTCGAGGGCGGACTCCCCCGCCTCGTCGGCGTCGTCGAGGTGGACCGGGCTCTTCTCGCGCGCCTGGTTGGCCCCAAACGGTGGGTTCGTGGTCACTTTTTTGGGCGTCATCCTGGGCATCCCTTTCGCCGGCCGGGATCAGCCGGCACTGTCGCGCCGGAGCCCGGAAACACTGGACTTACCCCCTCAGGGCTATCAGCATCCGGCGCTCACGGCAAGGACCCGGCAACGTTCAGGGCACACTCTGGGCGGCGAAGCGCTCGAGCCCGCAACGCCGAGTTCCGCCAAAACGCTCCTTCGGGCGCATGGGACCCCCAGCCCACCCGAGTTGCCACTTCGGGCCCTCTCCGCAAGCCCGAAGGGGCGCCAACTGCCATCTCGCCTGCAGCGCGCCCCGCGACTTGCCAGTTCACGCCCTCTCCGCTGCGCTGCAGGGGCCTCAAGTGGCAAGTCATCGCAGGGCCCTGCGCCGAGATATCGCACCCTCCTCCCTTTTGGCGCCGACGGGCTGCTTTCCGGCACGTCGGCGCTGCGGGCTCAGCCGACGATCTGCGCCGCGAAGCGCTCGAGCACCTCGCCGATGCGGCCCTTGCAGCCGCCGCAGCCGGTCCCCGCGCGGGTGGCCGTGCCGATGCAGGCCACGGTGGTGTTGCCGGCCTGCGCCGAGGTGGTGATCGCCTCCACCGTGACACCGTTGCACCAACAGACCGTGGACTCCGGCGCGAAGGCGTCGCCCGCGGACGCGGGGTCGTAGTCGGGACCATCGAACCGCAGCAGCACAGACCGATCGGCGGGCAGCTCACTGCCGCGCTCGAACAACAGGGTGAGCTCGGCACCGGTACGGGGCATGCCCACACAGACGAAGCCGGTGAGGATGCCGCCGCGAGTGACCATTTTCACGTAGCGGCCGTGCTCGGGGTCGGCCCACTGCGCGACGGCCAGGGGCGCCGGATCGGACGAGCATCCGTGCGTGTGCGCGGTGCCGCCGTATCCGGCGTCGTCGCACCTGGCATCGACGTCGAACGGGTCGGCCGCGGTATCACCGGCGGCGACCACGTCGATGCCCTCGGCCTTGAGCATCACGACGGATGCGCCCGGTCCGGCCGCAAGCGCCGGTGCCGGTTCAGCGGTCACGGCGGCAGCTAGCACGGCCGGCCGGCCCGCTGCGACACCCGCCCTGATCTCGGCGCTGAACCGGGCCGCGAGGCTGTCGGCCTGCCGCCAGCCCGGCCCGATCAGACCGGACGGCCCACCGGCCGGTGCCATCCTGGCGCCGTTCCACGCTGCACCGGAGTCGGCATCGGCCGGACGGCCAGCCACATGAGCGCAGTCCCCGATGGCGTGGATCGCCGCATCCGCCCAGCTTCGCAGCGACTCGTCGACCAGGATGCCGGTGGATACGGGCAGCCCGGCCAGGTGGGCGAGTTCGGTGCGGGCACCCACACCGCAGGAAAGCAGCAGCAGGTCGCCGCTGATCTGCTTGCCGTCGGCGCAGATGAGGGCTTCGAAGCGTTCCACGCCGTCGTCGTCGTGGTGAAACAACACGCTCTCGGCGCGGGCGTGGTTGACCATGGTGACGCCCGCCCGGCGGGCGCTCCGGGTGAGCACCGAGCCGCCGCCGCGGTCGAGGTTGCGGTTCATCGGAATCTCGCCGTGAAAGACCACGCAGACCTCGGCGCCGGCGGCCGCGGCCGCGAGCGCGATCTCCATGCCGAGCACTCCGGCACCGAGCACCACGATGCGCTGACCGGCCTGCACGGCGGCCAGCACGGTGGCGGCGTCGGCGAGGTCGCGGAGCGCGCTGACACCGCAGGGCAGCGGCGCGCCGGCCCAATCCAGTGCAGCGGCGCCGAGGCCGCCGGCATCCGCACCGGGTTTTATCAGGCCGCGCCGCACCCGCTTGACGCCGTCCAGGGTGGGCACATTCGCGCGCGCCCCGGTGGCCAGCACCAGCCTGTCGTACGGCACTGAGCTGCCGTCGCCGAGCGTGACCGTACGGATGGTGCGCTTCACTTCGGTCACCGTGGTGCCGGTGAGGATGCGCGCGCCGGCAGCCAGGGCCCGGCTTCCGTCGGTGAGGTCGAGGGTGTCCCGGTCGGTGCGACCCACGGCGTAATCGGCCAGGAGCACCCGGTTGTAGGCGTGCACCTCTTCGGCTCCGACGACGGTGAGCTCGGCCAGACCGGCCTCGACGAGCGGCAGGAGCTCGTCGACGAACCGGGCGCCGACCGGGCCGTAGCCCACGACGACGATGCGTTCGGGGGCGGCCGGGCCGGGGGAACCGGGCAGCTCGGCAGAAGTGTGGTCAGGCATCCGCCATCGCCCTCTCGTGGTCGGGAGCCGACAGGCCGGGCGCATCGATTGCCCGTACCCGCACGGCGGTGCGTTTGAACTCGGGCATGCCGGAGACCGGGTCGGTGGCGCCGGCGGTGAGCAGGTTGGCGCGCTGGTCGGCGGGAAAGTGGAAGGGCAGGAACACAGTGTCAGGCCGGATGTCGGCGCTCAGCTGCGCGCGGCACCGCACGATGCCACGCTCGTTGGCCAGCTCGACCCAACCGCCGTCGATCAGACCCAGGCTCGCGGCGGTGGCCGGGTGCACCTGCATCCGGGCCTCGGGCTGGGCCTCCGACAGCTCGGCCACCCGGCGGGTCTGCGCACCGGATTGGTAGTGCTCGAGCAGCCGGCCGGTGATCAGGGTGAGCGCACCCCGCGTCTGGGCCGGCGCCGCCACGGCGCGCGGGGTCACGGCGACGATGCGCGCGCGGCCGTCGTCGTGAACGAACCGCTCGAGGAAGAGCCGCGGGGTGCCGCCGGAGCCGGCCGGGTAGGGCCAGTACGCGGGCTCCCCCGTGTCGAGCAGGGCGTAGCCGAGGCCTGAGTAGTCGGCGATGCCGCCCTCGGTGGCCCGGCAGAGTTCGTCGAAGACCTCGCCGGGTTCGGCGCTGTACACGCCGGGGGCGTCCAGGCGCCGGGCGAGCTCCTGGAAGATCCACAGTTCGCTGCGCACCCCGGCCGGCGGGTCGATCGCACGTTGGCGGCGGAGAATCCGGCCCTCGAGCGAGGTCATGGTGCCCTCCTCCTCGGCCCACTGGGTGACCGGCAGCACTACGTCGGCCAGGGCGGCGGTCTCGGAGAAGAAGAAGTCGCTGACCACCAGGAAGTCGAGAGCCGCCAGGCCCTGGCGCACCCTGTCGGCGTCGGGCGCGGAGACCACGACGTTGGCACCGTGCACGAGCAGGGTGCGGATGCCGCCGGGTTGGCCGAGCGCGTTCAACAGTTCGACGGCGGGGATGCCCGCACCCGGGATCTGCTTGGGCGTCACACCCCAGACCCCGGCGACGTGGGCGCGGGCGGCGGGGTCGGTGATCTTGCGGTAGCCGGGCAGCTGGTCGCACTTCTGGCCGTGCTCCCGGCCGCCCTGCCCGTTGCCCTGGCCGGTGAGGGTTCCGTAGCCGGAGTGCGTCGTGCCGACGAGGCCGAGCACCAGCGCGAGGTTGATCGCGGCGGTGGCGGTGTCGGTACCGTCGACGTGCTGCTCGACGCCCCGGCCGGTGAGGATGTAGGTGCCCTTTCC
Source organism: Cryobacterium sp. TMB1-7 (assembly GCF_004402435.1). NCBI lineage: Bacteria > Bacillati > Actinomycetota > Actinomycetes > Micrococcales > Microbacteriaceae > Cryobacterium > Cryobacterium sp. TMB1-7. The sequence continues at coordinate 106,551 of NZ_SOFZ01000007.1, forward strand.
GGCGGCGAGCCGACGGGCGAGGCCCTGCAGCTGCCAGACCGGAACACCGGTGTGTTCCTGCACCCGCTGCGGGTACCAGCCGGCGACACTGAAGCGCAACTGGTCGAGGCCGGTGGTGCGCCGTGCGAGGTAGTCGGTGTCGGCGAGACGTTCGGCGAGGACCAGGTGGGTGAGCCCGAGCAGCAGCACCAGGTCGGTGCCGGGGGCCGGCTGCACGTGCATGCCGGCGCCGTCGTCGGTGAGCCGGGCGGTGGCGGTGCGGCGCGGGTCCACGACGATGAGACCGCCGGCCTGCCGGGCACCATCGAGGTGGCCGATGAACGGCGGCATGGTCTGCGCCACATTGGAGCCGAGCATCAGGATGGTGTCGGCCGCGTCGAGGTCCTCCACCCGGAACGGCAGGCCCCGGTCGAGGCCGAAGGCGCGGTTGCCGGCCGCCGCGGCGCTGGACATGCAGAACCGGCCGTTGTAATCGATTCGGGAGGAACCGAGCGCCAGCCGGGTGAACTTGCCCAGCTGGTAGGCCTTCTCGTTGGTCAGGCCCCCGCCTCCGAAGACGCCCACGGAGTCGGCGCCGTGCTCGGCCCGGCTCGTGCGGAGCTTCTCGGCAACAAGGTCGAGCGCCTCGGTCCAGGAGACCGGGGCGAAGCTGCCGTCGGACGCACGGAGCATGGGCTGCCGGATGCGGTCGGCCGAGCCGAGCAGGTCGGCCGCGGTCCAGCCCTTTTTGCAGAGGCCACCGCGGTTGGTGGGGAAGGCCCGGCCGGCGATGGTGACCGGCAGTCCGATCGCATCCGCGGGCCGGGCGGGGGTGCTGGCGGGCGAGGGTGTGAGCGTCATCGCGCACTGCAGTGCGCAGTACGGGCAGTGCGTGTCGACGGGGGTCACGGAGGTGCCTTTCGTGTTGGTACGGGTTCGCGAGAGCGGCCGTTCGGTTGCTTCGGTCGTGCTGAAGCAACCGAACGACCGCTTTCGCGGATGCTGCGGGAGCTAGATGCGGTGTCCGGCCACGGAGGAGTTGCGGCGGAGGTAGATGAACGCGGTGACGGCCATCATCACCAGGTAGGCGCCGGCGAAGGCGTAGATCGCGCTGGAGTAGTCACCCGTGGAGGTCTTCGAGAAGCCGAGCACCTGCGGGATGACGAACCCGCCGTAGGCCCCGATCGCGGAGATCAGGCCGAGCGCGGCCGCGGTCTTCCGCTGCGTGCCGACATCGCCGGAGTCCTTGTGCGCATCCGCGACCCCGCTCCTGGCGGCGAAGACGCTGGGGATCATGCGGTAGGTGGAGCCGTTGCCGACCCCGGTGGCCACGAAGATCAGCAGGAAGGTGACCAGGAAGAGCCAGAAGTTACCGAGTGGCAGTACCAGGTTCACCAGCACCGCCCCGGCGGCCATCACGCCGAAGGCGAAGACGGTGACCAGGGCGCCGCCGAACCGGTCCGCGAGGCGGCCGCCGAACGGTCGGGCCAGGGAGCCGGTGAGCGCGCCGAGAAAGGCGAGCGAGAGTGACGCGGAGACGACCTGGAAGGAGGAGTAGTCGGGGAACTGGTCGGCGATCAGCTTGGGGAAGACGCTCGCGAAGCCGATGAACGAGCCGAAGGTGCCGATGTAGAGGAACGCCATGATCCACAGGTGCGGTTCCTTCACCGCGGCGATCGAGCCGGCGAAGTCGGCCTTGGCGTTGGAGAGGTTGTCCATGTACTTCCAGGCGCCGAACATGGCGAGCAGGATGAACGGCACCCAGAAGAACCCCGCCAGCGGCAGGTTGAGCGTGCCGAGGGCGCCGAGGGTGATCACGATCGGAACGATCAACTGAGCCACAGCGGCACCGAGGTTGCCGCCGGCGGCGTTGAGGCCGAGTGCGTAACCCTTCTGGCTCTGCGGGTAGAAGTAGGTGATGTTCGACATCGAGCTGGCGAAGTTGCCGCCGCCGAGCCCGGCGAGCGCTGCGATGAGAAGCATGACCGGGAACGGGGTGTCCGGGTTGCCCACAGCGAAGCCCAGGGCGATCGACGGGATGAGGAGCAGGCCCGCGGAGATGATGGTCCAGTTGCGGCCGCCGAACTTGGGCACCAGGAAGGTGTACGGAAACCGCATGGTGGCCCCCACGAGCGTGGGGATGGAGATGAGCCAGAAGATCTGGCCGGTGTCGAAGGTGAAGCCCGCGTTCGGCAGCTGCACCACCACGATGCTCCAGAGCTGCCAGATGACGAAGCCGAGGAATTCGGCGAAGATCGACCATTTAAGGTTGCGGGAGGCGATGGCCTTGCCCCCATTGGCCCACTGCTGGGGGTTCTCGGCGTTCCAGTTGTCGATCCACCGGCCCGGGCGGTGCACCAGTTCGGCGGATGCGGCGGGGGCGGTGAACGTGGCGGGCGGGGCTGTCGCGGTGCCGGTCGTCGGGGTCATCAGGTTCTCCTCGCGAGAAATGGTGCGCTGTGAGTACGTGTCGCCGACGTTACGCAGGCCGTGTTTCCGGCAGCGGATGCCGCAGTTACCGTTCGATCACCGTGTACTCACACCCGCAACGGGCCGCTGATAGGCCTCCGTCACATGACCGACACAAAGCCAGGCGGGACCGGGTATCCCGGTCGGTCCCGGCCTCACATCCTCCTCCGGCGCTCGCCGGAACGCGGGCCTACTCGGAGCCGTCCGCGGCGCGGAGGGCCTGCACTCGGTGCAGCATCTGGCGCATCTCGTTGCTGGGCTGTGACGTGGCCCGATCGGCCTCCGGGAACAAGACCTGAATGTCGGGTCCCACCTCGGTTTGCACCGCAGCGGCAAGGTCGTGCCCGTCGATCAGGTAACCCAGAGTCGGCTCCGTCACCGCGATCCAGCGTTCGTTCCAGTCGGCCAGTCGGCCGACGAGCGGCCCGGACAGGCCCAGCACCGCAGGTTCAAGCCTGTCGTCGACCAGGTCGAGGAGAGGCGACCGGTTCCGCAGCGGGAGGCCGCCGTCCCGCGGCTCGAGGAGAATCCGCGTCGGTGTACGGCCGGGCGTCCACACCCACGCCGCAACATCGACGGTGCGGGTCATAGCTCTGAACTCGGCGTCGGGCATCGCCCACATCTGCTCCACGATTGACGATCGCGGGGGCGCCGGGCTGAACGTCTGACCGTCCCCGCCGACGGCGTGCCAGGCCGCGGCAGGCGGGGTGGCGGTCTGGGAAGCACGGGAGGTCTGGGGAGCACGGGAGCGCTCCGCGTCCGCGTCCAGGTAGAGAACGACGACGGCTGATCCGAACTCTTGTTGGAGCTCCGCGGCAAGGAGGTGTCCGTCGACGACAAAAGCGAGGTGCTCGGCCGGCGACGGCCACTCCTGTTGGTTCTGCCCCAACAGCAGCTCGTATCGCGAGTTCCAGCCGACCAGACGGTTCTCCAGGTCGTCGGACAGGCCGAGGACACCGCGAGGCAATGGACCGCCCCACGCGTCGGGCGACGGGGAGCGGTCCCACAACGGGAGCCCGGCGCAGTACTCGGCCATCAGCATCACTCTGGTCGGATAGGCATCGAGGTTCATGCCTCGACCCTACTGACAGAGGCGTACCGACACCGGCGTACCGACACCGGCGTACCGGTACCGGCTCGCGTCAGTCGGTGCGGCCGCGGCTGAACGACCAGGGCAGACCGGCCAGGGCCAGCTCGAGTCGAGCGCTGGAGGAGTAGAGGTCGATGACGACGTCCACCAGCTCGCGCGGCGGTGCCTCGCCGTCCACCAGCAGCGGGCGGCTCACCACATCCGCGCCGCACCGTTCGGCCAAGCCGGCGAAGTAGCCGGGGGCCAGCAGGTAGGTGGCCACCACGACCCGCACCGGTGCTGCGGCGCGGGCGGCGAGCACGGCTGCGGCGAGGCGGGGCTGGGCGGCAGAGATGAACCCGACGGTCACCGGGCGGCCGAGCACGGCGGCGAGGCGGTCGCCCATGGCGTGGCAGTCGGCGACCGCGTCGGCATCGGTGGATCCGGCCGCGGCCAGCACCACGGTGTCGTCGGGCCTGAGGCCGACCTCGTGCAAGCGGTCGGCCAGGATGCGGGCCAGCCGCCAGTCGGGGCCGAGTGCCCCGGTGACCCGGACGGGTTGCCCGGCGTCGTCGGCGGCCTCGGCCAGGTCGACGCGCACGTGGTAGCCGGCCGAGAGCAGCAGGGGAACGATCACGACGGGGCGGTCGGCTCCATCGGCGGGGCCTGAGTCGGTAGGGCCGGTGTCGCTGGGGCAGGACTCGGCGGCGATGGCGCGGAGGCAGCTGGGCACATCCGGGCTCTGCACATCGACGTAACCGCCCCGCACGGTGAGGTGCGGCGCCGCGGCGGCCACGGCGTCGACCAGGGCCAGGACGGCCCGCTGACCGGCCGGGTCGCTGGTGCCGTGCGAGGTCGCGAGCAACACCGGGGCGGTCGTCATGCTGCGGCGAATTCCACGGTGTCGGACAGCTCGGTCTCGGCCCGCTCGCCGGCCCGGCCGTGCGCGCTGCCCGGCACCTGGATCTGCACGGTGCCGTGATCGACGCGCACCGGGAAGGTGGGCAGGGCGTAGTCGGCAGAGGTGAAGCACTCCCCGGTTTCGAGGTCATAAACCTGCTTGTGCAGTGGGGAGGCCAGGGTGGGCCGGTCCCCGCGCGACCCGACGATGCCGCGGCTCATCACGCAGGAGCCCGTGGCGGGGTCCTGGTTGGATACTGCGAACAGGTGGCCGTCGGGCAGCAGCACCAGGGCCACCTGCACGCCGTCGATCAGCGCTGCCTCGGCCCACAGCGGTTCGAGTCGGTCGAGTTCGCACACGCTGGTCCAGTCCGCGGAGCCAGCAGAGTCGTGGCCAGCAGAGTCGTGCGGGTGGGTGGGCGTTGTGTGCACGGGGTCCTCCAGTGGTTCTGCGGGCGAATGACACGGTCTGGGTCACGGCGACGTCGGTGCGGCCTGGCATCCACGGTAGGCAGACCTCGTGTCGGTCATCGTGCGGGGCCGTGACGATCGCGTAACGAAGACCTCTCACGCTGCCCGAAACGACGTGAGGACCCCGTCACACTCCGTTACCCGGGCGACACGGTCGGGAAATCGCCGAAATTTAGGCTGACGGAACAGCTCACCACTCGGAAAGGCACTCCATGGACCACGTCACCCCCGCAGCGGCCGACGCCGCCGCAGACGTCCCCGGCACGCCCCGACGCGTCGTGGTGATCGGCGGCGGCCCCGCCGCGCACCGGTTCACCGAGGCGATGGCCGCCCGCGCCACCGCATCCGGCAACACCGGGACCGTCGAGCACACCGTGACTGTATTCGGCGAGGAACCGCACCTGCCCTACGACAGGGTGGCGCTGTCCCGCCGCCTGGTCGACTCCGAAGACCTCACCCTCGGCGACACCGCCCTGTGGGACGCCGCCTTGATCAGTTACCGCGGCGGCAGCAGCGTCGTCGGCCTCGACACCGCGGCACAGGCGATCACCCTCGCCGACGGTGAACGGGTGCGGTACGACGACCTCGTCTTCGCCACCGGCTCCGCCGCCACCGTGCCGCCCATCCCCGGCGCCGAGGCCGGTCATGTGTACCGCACCATCGAAGACGTCGATTTCCTCGTCGGCGAGATCGGCCGGCTGCGCGAGCGCCTGGGGCGCCCGGCCAATGTCGTCGTCGTCGGCGGCGGACTGCTCGGCCTGGAAGCCGCCGGCGGTCTCGCCAGGCTCGGCGCCGCATCCACCCTGGTGCACTCGGGTGACTGGCTGATGTCGGCGCAACTCGACGAGGGCGCCGGCCAGGCGCTCGGCCGACTGATCGGCGCGCAGGGCATCGCCCTGGCGCTCGGCACCCGGCCCACCGAGATCCTGCGCTCCCCCACCGGCCGGGTCCTCGGTGTCTCGCTCACCAACGGCAGCCAGCTGCACGCCGACCTCGTGGTCTTCTCCATCGGCATCACCCCGCGCGACGAACTCGCCAGGGCCGCGGGTCTGGAGCTCGGTCCGCGCGGCGGCATCGTCATCGGCGACGACTGCCGCACCTCGGTAGCCGGGATCTGGGCCATCGGCGAGGTCGCCAGCATCGACGGCGTCTGCGTGGGACTGGTCGCCCCGGCCAACGCCATGGCCGAGGTCACCGCCGATCGGCTGCACGGCGGCGAAGCCGTCTTCCCCGGCATCGACGATGCCACCAAGCTCAAGCTCTCCGGGGTGGAGGTCGCCAGCTTCGGTGACGCCCTCGGCCGCACCGAACACTGTCTCGAGGTGGTCTACGCCGACCCGGCCCGCGGCCTGTACCAAAAGATCGTGGTCACCGGAGACGCCAAGACCCTGCTCGGCGGCATCTTCGTCGGCGACGCCTCGCCGTACACCTCGCTCCGGCCCCTGTTGGGCCGCGAACTGCCCGCGGAGCCCGGCGCCTACCTCTCCGCCGCCGGCGCCGAACCGCCCGCGAACAGCGACCTGCCCGACGATGTGCAGCTCTGCTCCTGCAACAACGTGTCGGTCGGCGCGGTGCGCGAAGCCGTCCGCGGCGACCACGGCGAGGCCTGCACCGAACTAGGCCCGCTCAAGGCCTGCACCCGTGCCGGCACCCAGTGCGGCTCCTGCGTCCCCCTGGTCAAGAAGATCCTCGAGACCGAGCTGCGCAAGGCCGGCGTCGAAGTGTCCAAGGCCCTCTGCGAGCACATCGCGTTCAGCCGCAGCGAACTGTTCGAGAGTGTGCGCATCCTGCAGCTCACCTCGTTCGACGACATCATGGAGCGCTTCGGTACCGGCCTCGGCTGCGACATCTGCAAGCCGACCATCGCGTCGATCCTGGCCACCCAGACCAACGGCTATGTGCTGGATGCCGGCCGTGGCGGCCTGCAGGACACGAATGACCGCGCCCTGGCCAACATGCAGAAGGACGGCACATACTCGGTGGTGCCGCGCATCCCGGGCGGGGAGATCACCCCGGCCAAGCTCAAGGTGATCGCCGAGGTCGCCGAGCAGTACAACCTCTATACGAAGATCACCGGCGGGCAGCGGATTGACCTGTTCGGTGCCCGTCTCGAGCAGCTGCCCGAGATCTGGACGATCCTGGTGGACGCCGGTTTCGAATCCGGTCAGGCCTACGGCAAGTCGTTGCGCACCGTGAAGAGCTGCGTGGGCAGCACCTGGTGCCGGTTCGGCGTGCAGGACTCGGTATCGATGGCCATCCAGTTGGAGCTGCGCTACCGGGGGCTGCGGTCGCCGCACAAATTCAAGCTCGGCGTCTCCGGCTGCGCCCGTGAGTGCGCCGAGGCCCGCGGTAAGGACATCGGCATCATCGCCACGGATGTGGGTTGGAACCTGTACGTGGGCGGCAACGGCGGCTTCCAGCCGGCGCACGCACAACTGCTCGCCCAGGACCTCGACGACGACACCCTGATCGCCTACATCGACAGGTACCTGATGTACTACATCCGCACCGGCGACAGGCTGCAGCGCACCGCGCGGTGGCAGGAGGAGTTGCCCGGTGGGCTCGAGCATGTGCGCGATGTTGTCGTGAACGACAGCCTGGGCCTGGCCGCCGAACTGGAACTGGCCATGGCCGCGCACGTGGGCAGCTACGAGGACGAATGGGCGGCGACCCTGAAGGATCCGGAGAGGCTCCGCCGGTTCCGCTCGTTCGTGAACGCGCCCACCACGCCGGACCCGGCGATCGTGCAGGTGCTCGAGCGCGGCCAGCCGCGCCCGGCCTGGCCCGGCGAGCGCGCGGCGCTGGCGGAGGCGTCACCGACGGATGCGGGTCAGACCAGCACTGTACAGAGCGGCACGGTGCAGACCGGCGCTGACTTCTTCGGTGTCAGCGTCAACGAGCCCGACGACACCGCCCCGGCCACCGGGCCGGTGCTGCTCTCCGGCGCCCGGATCCCCCTGCGGCCGGCCGACCGGAACGACACCGACCTGCCTCCAACCGGGCGGAACGACTCCGGGCGACACACAACCGCTCACACCGCTCCAGTAGACGGAGAATAGTGCCATGCCGAATCCAACCCTCGACATCGGTCTGAACGTGACCGGTCGCCGCGTGCTCATCATCGGCGGGAGCCGCCCCGCCCGCCGGGTCATCGCCCGGTACCGCGCTGCGGGCGCCGTGCTCTACCTCGCGGCAGACACCTACGAGGTGCCCAACCCTCTCGTGCGCGCCGTGGCCTGGCCGCATTCGCCGCGCGGCTGGCGCGACCTGGTCTCCGCCGTTGACCTCGTCGTGGCCGTCGACCTGCCCGCGCACGACGAGCCGCTGCTCGTCGCCGCCTGCGCCGAGAAATCGGTCTGGCTCACCCGGGAGGCGGCCGCCCCGGTGTCCAGGCCCGGGCACGTCACCCTCGTCGGCGGCGGTCCCGGCGACGACGACCTGCTCACCGTCGCCGCGCTCACCGCGCTCCGCGGCGCCGACATCGTCTACTACGACAGGCTCGGTCCGCACGACAGGCTCGACGAGTGGGCGCCCGGAGCCGAACTGGTGAACGTGGGCAAACATCCGGGCCACCACGCCGTACCGCAGGCCGAGATCGAGCAGTTGCTCGTGACCAGCGCCCGCGCCGGCCTCACCGTCGTGCGCCTCAAGGGCGGCGACCCTTTCGTGTTCGGCCGTGGCGGTGAAGAAATGGCCGCCTGCCGGGCCGCCGGAGTTCCGGTCACCGTGATCTCCGGGGTCACCAGCGCCATCTCCGTGCCGGCGCTGGCGGGCATCCCGGTCACCCACCGCGACGTCTCCCGCCTGTTCACGGTGCTCAGCGGTCACCTGCCGCTCAGCGAGGAGGAGCTGGCCCACCTGGTGGGCCTGGGCGGCACCATCGTGGTGCTGATGGGCGTGGGTACCCTGCCGCACCTGGCCAGCGGCCTGGCCCGGCACGGCATGCGCGCCGACATGCCCATCGCCATCATCGAGCGCGGCTTCTCCGCGCACCAGCGCACCACCGTTGCCGACATCGAAACCGTGGTGAGGGTCGCCGGCGAGGTCGGCGCCCGCTCCCCCGCCGTGCTCGTGATCGGCGAGGTCGTGCGGCTGGCCCAGTGCGACGACGCCGCGGCCGTTGAAGTGCTCGCAAACGCCGCTACACTCTCAGGCCAGAGGTAACCCTGCCTGACACGTCAACCACCAGAACCATCGGAGACACAGTTAACGACATCGGAACAGAAGCGGGGCTGCCCGGCTTCCGACCGGACCAGCTCGAGGGCTTCCGCATCGGAGTCACGTCCGACCGCCGGAGTGAGGACCTCATCGCCGCGTTCGAACGACGCGGCGCCGATGTTCTGCATGCCCCGGCGATCCGCATCGCTGCCGCGGCCGACGACTCGCAGATCACCGCCGACACCGCGGCGATCATCGCCGGCCGGCCGGACATCCTGCTGGCGACCACGTCGTACGGCATCCGTCGCTGGCTCGAAGCAGCGGATGCGGCCGGGCTCGGCCACGACCTCACCGAGACCCTCGAGAACAGCCGCATCCTCGTGCGCGGCCCCAAGGCTCGCGGCGCCATCCGCGCCGCCAACCTTGACGACTCCGGCATGAGCGACGAGGAAACCACCAGCTCGCTCGTGGACAAGGTGCTCGGCGAGGGCGCGGCCGGGTTGACGGTGGCCGTGCAGCTGCACGGGTTCACCGACGAGTCCCAGATCCAGCGGCTGCTCGACGCCGGTGCCACGGTGCTCACCGTCGCGCCATACCGGTGGTTGCTGCCCGACGACTCCAGCCGGGTGCTCAAACTCATCGACGCGGTCTGCACCGGCTCGCTTGACGCCGTCACGTTCACCAGCGCACCCGCTGTCGAGGCGCTCTTCGGCGCGGCGGATGGCGTCGGCCGGCTCGAAGCTCTGCAGGAGGCCCTGCGCGGACCTGTCGTGGCCGCCGCGGTCGGGCATGTCACCGCCGCACCCCTGCTCGCGGCCGGCATCACCCCGATCGTGCCGGAACGGTTCCGCATGGGAGCGCTGATCAAGCTGGTCTGCGATTACCTCGCCGACGAACGGGTTCTGCGCCTGGACAGCCGGCACGGTCCGGTGGAACTGCGCGGACGGCGGGTGTCTGTCGCCGGCGCATCCGCCCTGCTGCCGCCGACGTCGCTCACCCTTCTGCGCGCCCTGCTCGCCGCACGGGGGTCGGTACTCTCCCGCGCCGATCTGACGGCCGCGCTGCCCGAAATCCAGGACGACCACGCCGTCGATGTGGCCATCAGCCGGCTGCGCCAGTCCCTGCCGGCGCCGGCGCTGGTCGCCACGGTGATCAAACGCGGCTACCGCATCGACGTGTAGCGGACGCTTCGCGCTCGCTCAGCAGGAGGCCACTCGAGTTGCCAGTTGAGGCCCTTCTGCCAGGGCACCTTTCGGCGATTCGACGAAACGTGCTGCGCCGACGTGCGCCAAAGTGCCCCTTCGCCCGCCCCGAAGCGGCGTAGTGCGGCAACTCGGCGGGCCCGACCCGCTGCGAGGGGGTGACGAGTGGGGTGTGTCAGTTGCAGCTAGGTGAGGCGGGCGGCGACCTCGTCGAGGACCGACTCCGAGCCGGCGTAGATGCCGTCGGGCCGGGGCCAGTGACTGATCACGTCGGTGAAGCCGAGCTCGCCGGCCCGGCCGACGGCGTCATCGAAGGCACCGACACTCTCCAGCGAGTACGCCCCGCCGCTGTCGAGCGAGAGGTAGCGGTCCAGAGAGCCCGGCGCCCGGTCCGCCGCGGCGAGGGTGTCTTCCAGCCGGTGGACCAGCGCCGCCACCGCGCTCCACCATTCCTCGCCCACGGCACCGTCGGCGCCCGTGGTCACCCAGCCCGCACCGTGTTCGGCGACGAGCTTGAGGCCCTTCGGCCCGTTGGCGGCGATCACGAACGGAACCCGGGGCTGCTGCGCCGGCCGGCCCACCATACGGGCGTCCACCGCGGTGAACCAGTCGCCCGCGAAGTCGAAACCGCCCGCTCCCGGCTTCTCGTGGCGCAGCAGCAGGTCGAGGTCGGTGACGAACTCGGCGAACCTCTCGTGCCGCTGACGCGGGGTGTATGTCGGTTGCCCGAGCACGAAGGCGTCGAAGCCCGTTCCGCCCGATCCCAGCCCGAGCAGCATCCGCCCGCCGGAGATGTCGTCGACCGTGGCGACCTCCTTGGCGAACGGCACCGGATGCCGAAAGTTCGGTGAGGCGACGAAGGTGCCCAACCGGATCCGGTCGGTGACCGCCGCCGCGGCCGCCAGGGTGGGGATGGTGGCCTGCCACGGCTGATCGGCGAGGCTGCGCCAGGACAGGTGGTCGTAGGTCCAGGCGTGATCGAAACCGTACTGCTCGGCGCCCTGCCATTTCCGGCGGGCCTCGGGCCAGTCGAACTGGGGCAGGATGACGATTCCGTGGCGCATACCGGCAGTCTACAAACCGACCGGGCAGCCGGGCGGCCGGAGTCCCCGCATCCGCCTGCCCCGCGCCGGGGCGACCAGAGGGTGCTATGACTGGTGCGTCGGCGCCGCGCCGCACTCGAGGAAGATCTGCAAAGGAGCACCCCGATGGACCCGATTGTGACCCCGGGCCGGTTCGCCGGCCAGACCGCCATCGTCACCGGAGCCGGCTCCGGGATCGGAAAAGCGACAGCCGTGCGACTGGCCAGGGAGGGCGCCAGGGTGATTGCCGGCGACGTGGTTCCCGCCCGTCTGCAGGAGCTCCTCGACCAGTTCGGCGACCTCGACATCGTGACCGTCGACGGCGACATCAGCCACCAGGACACCACCACACGGCTGGTCGCCGCGGCGAACGGCCGCATCGACGTCGTCGCCAACGTCGCCGGTGTCATGGACGGCTTCCTCCCGATCGCCGAGGTCGACGACGCCACCTGGGAGCGGGTTTTCGGCATCAACGTGACCGGCATGATGCGCCTGATCCGCGGGGCACTGCCGATCATGGTGGCCGGCGGCGGCGGGTCGATCGTCAACGTCACGTCCGAGGCCGGCCTTCGCGGCGGCGCGGCCGGGGTCGCCTACACGGCGTCCAAACACGCCGTGATCGGTCTGACCCGCAACACCTCCGTGATGTACTCGGCCCAGGGCATCCGCTGCAACGCGGTCGCGCCCGGCGGGGTTCAGACGAACATCGAGGCTCCGATGCGGTCTCCCCTGGCCGGGTCGGTGCTCGGCCCGGTGTTCCAGCACGTGTTGCCTCCGGTGGCCACCTCGGAGCAACTCGCCGCCACCATCACCTGGCTCGCCAGCCCGGACTCGGCCAATGTGACCGGCATCGTCCTGGCGTCGGACGGCGGCTGGTCGGCAATATGAGATCCGGTCTCCCTGTCGTCGCATGAGAGGGGTGCGGATGTCGGACGGTGCTGCCAGACTCACCGCATGACAGGCACAGACCAGACTCAGAGCCCCGTCCCGTTCCCCGGCCGCACGCACGGCCATGGCCGATCCGCCCCGCCGTTTCGGTGCGGCGTCGTGCCGCCCTACCTCCTCGAGCACCTGGCCGCGGTCGAGGACCCGCGCTTCGAGGCCGCGGCCGAGGCCGCCCGGCGATCGTTGCGCGTCGACGACCCCATCCGCAGCCTGCGCTTCGAGCGCCGCACCAGCGCGCTGCCCGCGCTACCCGTCGAGGCCGTGCCGGGCGTCAGCACCCGCACCATCAGCGACGCCGGTCAGCTGCAGCGGCTGCCCGGCCGCACCGTGCGCACCGAAGGTCAACCCCCGGTCGCCGACGTGGCGGTCAACGAGGCATACACCGGCCTCGGCGACACTCATGGCCTCTACTGGAGCCAGTACCAGCGCGACTCCATCGACGGGCGCGGCCTTCCGCTGGACGCCACGGTGCACTACGGACGGGACTATGACAACGCCTTCTGGGACGGCGAACGGATGGTGTTCGGCGATGGCGACGGCGAGGTCTTCAACAGGTTCACGATCTCGTTGAGCGTGATCGCGCACGAGCTCACCCACGGTGTCACCCAGTACAGCGCCAACCTCGCCTACCAGGGCCAGTCCGGTGCGCTCAACGAATCGGTGTCGGATGTCTTCGGCGCCCTCGTGGAGCAGTTCGCAGCCGGCCAGGACACCCGGTCGGCGAGCTGGTTGATCGGCGCAGGGCTCTTCACCGAGCAGGTGCAGGGCCAGGCGCTGCGTTCGATGAAGGCTCCGGGCACCGCCTATGACGACGATGTTCTCGGCACCGATCCGCAGCCGGCCTCGATGGACGGCTACATCGACACCGAAGACGACTATGGCGGAGTGCACCTCAATTCGGGCATCCCGAACCGGGCGTTCTATCTGGTCGCCGAGGCCCTCGGCGGCAACGCGTGGGAGGCGCCGGGGCAGATCTGGTACGACACGCTCACCGGCCCCACCCTCGCCGTGAACGCCGACTTCACCGCATTCGCGACGGCGACGGCGACGGCCGCGATCACCCGTTATGGCGCGGGCTCCGCCGAGCACGACGCGGTTCTGGCGGGGTGGACCGGAGTGGGTGTGGTCTTCGATCCGCTGCGAGCGGCCTCCTGACGCGGCGGCGTCGGTTCCGCGTTCGCTGGCAAGCCGCCTTCGATCATGCCGACATCCCCGATCGTGGCCCCGGCCGGACGTACCATGGGGCCATGAAGGTCGTCGTCTCACGCAGCGGAGGCATCGCTGGGCTCCGGGTCACCTGGGACGTGCAGGTTGACGAGCAACCGGATGCTGCCGCGTGGATGCGTTTCCTTGAGGAACTGCCCTGGGACGAGGCCGTAGACAGCGCACCGATGCCGGACCGTTATGTGTACCGCATCCGGTGTGCCCCGCACGAGGTGGTGCTCGCCGAACCACAGGTGCACGGCGCCTGGAAAGACCTGATCGACAGGGTGCGCGCGGCGAGCGAACGCTGACGCAGAGCACCGAACATCGTGTCGTTAGCACCCTGTAATAACGCACGCCCGGCGATACTGATAACGTGACTCGAAAGGGGGTCACGGGGCCCCATCGAGGGGGGCCATCATGGCAACGGCATATTCGTCTGCATCATCACTTCCTGGCGTCGCGGGCGCCGCCGCTTCACGCCGCAGAGCCGGCCGGCCAGCCGCCGGGCGACCCGGTGCCCTGCTGCGGCGCGGCCTCGCCGTCACCTTCGGCCTGGTGGTTGCCGCCGCCGCGATCCTCGGCACCACGCAGGCGCCCGCCTCAGCGGCCCCGGTGCCCGGCACGGTCAACCAGTGCAACTACATCCAGGACGGCGGCGGTAACGAAATCGCCTGCGACGTCACCATCACGAACTACCTCGACCTCGACACGGGCCTGTCCCGCTCGGACATCACCGTGCGCACCTGTGAAGGCCCGGTCGGCGAACTGCTCTGCACCACCATCCCGGTGAGCTTCCCCACCGCCACCACCGTCGTCGATCAGTGCAACAACTCCGCCAACGGCGGCGGGTCGATCGCCACCTGCAACGTATCGGTGGAGAACGTCATCGTCGGCGATGCTACGACGTCCCCCGCAACTGTTGACCAGTGCGGCGGTTCCGGTGCGGAAGGACCCGAACCCACGCTCAACTGTGCTCCGGTGTCCACCACCACCTCGGCCACCATCACCCAGTGCAACGGCTCCGTCAACGGTGGCGGCGCCGCACTTCGCGTCACCTGCACGGTCGATCCGTCGACAGTCAGCGCGGCGCTGCCCGTGACCATCCGTCAGTGCAACGATTCCGTGAACGGCGGCGGCTCCTTGCTGACCTGCACCGCTTCCCTCACCCACCGGATCCTGCCCGCCGGAAGCGTCATCCCCACCCCGACACCGCCGGTCACCACCCCCTCGGCGACGCCTCCGGTCACCACCCCCTCGGCAACGCCTCCTGCCGTCGAGGCAGGCCAGACTCCCACCCCGTCGGCGAACCCTCTCATCCCCATCGCCGGCGGCGGCGGCAGCGGCGCCGGCTACGGTACCGAACTGGCTGAGACCGGTACGGATGCCCTGCCGGTGTTCCTCATTGCGGCCGGAGCGCTGCTGATCGGTGGAATCCTCCTCACCGTGATGCTGGTGCGTCGCCGTTCCACCCAGCTGTAGGGCAACACGCCGCGGTCCACTCGGCATACTCGCCGAGTGGACCGCAAAGTGGGACTATGAGGTATGGACAACAACGACCTTGATCCCGTTCGCATTCTCAGCGAGGACGAGTGCTGGGAGTTGTTGCTGTCCTCAAGCTTCGGCCGTCTCGCCGCGGCTGTCGCGGATGACATCGAGATCTTTCCACTCAACTTCGTCATGGCCGACAAACGGCTTCTGTTCCGTACGGCCGAGGGAACCAAGCTTCTCGCCCTCACCGTGAACAACAAGGTGGCTCTTGAGACCGACGCCATCGGGCGCGGCGACGCGTGGAGCGTTGTCGTGAAGGGTCTCGCCCGAGTCCTCGACACCCAGGCCGAGATCGAAGCCGCCAACGCGCTCCCGCTCCGTCCGCTGGTGCCCACACTCAAGTACATCTGGGTTGAGATCACCCCGACCGAGCTGAGCGGGCGCCGGTTCGCCCTGGAACCGGAACCGGAGCGGTACTAGCCGTTAGTCGCTGGCCGCCGCCGGAGCGACCCGGCCCTCGCCAGAGAGTCCGATGAGCATCAACACCGCAGTGCCGTAGGCATCCGCCGCGGTGGCCGCCTCGAACACCTCGTCGACTCCGCGCACGTGCACGCTCACCCGGTACCGGTCGTCGCTGAGCCTGTGCAGGGAGCGAAACGTGCCGCGCAGGAGCGCCCGCATCTGGTCTTCCCTCGGCAGCCACAGGGCATCCTCGAGCGCGAGCGAATCCAGTGCCCACTCCGTCGTGCCGTTGAAACCGAGGATGGTGCCGGTGTCGAACTCGTGCGCCTCGATGGTCATCTCGCTGACAGTGAAGACCTCGGAGTCGAAGCCCGGTCGTTCGATGCGGAACGAGTCACCGGATACCGGATGCCAGGACAATCCGGCCTGCTGCAGGGCACGGGCACAGTCGATTGAGATCATGTCCCATTATCGGCGCGGGATACCGTTGAGCGCGAGGGCGTTTTTCGCACTCACACCAGGCCGTCAGGCACAGAAGAATGGCACGCGGGTGCGCCTGCGTGCCACATATTTCGGGGTGCCCCGGAGCGCCGTCAGCATTCTCCGGGGCCACCACTCACCCATCAGGCGGGTGCGGATCGAACGGTCTAGCTGACGCCGTTCAGGTCGATCACGAAGATCAGGGTCTTACCGGACAGCCGGTGACCGGATCCGGCCGGGCCGTAAGCCAGGTGCGGCGGCACGGTGAGCTTGCGACGGCCACCCACCTTCATTCCGGGGATACCCTGCTGCCAGCCGGCGATGAGGGAGCCCAGCGGGAAGTTGATCGTCTGGCCGCGGTTCCAGGACGAGTCGAATTCTTCGCCGGTGTCGTATTCGACGCCGAGGTAGTGCACGTCGACGGTGGCGCCGGCGGTGGCCTCGGCCCCGTCACCTACCACGATGTCGACGATGTCGAGCTGTTCGGGCGCGGGGCCCTCCGGGAAGTCGAGTTCGGGCTTGGAGTTCAAATCAGTCATGAGACCATCCAATCGGATTCCGGCTCCGGACGCACACCTGGAAATTACCCCTTGCGCGAACGCCGTGGCCAGGTGCAGTCTTAGTGCATAGAAACTCGCCGCACCGGGAGAGTTGTCGGCAGTGCCACACCACCGGGCGGCGAGTTTTCTCGTGGGGCCGTGAAACCGGGCGGCACGGTCAGCCGATGACCTGGGCGCGGTCGTCCATCAGCAGGCCCAGCAGCCGGGCCTCCTCGACCTGGTCGGGGGTGGTTCCCGGCTGTGCCGCTGCGCCGCTGCGACGGGAGGGGCGCAGCTGGGCGCTGACCAGTCGTTGCCGCACCGATGCCAGCCGGGTGGCATCCGTGATGAAGCGGTTCATCGCGAGGCGACGCGCCTGCGGCTGGCCGTGTGCCCATGCCCGTGCCTGGCGTCGGCCGCGGGGAGTGGCCAGCATCGCCACCTCGGCCGGGGTGAACCAGCCCACGGCGGCATAGTCGCTGAGCCGTTGCACCGTCAGCGCCTCCTCTTTGCGCCGCAGCATGACCACGACCAGGATCGCGCCGAGGAACATCGGCACCTGTACGAGGAAGTAGTAGCCCACCAGGGATGCGTCGTCGGTGAGTAGGAAGAACGCCCCGTTCCACACCGCGTGCAGCAGAACCGCAGCGGCCAGGCCGATGAACACGGCGCCGAGATAACTTGAACCGCTCGCACGCCGGGCGGCGAAGCCGATGGCCAGGCCGGTGCAGGCCGTGAACAGCACGTGCGCGAACGGGGAGATCACCCCGCGCAACAGGAAGGTCACGCCGAGGTCGGCGATCCCGCCGTCGAGCATCGCCACACCGAAGTACTGGATGTTCTCCGAGAACGCGAAGCCGGCGGCGATCATGGCCGCGTAGACGACTCCGTCGATCGGACCGTTGAACTGGCCGCGGATCACCCAGAACAGCAGCAGGATGCCGAATCCCTTCGCCGACTCCTCCACGAGCGGCGCCTGGATGACGGCGGCCGTGAAGTCGCCCGCCGGTCGGGCCACGCCGCTGGTCGCGACGACGATCTGCACACCGAGGTCGAACACCAGCGCCGTCACGATAGAGACGCCGGCGCCCCAGAGGAAGGCAAACCAGAGCGCCGGCCGGGGTTCCGGCTCCCATCGGTCGATCCAACGCACCGCCAGCACCACCAGGGTGAGCGGCACCAGCGCCAGCAGCAGACAGACCAGCACCGCGCCCGGACCGAGGAAGGTCGAGAGGTATACCAGGACCAGCAACAGCGCGAGCGCGGCGACCACGATGCCGATGCTGGCCCACACGACAGTGCTCAGGTTTGTGCGCCGCACCGGCGAACTCCACACCGGCGTCTCGATGGGGGTGTCCTGCTGGGGCACGGCGAGCGGTCGGCCGGTCGGGTCGAGGGTCATGCCCGCCAGTTTACGGGGACCGGACCGGTTCGAACCGGGCAGATTCCGCCCGAGCGATGGCCCCGAACGGCGATGTCTGATTCCCGCTACCGGTCGTGCGGTGCGCGTGTCAGTCTTGGGGGGTGACACCAGCGCCCAGCTCCCCCGTCGACCCGGTCTTCGCCGAACGATACCGGGCCATGTCCTCCCGCGACGCCCGCTTCGACGGCCAGTTCATCACCGGCGTGCACTCCACGGGCATCTACTGCCGACCGAGCTGCCCGGCCGTGACCCCCAAGCCCGGCAATGTGTCGTTCTACCTCACGGCTGCCGCGGCTCATGAGGCGGGACTGCGGGCGTGCAAACGCTGCCTGCCCGATGCCGTGCCGGGGTCGCCGGCGTGGAACATCCGTGACGACCTGGCCGCCAGGGCGATGCGGCTGATCGGCGACGGCACCGTTGAACGAGAGGGCGTGCCCGGGCTGGCAAACCGGCTCGGCTACACCCCGCGACACCTCACCAGGGTGCTGGTCGCCGAGGTCGGCGCCGGCCCTCTGGCGCTGGCTCGCGCCCACCGCGCGCAGACCGCTCGCGTGCTGCTCATGAGCACCAACCTGCCGGTCACCGACATCGCATTCGCCGCCGGTTTCGGCAGCGTGCGGCAGTTCAACGACACCATCGCCGCAGTGTACGAGCGCACACCGTCGGCCCTGCGGGCCGGCGCCCGGGTGCGGGCCGGCAGCCGCGACCGGGACACCGAAACCGGCACCGGCACCGGCACCGGCACCGGCACCGGCACCGGCACGAGGATCAGCCTGCTGCTGCCCGCCCGTGCACCGTTCGACGGCACGGGCCTGCTCGGCTTCCTGGGTGTGCGGGCCATCGACGGTGTCGAACGGTCCACCTCCGCCGGGTACGAACGCACCCTACGGCTCCCGCACGGCTGGGCCACCCTGCAGCTGGCCGTCGCGGGCACCCTCGAGGCACCCGCGATCGCCTGCACCGCCCGGCTGAGCAGCCTCGCCGACCTCGCTCCTCTCGTGAGCCGGGTGCGCCGCCTGTGCGACCTCGACGCGGATGCTCAGGCCATCGATCGTGCCCTGGCCGACGACCCGGCCCTGGCCGGCTCCGTGCACGGTACCCCCGGCATCCGGGTGCCGGGCAGCCTCGACCCCGAGGAGACCCTGTTCCGGGCCCTGCTTGGCCAGCAGGTGTCTGTCGCCGCCGCCCGCACCGCCCTCGGCCGGCTCAGTGCGGCCCTCGGCAAGCCGGTGCCCGGCGCCACCGCCACCGCCACCCCACAGCTGCTCTTCCCCACAGCCGCCAGCATCGCCGAACACGGCCGCGACGTGCTGCGCGGCCCTGCGGCCCGCATCGACACGATCATCCGCGTCGCCGCGGCGTTAGCTGCCGGCGACCTCGTGCTCGACGTCGGGGAAACCCGCGACGATCTGCAGGCCCGACTGACCGCCCTGCCCGGCATCGGACCGTGGACTGCCGGGTACGTGGCCATGCGGGTTCTCGGCAGCCCCGACATCCTGCTCACCAGCGACCTCGCCCTGCGCCAGGGCGCCGATCGGCTCGGCCTGCCCGCAACGGCCAGAGACCTCGCCGCCCACGGCAGCGTCTGGGCGCCATGGCGCAGTTACGCCGGCATGCACCTCTGGCGGGCGGCGGGAGCCCCACGACCGGCCGGGCAGGCAGTTCACGGCAAGAACGGTTCTGGCCGGTTACGCTGAAGAAGTGAAGTTTGCGCATCTCAGAGTTGAAGGCCAATCCACCCCCCGTCTAGCCATCGTGGTGGACGACGCGGCACTCTTCCTCGACGAGGTGATCGATGACGCCCCGCGCGACCTCCAGGACCTCCTCGAGAAGGGCGCCCCGGAATACGACAGGGTGCGGGCGCTCACCGCGAACGCGCTGACCCACGGTGCCAGCCTCACCCCCATCGACGATCTGCGGCACTCGTCTGCGGTGTTGCGCCCCCCGCAGATCATCGCGATCGGCGCCAACTACGCGGCCCACTCCTCCGAGCTCAAGCTGCGCAGCGAGACCGCCGCGACGGTGTTCTCGTTGTGGCCGAACTCGCTCACCGGCCACGAGTCGATCATCTCTTGGCCGAGCGACCTCACCGGCCAGGTCGACTACGAGGCCGAACTCGGCGTGATCATCGGCCGGCCCGCCCGCAACGTGTCGGTTCGCGACGCCCTCGACTACGTCTTCGGGTACACCGTCGTGAACGACATCACCGCCCGCGACCTGCAGTTTTCCGAGGCGCAGTGGTCCAGGTGCAAGTCGTTCGACGGGTTCACCCCCACCGGCCCGTTGGTGGTCACCGCAGACGAGATCGCCGACCCGCAGAACCTCTGGCTGACCACCCACGTCGACGGGCGCATCCTGCAGGACGCCTCCAGCGGCGACATGGTGCGCACGGTGGCCGAGATCATCGCCTACCTGTCGCTGACGTCCACGCTGCTACCCGGCACGCTGATCTCCACCGGCAGTCCTGGCGGCGCCGGCTACAGCCGCAAGCCGCAGGTGTTCCTCAAGGACGGCTCGACCGTCACCGTCTCCATCGACCGGATCGGGCTCCTCACGACCCACTGCCGTGAAATCTGAGCCTGGCCGGCCACCGGTCACCATCTCGGTCGTCATCCCGGTCTACAACGACGCCGACTTCCTGCGCACCTGTCTGCGCGCACTGTCTCAGCAGCGCCGGCCGGCCGACGAGATCATTGTGGTCGACAACGCCAGCACGGATGCGACGGCCGCAGTGGCCACCGCCGCCGGTGTGTGCCTGGTCCGCGAACCGCTGCGGGGAATCTGGCCGGCCGCCGCGGCCGGCTACGACGCGGCCACCGGCGACGTGATCGCCCGGCTCGACTCCGACTCGGTGCCCCCGGTGGACTGGCTGGAGCGGATCGAGGCCCGATTCACGACCCATCCCGACACCGCCGTGTACACCGGTCCCGGCGACTTCTACAACTGCGGCCCCGTCACAGCCTGGTTGGGTGGCCGGGTCTACATCGGCGGCTACTTCCGCTGGATGGGGTTCTGGCTGGGCCACCCGCCGCTGTTCGGATCGAATTTCGCGATGCGCCGACAGGTCTGGGCCGCCAATCGCAACAGGGTTCGCCGCACCCGCAACGATGTGCACGACGACCTCGACTTCAGCATGCACCTGGGCCGCGACGAACCGGTCACTCTCGACCGCTCCCTCAGAGTAGCGATCTCCGCCCGCCCGTTCGAGACCCCGCGCGGGCTCGGCCGCCGGGTGGCGTGGGCCGGCCGCACTCTCTTCTCGGGCTGGCCGGACTACTCGCCCTGGCGCATCCGCCGGCGCGCGGCGAGTCGCCGCAAAAGACCGCTTCGCGCGCTCTGACAGGTCGTTTTGCGGCAACTTACAACCAGGAATCCCTGCCGTCAGCGACCGCTCGCGTAGAGAGCGAGCAGGTCGCGGGCCAGCTGGTGCGGGGTGGTCTCGCAGGGGCTGTGCCCGGCCGGGTAGACGCGCAGGTCCGCGCCGATCCGGTGGGCGAAGCGCCGGTGCTGCGCCACCTTCCACAGGTCGCGGTCGCCCACGGCGATGAGCTTGGGCACCCGGCTGCTGGCCAGTTCCCTGCGCACATCTGGGGTGTGCTTCATCAGAGCCATGATCTGGTCGAGGCTGGTGCGCCGGGTGTAACCGAACCGCCTGCGCGCCAGGTCGAGACGGCCGGGCCGGGTGTGGTTGCGGTTGGTGACGATGCCCCAGATCATCAGGGACGCGATGGTGTGCGCGGGCACCAGGCCGCTGATCGAGCCGAGCCAGCGCACGCCGCGAAAGGTCTGGCCGGGCCCCGGCGGCGTGGTCAGCAACACCAGCGAGGCGAACAGCTCCGGCCGCCGCGCCAGGGTCAGCTCGGCGACGAGGCCGGCGAACGAGTAGCCGAGCACGTGCACCGGGCTCTCCCCCGATTCCAGCACCGCGACCAGGTCGGCAACGAAGAGGTCGTAATCGAAACGCCGGCCCTGCACCGGCCCGGCCGCCGCGGACTCGTACTGGCCGGCGAGGTCGAAGCTCTCCACCCTGTAGCCGGCGTCGGCGATCAGCGGCGCGAGCAGCACGAAGTCCTCCTTCGACCCGGTGGCCCCCGGCACGAGAAGGACCCGCGGGTCGCCCCGCCGGCCCAGCCCGATGGCGGCCAGCCGGCCGCTGGGCGCGTGGAACCTGAACCGCTCGGTGCCCGGCGGCAGGATCGTCCAGTCGAGGTCGGGCAGGGCGGCGTCGAGCATCGCGAGTCGATCGGGCCGGATCGGCTCGTTCCTGTGGAGCGGTTGCCTCACACGCAGGGACACGGCACCAGAGTAGCGCCGCCCGCCTTTCCTCGGCGGGCCTACTCGATGATGGGGATCGAGGAAGTTCCGGTGTCGGGCCGCATCCCGGACAACCGGGCCGGTTCGAGCTCGCGCATCACGTCTTCCCTGGTCATCAGGTTGGCCTCGACCACCAGGTCGGACACGTTGCGCCCGGTGAGCAGCGCCGTCTGAGCGAGCGCCGCGGCGGCCGCGTAGCCGATGTGCGGGATGAGCGCGGTGATCACGCCGACACTCGAGCCGACCATAGCGGCGAGCCGGTCCTCGTTGGCGGTGATGCCGTCGATACAGTTCACCCGCAGGGTCCACATCGCCTGGGTCATCCAGGTGAGGCTCTGGAACAGGTAGTGCGCGATGACGGGTTCGAAGGCGTTGAGCTGCAGCTGCCCGCCCTCTGCGGCCATCGTCACCGTCACATCCGCCCCGGCGACGGCGAAGGCAACCTGGTTGACGACCTCGGGGATGACCGGGTTGACCTTGCCGGGCATGATGCTCGAACCGGCCTGGCGGGGCGGCAGGTTGATCTCGCCGAACCCGGCCTGCGGGCCGGAGGAGAGCAGCCTCAGGTCGTTGCAGATCTTGGAGAGCTTGATGGCGCTGCGCTTGAGGTTGCCGCTGAACGACATGAAGCTGCCGGCATCGCTGGTCGACTCGATCAGGTCCGGCGCCGCCTCCAGCTTGAGCCCGGTGATCAGATTGAGGTGGCGGATGGCCGCGGCCGCGTACCCGGGATCGGCCGTGATGCCGGTGCCGATCGCGGTGGCGCCCAGGTTGACCTCGGCGAGAAGCCAGATCGTCTCGGTGAGCCTGTCGTAGTCCTCGCCGAGAGTGGTGGCGAAGCCGTGGAACTCCTGGCCGAGGGTCATCGGCACCGCGTCCTGCATCTGGGTGCGCCCCACCTTGAGGATCTGCTCGAACTCGTCGGCCTTGACCGAGAAGGAGCCCTGCAGCGCTTTCAGTTCGCGGAGCAGGTGCTTGAGGAAGAACGCCAGGGCGATCTTGATCGCGGTGGGATAGGTGTCGTTGGTGGACTGGCTGCGGTTGACGTGGTCGATCGGGCTGAGAATGTCGTAGCGGCCGCGCCCATAGCCCGCGTTTTCCAGCGCGAGGTTGCAGATGACCTCGTTGGCGTTCATGTTGGTGGAGGTGCCGGCGCCGCCCTGCATGACTCCCACCACGAACTGGTCGTGGTACTTGCCCTCGATGATCTCCTGGCAGGCGGCGTCGATCCAGTCGGCCCGCTTTTGGGAGAGCGCGCCCACCTCGGCGTTCGCGCGGGCGCAGGCCTGCTTCACCGAGGCGAGGGCCACGACGAAGTCGGGGTAGACCGAGATCGGACGCTTGGCGATGGGAAAGTTCTCCAGCGCCCGCTTGGTGTGCACACCCCAGTAGGCGTCCGCGGGGACCTCGACGCGGCCGAGCGAATCGCGCTCGATGCGGAAGCCGGGGGTGACGGCGGGGATGTCGGCGCTGAGATCCTGGGGGCTGGTCGTGTCTTCTATGGTCAATTCGGCGTTCGTCGTTTCGGTTCTTGCGGACATGCTGCTGGTGGGGTGCACGTGGGCTCCATTGCCTTCGGTGAAGAGCTTGTGGCTCATGACCGACCCACTCTATCGCGAGGCCCCGGCCCGGCACCGGAGCCGCACGTTTCGCCTGCGTTACGCAGGGAACCGTCGTCTCCGGGCAGGGTCTGTGCAAGAAAACGCAGGTGCGACTCCACAAGTTACGTGGCGGCGGGCTCCTCGGGGAGGACGTCGTGTTCGATGGCCTCGTAGCCTTCAGCGGAGCTACGCGGCTTACTGGAGTAGCGCATCCCTCGCACGGCGCACGCACCAGAAGCCAGTTGAGGCCCCCTGGAACGCATCCAGGAGGCCTCAAATGTCATGTCACAGCCGGCCAGTCGCGGTGGCGGGCGCGCGCATCCGTTAGACGCCGAACAGGACCTCGACGGGACCGCGCACGAAGAAGACCAGGAAGCCGACCGCGACGACCCAGAGCAGCGGGCTGATCTCACGCGCCTTGCCGGAGAGCGAGCGCACGATGACCCAGCTGATGAAGCCGGCGCCGATGCCGTTGGCGATCGAGTAACTCAGCGGCATCACGATGATGGTGAGGAACACCGGCAGCACGATGGAGAAGTCGCTGAAGTCGATAAACCGGATCTGCGACACCATCATGGCACCCACGATCACGAGGGCCGCTGCGGCCACCTCGAGCGGAACGATCTGGGTGAGCGGGGTGAAGAACATTGCGGCCAGGAACAAGAGCCCGGTGACGACGTTCGCGAAGCCCGTTCGGGCACCCTCACCGATTCCGGCGCCGGACTCGATGAAGACAGTGTTCGACGAGGAGGAGGTGGCGCCACCGACGACGGCACCGACGCCCTCGACGATCAGCGCCGACTTGAGCCGGGGGAAGTTGCCGTCCTTGTCGGCGACACCGGCCTCGTTGGAGAGCCCGGTCATGGTGCCCATGGCGTCGAAGAAGTTCGTGAAGACCAGCGTGAAGACCAGCATCACTGCCGCAAGCACACCGATGCGCTCGAACGCGCCGAAGCTCACCTCGCCCACGAGGGACAGGTCGGGCAGTGCGACGAAGCTGGTCGGCAGCACCGGGGCGTTGAGGTTCCAACCGGCCGGGTTGGTGCCGAGCGAAGGACCTACCTTGAAGATGGCCTCCAGGATCACGGCGAGCACCGTGGTGCCGACGATACCGATGAGCAGGGCCCCCTTCACCTTGCGGGCCACAAGCACACCGATCAGCAAAAGCCCGATCACGAACACCGCGGTGGGCAGGCTGGCGACCGAACCGGACTCGCCCAGCTGCACGGGCGGGGAGGCGACGCCGCTGGAGCGAACAAAACCGGAGTCGACCAGGCCGATGAACGCGATGAAGAGGCCGATCCCCACGGTGATGGCGATCTTGAGCTGACGGGGCACGGCGGTGAAGATCATTTCGCGCAGGCCCGTGGATGCCAGCAGCACGATGATGAGGCCGTTGATGACGACCAGGCCCATGGCCTCCGGCCAGGTGACCTGGCCCACGACGCTCACGGCCAGGAACGAGTTGATACCGAGCCCGGCGGCGAAACCGAACGGCAGTCGGGCGATGACACCGAACAGGATGGTCATCACCCCGGCCGTGAGCGCGGTCACCGCGGCGACCTGGCCGTTGGGCAGCCAGTTGCCGGCGACATCCACCGCGGCCTGGTCGGCACTGAAGCCGCCGAGGATCAGCGGGTTGAGGATGACGATGTAGGCCATCGTGACGAAGGTGACCAGGCCGCCACGCACCTCGCGGCTCCAGGTGGAGCCGCGGCGAGTGACCTCGAAATACCGGTCGAGCACGGACTTGGTACCGCGCCCCGTGGGCTCGGATGGACCGGACGCCAATGGGGTTCCGGTCGAGGTGCCTGTCGTGGCGGTTGGGGCTGCTGCGGTGGACTCGTGCTCTGATGCGGAAATGATGCTCTCCCGGTCGGTGTGCGGCGGCGTGCCAAACGCCTTATTCTACGACGCGTCCCGCGGCCGTGATAATCGGCCCAACCTGGCTGGCTAAACGTGCGGCACGAATTTGCCCCAGGCGACCCGCCGTTCGGCCTGCGGATCGGCCTCGATCCGGTCGCGGCTGTCGATGACCAGCGTCAACCTGTCCGCCTCGGTATATGGCGGCCAGGCGGCATCCGGAACGCCCGTGCCGGCAAAACCCAGCCACCAACCCTGCATGCGCGCACCGATGGCCTTGAACTCCCGCCGGCCGCCGAGCACCGTCATGCCCCGGCCGAACCAGCCGTCCAGTCTGTCGAAGAGCGGGAACAGTTCGAGGCCGTGCGTGGCATCCAGGCCCATCCGACGCAGTAGCCGGGGCGCGGCGTCGAACCTGTAGAAGTACACCGGGGCGTATCTGGAGTGCCGCTCGCCCACCTTCACGCTCGGATACCAGAACGAGTAGTCGCCGCCGAAGTCGAGCGCGGCCCGCGCCGCGGGGATGCCCGGGTACTGCGCTTTGAGGGCCTTCTTGGCCTTCTTCTTGGTGTTGGCGAAGACCGCCCGCATGCGCGGCGGCGTTGACGCGAGAATGTCGATGCGGCCGCTGAACAGCGAACCCTCGCGCTGGTTGGTGCCGATGAGCAGCGGGATGCGGTGCGCCCGGCCGTCGCGGAACGCGTCCAGCGGCCGTTCGGGCAAGAAATCACCGTCGATGACCGGGCAGAGCGGGATGGTGCCTGGGTACTGGTCGGGCGAGCGCACGGTGAGGGTGGTGGTGGCCTGGGCGAGGCGGGCGGGGTCGGCGTCCAGCAGCAGACGAACGGCCTCGGCGTCGGTCAGGCCCGAACTCACCGGCGGTTCGGCCTGGTGCCCTGCGCCGGCGGTCGGCGATGCCGGGGCAGCGGGGGTCTGCTCGGCGAGGATGCGCACGAATGTCGCCGCCCACTCGGCGGTCAGCGCCGGCGGGTACACGGCGTTCGGCGGGGCGCTCTGGGCGATGGCCCGCTGGAACAGCCCCGCGGCCGCCGGCACGGTCATCAGGGTGGTCACCGCGTTGCCGCCGGCCGATTCGCCGAACAGGGTCACCGCATCCGGGTCGCCGCCGAACGCACGGATGTTGGCGCGCACCCAGGCAAGCGCCGCGACCTGGTCGCGGAGACCCAGGTTGCTCTCGAACGGCCGCTCGGGCGTGGAGTAGCGACTGAAGTCGAGGTAGCCGAGCGCGCCCAGCCTGTAGTTCATGCTCACGTACAGGATCCCGGCGCGGCGGACCAGTCCCTCACCCTGGCGGGGATTCTCGCGCGACGACCCGACGCTGTACGCGCCGCCGTGCACGAACACCATTACGGGGCGAAGCGCCCCGTCGTCGATCGGCGCATCCGGGGCGATCACGTTGAGGGCCAGGCAATCTTCGCTCTGCGGGATGCGCGGGTGCGCGCCGAGGAACTGGCCCTTATGGCTCTGGGTGGCGACCGGTCCGAACTCCGTCGCGTCGCGCACGCCCGGCCAGGGCGGAGCCGCGGCGGGGGCGCGGAAACGCAGTGGGCCCACCGGAGCAGCCGCATAGGGGATGCCTCGCCACGCGCGGATTCCGCGCTCGCTGACGCCGCGCACCAGCCCGCCGGACACCCGGATCTCGAGGGGATCGAGAGCGCGCGCGCCGGTATGCGAAGTCATGGGGTGATCCTAATCCGGTCCGCTGACCCCGGGGCAAACTCGGTGGTGCGGCTGGCGGAGCACTACGCTCAGCTAGGGCTGCGCGAGGTATGCGTGCGGCCGGATCCCAGAGAAACGAGACACCAATGGCACTGCCCTGGACCCTGCACGGCGACGGTAAGACCGTCGGCCCGACCGACGTCGTGGCCCCCGGCGAACGCCTGAATTGGCCGATTACGATCGGCATCGGAGCCCAGCACGTGGTCGCGATGTTCGGCGCGACCTTCCTGGTCCCGTTGATCACCGGTTTCCCGCCGAGCACCACCATCCTCTTCTCCGGCATCGGCACGATCCTGTTCCTGCTGATCACGCGCAACAAACTGCCGTCCTACCTCGGGTCGTCGTTCGCGTTCATCGCCCCGATCACCGCCGCCGTCGCTACCGCGGGCATGGGCAGCGCGCTGTTCGGCATCCTGGCCGTCGGAGTGCTGCTGGCACTGGTCGGCGCCATCGTGCAGTTCACCGGGGCCGGCTGGATCGACGCCCTGATGCCGCCGGTCGTGTCCGGTGCGATCGTCGCGCTGATCGGCTTCAACCTGGCACCGGTGGCGAAGGCCAACTTCACCCTCGCGCCGCTCACCGCGCTGATCACCCTCGCCGCCGTCATCCTCTCAACGGTGCTGTTCCGCGGCATCCTCGGCCGTCTGTCGATCTTCCTGGGCGTCATCGTCGGTTACATCGCCGCGGTCATCCAGGGCGAGGTCGACTTCAGCGCCGTCGGTGACGCCGCCTGGGTCGGCCTGCCGCCGCTGACCCTGCCGACGAACCCGTTCGAGAACCCCGCGGTGTGGGCGATACTGCCGGCGTTCCTCCCCGTGGTGCTGGTGCTGATCGCCGAGAACGTGGGCCACATCCGCGGTGTCGCGCAGATGACCGACAGCTCGGTCAACAAGCTCACCGGCCGTGCCCTGCTCGCCGACGGCCTCGCCACGGTTCTGGCCGGTTTCGGCGGCGGCTCCGGCACCACCACCTACGGCGAGAACATCGGCGTGATGGCCGCCACCCGGATCTACTCGACGGCCGCGTACTGGGTGGCCGGCATCACCGCGGTGCTGCTGGGCCTCTCCCCCAAGATCGGCGCCGTCATCAGCACCATCCCGGCGGGCGTGCTCGGCGGCGTCACGACGGCCTTGTACGGGCTCATCGGCATCATCGGCGTGAAGATCTGGCTCGACAACAAAGTGGACTTCAGCAAGCCGGTCAACCAGTTCACCGCCGCCACCGCCCTGATCATCGGCATCGCCGACTACACCTTCAGCGCCGGCACCCTCACGTTCAACGGCATCGCGCTGGGCACCGTGGCCGCCATCGTGATCTACCACCTGATGACCTGGGTGGCCCGGGTGCGCCGCACGGCGTAGCCCCCCGCCGGCCCGCGAACTGTGAGCTGAGCACCTTCCCGAGCGGTTTTTCGGGGCTTTTCTCTCGGTTCGCGGGGCTGGTCGCTACTGGTGCAGCGCGGGGACTATCAGGTAGACGCCGTAGAGCACGATCAGGCCGCACAGCCCGAAGCAGAGGTAGCCTGCGTACTGAGCGACCGACTTCTGGATGTCGGTGAGCGGGTTGGCCTTGAGGGCCTTACGGGCGCGTTTGGCGTCCTTCGCGGCCCGCGCCGGGCTGAGCACGGTGATCGCGCCGGTGAACTCGGCAGGTTCCACCGTCGGGATGCGCCCGGCCGTGGTGAGCAGGCGCAGGCCCAGCGAGTAGAGCGAGACGACGACGGCCGAGGACACCAGCGCGGCTGCCGCGACAACGAGGAAAGCGGCCCAGTCGATCACAGTGCAACCTTCTGTCGGTCCTTGCGGGACGGTTTGCGGGGCGTTTTCCTGATCTTCACGACGTGGCCCGCGTCATCGATGTCGTGCAGGTTGTCGTGTGAGATCCTGTCGCGCTTGGACCACTGGAAGAGCACGTAGACCACGGCCGTGCCGATGACGACGTCGAGCACGATGCCGATCGGGCCGAGCAGGGCCAGACCTGCGGCGAACGCGCCCATGATGGCGGAAGCCGGCAGGGTGAGCAGCCAACCCAGCGCGATCTGGCCGGCCATGCCCCAACGCACCGTGGAGCCGCGTCGGCCCAGGCCGGAGCCGATGACCGACCCGGAGGCGACCTGGGTGGTGGAGAGAGCGAAGCCGAGGTGGCTGGACGCGAGGATGGTCGCGGCGGTGCTGGTCTCGGCAGCGAAGCCCTGGGCGGGCTTGATCTCGGTGAGCCCACGGCCCATGGTGAGAATGATGCGCCAGCCGCCGGTGTAGGTACCGATCGCGATCGCGAGGGCGCAGCACGCCACCACCCAGAACTGCGGTCCCGAACCCACGGCCTGGTAACCACCGGCGATGAGGGTCAGGGTGATGACGCCCATGGTCTTCTGCGCGTCGTTGGTGCCGTGCGAGAGGGCCACCAGCGACGAGGAGAAGATCTGCGCGTAGCGGAAGCCGCCGCGGCCATCAGGCTTGCCGGCGTCGCGGCGGGTGATGGCGTAGGCCAGGCGGGTGGCGAGGTACGCGACGATGCCGACGGTGATCGGAGCGATCAGCGCGGGCAGGATCACCTTGGCCAGGACGACGTCGAAGGCCACGGCCTGCGCCCCCACCCCGATGATGGTGGCGCCGATGAGGCCGCCGAACAGGGCGTGGCTGGAACTGGACGGCAGGCCGCGCAGCCAGGTGATCAGGTTCCAGACGATCGCGCCGATCAGTCCGGCGAAGATCATTTCCGGGCTGATCTGGATTCCTCCGTCACCCTCCTTGATGATGCCGCCGGACACCGTCTTGGCGACCTCGGTGGACAGGAACGCTCCGACGAGGTTGAGAACTGCCGCGACACCGACCGCGACCTTGGGCTTCATGGCCCCGGTTGCGATCGGGGTGGCCATGGCGTTGGCCGTGTCGTGGAATCCGTTGGTGAAGTCGAAGATGAGTGCCAGTGCGATGACCAGCGCGACGATAAGGGTGAAATCCACCGGCGTCTTTCCTTGTATTACCCGAACCGTGGTCGGGTACATACATAACCGGCACGCAAGAGAGATGGCTGGCTCGAAACCGGGCCTCGTTGATCCTGACAGCCTGAGGCGGGCAGGTCAATTCAGGGTGCGTTCATTCGTCGTTCACCCGGAATTGAGGTGGCAGGACGTCAGTCGCGGGCCACGACGGTGGCGAGGTCCGCACCGAAGGTGAACGTGGCCTCGACCCGCTGTCCGGCCAGCACACCGGGCAGCCAGTGCCTGGCGTCATCCCACATCTCGTCGACGGGTAGCCGGGCGATCGTGAACCATTCAGGGTTCAGCTCGTCGGATTCGCGCGGAATTCCGCTGAACCGGTCGGTGACGAAGACGTTCGACCGCTGGCTCCAGGCGGGTTTGTGCGGGAACAGGTAGGTGAGCACCCCCATCGGGGTGAGCGCGTCGGCTCCCACGGTCAGGCCCGACTCCTCCTCGATCTCCCGCACCGCGGCATCCAGGGCGGATTCACCGGGTTCGAGCTTGCCGCCGAGCCCGACGATGTTGCCCAGACCCAGGCCCTTCTTCTTGCGGCCGAGCAGAACCTGGGGCTCGCCGGTCTCGGAGAGGCGGGTGAGGTAGCACACGCACACCTGGGGCAGTTCGGTCATGGTGTCATCGTAGCGAGCGCCCCGCGGGGCTCCAGAATCCTCGGTTACGCTGTACCCATGGATTTTGTGCCTGAGACCGGAACTATCACGATGTTCACCACGACCTGGTGCGGCTACTGCTCGCGCCTGAAGAGTCAGCTCGACAAGGTCGGCATCGGCTACACCGAGGTGAACGTCGAAGAGGTCGACGGCACGTCAGAGCTCGTCATGAGCCTCAACGGCGGCAACCGCACCGTGCCGACAGTGCTGTTCCCGGATGGCTCGGCCGCGACGAACCCGTCGCTCGCGCAGGTGCAGGCCAAGCTCGCACCCGCCGCCTGACTTGTCGTCAGACAGAAACTGCCCGGCCGACCTGAGTCGTCCGGGCAGTTCTGTCATGAGTACGGGTTTAGCCGAAGAGCACGGCCGCTTCGTCGTAACGCTCCTGGGTGACCCGGTTGAGGTCCATGGTGGCGTCGGCGATGCTGACGTTACGGATGTCGGTGCCCTTGAGGGAAACCATCGAACCCCACTTGCCCTCGATGACGGCGTCGACCGCTGACATGCCGAGGCGGGTGGCCAGCACCCGGTCGTAGGCCGACGGGGCGCCACCACGCTGGGTGTGGCCGAGTACGGTCGCCCGTGCTTCGATGCCGGTGCGTTCTTCGATCATCGGGGCAATGAGCTCGCTGATGCCGCCGAGGCGCGGACGGTTGAACGCGTCCAGGCCCTTGTGCGAGTGCGCCTCGCCCATTTCGGCGAGCAGGAATCCTTCGGAAACCACGAGGACCGGCGCGCGGCCGCGGTCGCGGACGCTCTCGACCCACTCGCAGATCTGCTCGATGGTCTGCGGCTGCTCGGGGATGAGGATGGCGTGTGCTCCGCCGGCCATGCCGGAGTGCAGGGCGATCCAGCCCACGTGGCGGCCCATGACCTCGACGACCATGCAGCGGCCGTGGGAGTCAGCGGTGGTGCGGAGACGGTCGATGGCTTCGGTGGCGATCTCGACGGCAGTGTTGAAGCCGAAGGAGTAGTCGGTGGCGGCGAGGTCGTTGTCGATGGTCTTGGGCACGCCGACGATCTTGATACCGGCATCCGTGAGGCGGCGGGCAGCCGTGAGGGTGCCCTCCCCGCCGATGGCGATGATGGCGTCGATACCCTCGGCGTCCATAGTCTTCTGGATGTTTTCCGGACCCGCGTTCTCGCCCTCGTAAGGGTTGGTGCGCGAGCTACCCAGGATGGTGCCGCCCTGGCGGGACAGGCCACGAACGCTGTGCCGGTCGAGCTTCATGAACTCGCCCTGTACCAGCCCGCGCCAGCCGTTGCGGATGCCCACGAACTCCGAGTCGTATGCGCGTCCCCCCTTGAGGACGGCACCCCGAATCACTGCGTTGAGGCCCGGGCAGTCTCCGCCGCTGGTGAGGATACCGATCTTCATTTCTTGGCTACTCCTTATTACATGCATGTGTGTTTCGGCGGATCGCCCGTCCACCATCATGGCGGCGAGCATTGGCCTGGATCAAGTCAACACCGGCGGCGCTGCTCTGAGGTAGGGACTTCCGGCCCGGTGTTACAGCTCACCGTCCAGCGCCTGCGTGAGTACGTATACCAACGCGCTGGCCTGCACTGAATCTGCCGCGGAGACGTCTTCGTCTGCCCCGTCGAGCGCGCGGGCCGCGAGGCCCTGCTTGCTGCCGATGAGTTCGGCGATGCGCGCGTCAATAGTGTGTGCGGCGATGATCCGCCAGGCGGTGACAGGCTCGGCCTGGCCGATCCGGTGCACCCGGTCGATGGCCTGGGTCTGCTCGGCCGCCGTCCAGCTCAGTTCCGCGAGCACCACGTTGGATGCCGCCTGCAGGTTCACGCCGACTCCGGCCGCGGTCAGCGAGCACACCACGACGGCGACCTCGGGGTCGGTGTTGAACGAGTCGATCGCGGCCTGGCGGGCCAGGGCACTCTGATCGCCCCGCAGCGACACCGTGCGCAGGCCGCGTTTGGCAAAGATCTCCTCCGCGGCATCCATCACGTCGATGTGCTTGGCGAAGAAGACGACCTTGCCCACCGAGTGGGCCAGCTGGGCCGCGTAGTCCGCGGCGAGCCCGGCCTTGGCCTGACCGATCTTGCGCACCATGGTGAACACGTTCTCACCGGTGCTGGTGCCCTTGGATTCCTCGAGATCGGCGTGGGCGACGGCGCGGATGTACGCGGCGCGCTGCTCGTCGTCGATCTCCGGGTTGCGCACGCCGGGGTGGCGCGCGGCGACGAGGGCCTTGTACCGCTGCACCAGGCGGGCGCCGAGCTCACGTTCGGCCTTCTGGATGGAACGGCCCAGTTCGCTGTCGAGCTCCACCGGAAGGTCGGCGATGCGCTTGGCGGGCAGGTCGGCGGCGACGTCGACCTTGCGGCGGCGCACGATGCCCATGTCGATGACCGCGGCGCGGGCCGCGGTGTAGAAGCCGGCATCGGCGGGGGTGAGCCCGGTCTCCTCCAGGCGTGCCATGAGCTTGGCGGTCGGCTTGTCGCCGTCGATCCAGCCGAGGAATTGCCAGATGGCACGGAAGTCGTCGACGTCGTTGATCAGCGGGGTTCCGGTCAGCGCCATCAGCAGCGGGTTGTTACCCGGGGTGCGGCGGCGGATCTGCTCGGCGAGGCTGAGCACGTGCTTGGACCGCTGCGACTGCAGGTTCTTGATGAAGTGGGCCTCGTCGACGACCATGCCCTTGAAGCCCAGGGTGCCGAGCCAGGCCAGGTGCCGGTCGAGAACGTCGTAGTTGACCACGACGACATCGGCGAAGGCGTCGAGGGTGTCGCCGTCACCGTGGATGACCGTGGCGCGACGGTGCGGCGTCCACAGTTCGACCTCGCGCACCCAGTTCATCTTCACGACGTTGGGCACGATCGCCAGCAGCGGGTAGGCACCGGCGACGGAGGCGGCGAGCAGGCTCTGCGCAGTCTTGCCGAGGCCGGGCTCGTCGGCGAGCAGGTAGCTGCGGTGGCCGAGGCGGGCGCTTTCCACGAACCGTGCCTGGTGGCGCATAAGCTCCATGCCGCGCGGAGAGAACCTGTCGACGTTGGGCGCTTCGGGCAGGTCCATACTGGCGGCCTGGCCGCCGGAACCGAACTCGAAGGCCTTGAACAGCGGGCCGAGCAGTTCCCAGTTGGCCAGGCGACGGGCGGCAGAGACCGGCGCGGCCTTCACGGCGCTGAAGTCGGGGGCCAGGAACGGATTGGCCATCTGGCGGGCACGCACGGACTGCGGGATGACCTGGTTCTGCGGCACCTCGGGCTTGGCCTCGGGTTCGCGGGTGATGATGAGTTCGTCCGGGCTGAGTTCCGCGCCCGATTCCAACAGCCAGTCGCGGCGGAACCGCTGGGCGACGGTGGAGACGCCGGCATCCGGTTCGAGCAGGGTGATCAGACTGGTGTCGCGGGCCGCGGTCTTCGCGAGGATCTGGGCGATACCGTCGAGGCGTTTGAGAAGTTCGGCGCGGTTCGCGTCGGTCAGTTCGGGGTCGGTCTTCACGCGGGCGCGTTCTTCGCGCATCAGCAGCGCGATGACCTGGTACTTGGTGCGGTTGGTGGGGCCGAGCTTGGTGCCGCTCTGAGCCTTGGCTTCGACCTCGCGCACCTTGCGGGCGAGGATCGGGATGATCGGGGCGTCGTCGTCGCGCGAGCGCGGTCGTTGACGTGTTCGACCGCTGCCGGCTCCAGCGCGGCCCGCTCCGTTGGGGCGGGTGTGTGCCATTTTTCTCCACTTCACACCAGCGCATCACTCAATGCGCGCTGGTCGTGTTGCGCATCCGCAGGATGCCTGTGCGATCGATACGCCGAACCCCATGATCGAGCAGCGGGACGCCGCAGCTTTCAGTCACTTGTGCACTGATGGCCGCGGGGCCACGGTCGAGCCCGGCTCCAGACGCATCCTTAGTCTATGCCCGCCCCCGGATTTAGCGGTGCACAGCGGTCGGGACCTTGGTCCGGATTCCGACGATGATGAAGACCAGAGCGGCAATGAACTGAGCGGACACCCAGCCCTGCCCGTGCAGTTCGATCACGACGATCGGATTCCACAGCACCGCGATCGGCACCAGCCCGATGAGCCACCACCACGCCTTGGCCTGAATGACGAAGACGCAGATGATGAGAGCCAGGATGCTGACGATGTACCGGATGATTACAAAGCTGTCGACATCGAGCAGGGCCAGCCCGGCCAGCAGCGCGATCGCGCCGAGAAGGCCGGGTGCCAGGGCCGAGCGGGTATAGGCAGGTTCTGCCGGGGTGCCCATCAGACGCCCCCTCCCCCGCCGCCGCCTCCGCCGCCGCCGACGGAGCCACCACCGCTCGAACCGGAACCGGCCGAGCTGGCTGCGATACCCGTCGATGCTGACGTGGCGAACGCTGAGACGCCGGTGGCGAAGTACGCGGCGCTGAACGGCGCGGTACCGACGTACCAGTCCGGCTGCTGGTGGGCACCGGCATAGTAGTCGCCCAGCACCGTGGACCACTCCTTCTCCTGACCGGTCAGCACGGCGAACGGCAGCAGTCGCTCGTAGAGCTTGAGCACCTGCACGGGGTCGGTCGCCACCGCACCGGGAGTCTTATCCGGCCGGGACGGCGTGCGCAGGGCGCCGGCGGGGCTCTGCAGCACCCGAAGTCGGTCCGCTTCGGCCAGTGAGATGTACACGGAAACACCCTTCAGGTAGTCGCGCAGTTCGGCGCCGCGGGCCGTGAGCGGGCGCACGTCGGCCGTCACGGCGATCGTAAGTATCGCGGCGCCCAGGCCAACGACCAGGAGCAGCGCGGGCCACGCGCCGGCGACCTCGGTGGCGAACGACACTATGCTCGCGATCATCGCGACGAGGCCGGCGACGATGGCCACACCGAACAGCCAACCGCTGAGGGCGCCGCCCTTCTTCTCTCGGAGCCCGTCGGTGAGCAACTGCTTGCGGGCGTCACTCTTGGCGGCGGTCAGGGCGGTGCCCAGTTTCGCATCCGTCTTCTTGAAGTCCCGAATGGTGCCGATGGGCCGGTGGGCGGGGAACAGGGCGTCGAGGACGGCACGCTCGGTGGGGTCAATGCCCGCCCGGCTGCGCAACTCGAGGAGGTAGTGGTTCTTGCCGTCGCCCTCGAGGACCCGCACGTTGCCGTTCACGGCGAACTGCAGGAACTGGGCGGTGAGGGACTTGCCGCTGGCCTTGGCGCCGAGAACACCGCCGGCCTGCAACAGGTTCACGCCCGTCGGCGGCAGGTATTCGGCGATGATGGTGGGCCGGCCGGGCCGGTTGCGCCAGCGGGTGTTGCGCAGGGCGACGCCGATCACGGCCGTGGTCAGCGCGGCCAGAGCCGCGAGCAACGCGATCGTCGGGAACACGTTGGCGGTGAACGAATCGTCCCTGGGGACGAAAGTACCCTCGTCGAAGCCCACAGCGAGGGCGAGGCCCTCGTGCGGGCCCAGGTCGCGTGCGGTGGCCTCAATGACCCATTCGTCGCCGTCGGCGGCGCTGTCGAGCGTGTCGCAGGTCGCGCCGGATGTCGACACGCCCTGGTAGCAGGCGGTCTGACCGGTGAGGGCGGGAACCAGGTCGGCTGCCACGTGCACCGTGGCGGAGACGGTGCCGAACGGCTGGGCCCAGCCGGTGCCGTTCACCTCCCAGAAGAACTCCTCATCCGTCGTGTCATCGGGGAAGTGGGCGACGTTCTTCTGGGTATAGCTGATGACGTAGGTCTGTTCGCCGTGGACGAAGTCATCGTCGGCGATGGTGATGATGAGGAACTCGTCATCGGAGTCGTCGCTGTCGGTGTCGGTTTCGTAGTCCCGCTCGGTGCCGTTCTCGTCGGTGACCCTGACGTTGGTCGGGTTGGTGGGCTCACCCCGGTAGTGGGTGGGGATCTGCCGCCGGATGCCCTTGTTCTGGTCGGTCTCGGGGAACTGGGCGACGAGGGTCTCGGTGGTGGCCAGGGTGGAATGGCCCTCCTCGTCACGGTCGAGCCTGTAGTCGGCGTGCAGGGACGCGAAACTGAAATCGTCGACGCCGGCCGAAACCGACTGGGGCGCGAATGTCGCTCCGGCAGCGCGGGCCGGGGCGGCCAAAGCCGACGCAGGGCTCGCGCCGAGGAGGGTGAGCCCGGCGAGAATCGTCGCGGCCAACGACAGTCGGAGGCGGAAACTGACGGGTCGGTGCATGGTCTCATGGTACCGAGGGAGGTCAGACACCGGTCACCGGCCGTGTGCGTTTCTCTCCGGTGCCGCGACGGGTGCGTCAGGCGGGGTGCCGGCTGACGGACAGCGTTTCCGGCGGGTGTTCAAGCAGGTCGACGAGTGCGGGCCGTAGCTCGGTGAACCAGACGACGTAGCCGGCTTCGATGAGGTGCAGGTGATCGGCCGACCATTCGGCGCTGAGCGTGCCGTCCTCGGCGGCCAACACCGGCCAGAGATCCAGGTAGCGAGCCTTGACGGTCGGCGCGAACTGGCGCAGGTGTCGGTTGACCGACCGGATCACGTGCACGAATTCCTTCTCCCTCGGGGGCACGGACTGGATGAGCAGCCGGGTGCCGGGCAGCTGCTTGCGCAGGGTGCACAGGATGGTCTCAATGTTGCGCACGATGTACTCGTCCGAACGGTTCCAGCCCACATCGTTGGTACCCACCTGCAGGACGACGGCATCGGGGTCGGCCTGCACAACCTGATCGAGCCGACCCAGGACCTCATCTGTCGTGTCCCCGTTCACGCCGAGTTCTGCACCTCAAGGTCGGGGAACCGTTCCTCCCATCGAGCGCCCGCGCTGAGACCATCGCCGACGAACACCACCGCACCGGACATCTGGACTCCTCACCGCTTGCTTCCATGATGCGCTCCGCGGTGCACGGTGGCTAGGGTCGAAACTGGCAAGGTCCCGTCAGCCGGCTCCCCCTCGAGCTCGCCGGACGGATGAGCGGTCAGCGGGGGGCGGGTCAGGAGCCGATGGCGGCCTCCGCGGTCGTGGCCGCCGGTGGGGCACCGATCGGGGTCCCCGGCTGGGTGGCGAGGGTGGCGCCTTCGGTTTCGGCAGCTTCGGTTTCGGCGGCGGCGGTGATGCGGTTGGCCATGCCGCTGAAGATCACGCCGTGGAACGGCAGGATCGAGAACCAGTACAGCCGGCCGCCGAGTCCGCGCGGGAAGAACACCGCACGCTGGCGGTAAATCGAGCCACCGTCATCCGTGGGCTCGGCACGCATCTCGAGCCAGGCCCGGCCGGGCACCCGCATCTCGGCGCGCAACCGCAGAAAGCTGCCTCGATCGATGCGTTCGACGCGCCAGAAGTCGAGCACGTCGCCGGTCTGCAGCCGGTCGGGATGCCGGCGGCCGCGGCGCAGGCCCACTCCCCCGACGACCTTGTCCATCCAACCGCGCACCGCCCAGGCGAGCGGGAACGAGTACCAACCGTTCTCCCCGCCGATGCTCTCGATGACCCGCCACAGGTCCGCCGGCTTGGCGGAGGTGCGCTTCTCCTTGAGGTCGGTGTACACGAGGTGACCGGCCCAGTCGGGGTCGCTGGGCAGCGGGTTGCTCGATGCCCCTTCCGTCGCGGCGTTCTGCCAGCTGGTTTCCACGTCGCCGTCGCGCACCCGGCCCAGGGCCAGGCGCACGGCCCGGCGATAGGTGGTGAGGCCGCCGGCCGGCGGTGGGATCACCGCGTCGATGTCGTGTTCGTGCATGACGCAGTCGTATTGCAGCGACGCGATTATCGGCACGGCCAGGCTGCGCGGGATGGGCGTGACGAGGTTGACCCACTGCGACGCGAGCCACGGGGTGAGCACCGGCAGTGGCGCGATCGGGCGCTGGTGCAGGCCCGCTTCGACGGCGTAGCCGTTCATCATCTGGCCGTACCGCAGCACGTCCGGACCTCCGATGTCGAAGGTGCGGTTGACGTCCGCGGGCACATCGGCGGCGGCGACCAGGTAGTGCAAAACGTCGCGCACCGCGATGGGCTGGATGAAGTTGCGCACCCACCGTGGCGCCGGCATGTACGGCAGCACATCGGTCAGGTGCCGGATCATCTCGAACGACGTCGACCCGGAGCCGATGACGACCCCGGCCTGGAAGGCGACAGTGGGCACGCCGGAGTCCAGCAGGATGCGGCCGACCTCGGCGCGAGAACGCAGGTGCGGCGAGAGGGTCGGGCTGTCGGGGTGCAGGCCGCCGAGATAGACGATGCGCGAAACCATCGCCTCGGCCGCAGCGCCGGCCACGTTCCGGGCCGCGGTGCGTTCGGTCTGCTCGAAGTCGCCCCTGGCTCCCATCGAGTGCACCAGGTAGTAGAGCACGTCGATACCGGCGCTGGCCCTGTCCACCGAGGCCCGATCGCCGAGGTCGCCCTCGACGATCTCGACGTCATCGGCCCACGGCACGTCGGTCAGTTTCTGGGGCGAGCGCACGAGCACCCGCACGGTATGACCGGCCTCGAGGAGTTTGGGAACCAGTCGGCCCCCGATGTAGCCGGTGGCTCCGGTGACCAGTACGCGGCGTGCGGTCTTCTCAATCATTGCGTCAGCCTAGGGGTGGAGTCTGGGCTGGACCTGCATATTCCCAGGCGGCAATCCGGGCCTGTGGATGGATCCGACGGCGACGGCCGGTCTGAGGGAAGATCGCCGGATGATCCTTCGACTCGACCCGCGGTATCCGCTCGTCTGGCGCACGCCGGACACCATCCAGCTGGGCATCGACCGGCCGTTGGCGATCGTACCGGGGGTGACGGCTCCGCTGGAGAGCGTCATCGCCGCGCTCCGGGTGGGGATTCCCCGGTCGGGTGCGCTGATGCTCGGGCGACAGTCCGGTGCGACGGATGCGGCGACCGCCGCCCTGCTCTCCGCCCTGGCCCCCGCGCTGGTCGGCCTCGACACTCAGCCGGCGGAGCCCGGTACCGACACCGCCCCTCTCGCAGCCACCTGGTTCGGCAGCAGGAGGGCCACCCCGGTGCACCGCGGCAACCGTCCGGTGGTCTGCGTGGACGGCGCCGGGGCCACCGCCGACCGCATTCGGCACCTGCTGGTCGACCTGGGCATCACGGTTGCGACGCCAGGGCAGCTCCCTGATCTGGCCGTGATCGTGGACCATTTCGTGCTCGCTCCGGAGCGGCACGGTCACTGGTTGCGGCGGGATGTGCCGCACCTGCCGGTGCTGTTCAGCGACGCCGAAGTGCGGGTCGGCCCGCTCGTGGAACCCGGGGCCGGCCCGTGCCTGACCTGCCTGGACCTCGAGCAGGTCGACCTCGACCCGGCCTGGCCCGCGATCGCCAGCCAGTTGCTGCACCGCACGGCACCCACCGAAACGACCCGGATGGGCATCGAGGTGGCCTCGACGGCGGCCGGCATCGTGCACGAGCGGGTGTTCGCGTCCTCGAACGAGTTCGCGGCCGCGTCACTGGCGATCGACGCTGAATCGCTGACGGTCAGACGCCGCGCGCACCGGCCGCACGAGCGGTGCGGATGCCGATTTCTGCCAGAAAGCGTGATCGTTCTCGCGGGGAACGCTGCTGGCTTCCGGCCGCGGACCAGCTGAGCGAGAGGCGTTTCCGCGCCCGGGTGACACCCACGTAGAGCAACCGGCGTTCCTCGTCGACCTGCTCGAAGGTGCCGGCGTAGCTGATCGGCACCAGACCCTCGGAGAGCCCCACCACGAACACGGCGTCCCATTCCAGGCCCTTGGCCGAGTGCAGGGTGGCCAGGGTCACCGCGGCGACGGTCGGTTCGTGCTGGCCGGCCTGGCGTTCCATCAGCTCGTCGGTGAACTGACGGAAGGTGGTGCCGGGGGCGGCCTGGTCGACGAGCCCCATGATCGCGTTCAACGCCTCCCAGCGGTCGCGCACCGCGCCGCGGGTTTCCGGCGCGGTCTGGCTCCAGCCCAGGCCCCGCAGCACGTCGCTGACCGATTTGAACAGCGGTTCGCCCATGATCGACACGGATGCCGCGCGCAGCGACATCACCGCCTGCTTCACCTCGGGCAGGTCGAAGAACCGCTTCGATCCGCGGATCTGGAAGCTCACGCCGACATCACCGAGCGCGGTCTCGAGCAGCGCGGCCTGCACGTTGACCCTGTACAACACCGCGATGTTCTCCGGTGGCACCCCGGCTTCGACGAGTTCGAAGATGCTTTGGGCCACCCCGCGGGCCTCGGCCATGTCGTTGGGGTATTCCCGTACGGCGGGCTCCACCCCGGTCTCGGCGACGGCGGCGTGCAGCGACAGCGCGCCGGGCCGGCCGCGCATCAGCTGGTTGGCGGTAGCGACGATGGCGGCCGTTGACCGGTAGTTCTGTTCCAGGCGTACCACTGTGGCGTCCTCGTAGTGCTTGGGAAAGTCGAGCAGGTAGTCGCTCCGGGCCCCGGCGAAGGAGTAGATGGTCTGACTGGCATCGCCGACCACGCACAGGTCCCGCCGGTCGCCGAGCCACAGTTTGAGCAGGTCGTACTGCAGCGGGGAGACGTCCTGGAACTCGTCGACGACGAAGAACCGGTACTGCTCACGCACTTGCAGCGCCACGGAGGGTTCGGCTTCGATCATGCCGGCCATGGCCAGCAGCACGTCCTCGAAGTCGATCTGTTTGCGGTCGTCCTTGAGCCGTTCGTAGCCGGCCTGCATGTCCAGGGTCTGGTCGATGTCGAGCCGGCCGGGCAGGGCACGGCCGGCGGTGGCGTACTGGTCCAGGCTGAGGCCGCTGGTTTTGCGCCACTCGATCTCGCCGGCCAGGTCGCGCAGGGTGGCGGTGTCCAGCTTGAGTTTGAGGACCTCGGCGGCGTGACCGAGCAGCCGGCCCTTGCCCTCGAGGATGCGGGGCGCTTGGCCGCCGACGACGTGCGGCCAGAAGTAGTTCAGCTGGCTCAGCGCGGCCGCGTGGAAGGTGCGCGCGGCGACGCCGCCGGCGCCGAGCTGGCGGAGCCGGCCGCGGAGCTCCGCGGCGGAGCGGGCGGTGAAGGTGAGCGCCATCACCCGGTTCGGCGAGTAGGCGCCGCTCATCACGCCGTAGGCGATGCGGTGGGTGATGGCGCGGGTCTTGCCGGTGCCGGCGCCGGCGAGCATGCAGACCGGCCCGATCAGGGCTTCGGCGGCGATGCGCTGTTGCTCGTCGAGTCCGGTGAGCAAGGACTCGGCGGTGGGGGTCAACCGGTCAGACACCGGGCTGCTCCGGCTGAGCCAGCCAGTCGTCGAGGAGTGCGCGGGCGATCGACGATGGGCCGGGCAGCATGATGCCGTTTTCGGGGTCGGCGAGCTCGGCGCGGCTGAACCAGCGCAGATCCAGGATCTCGGTGCCGTCGGGTACCAGAGAGCCGGCCTGCTGGCTATCGGCCAGACGGGCGGTGAAGCCGACCATGATCGACGCCGGAAACGGCCACGGCTGCGACCCGCGGTAGACCGGGTCGGTGACCCGCATGCCGGATTCCTCGAACACCTCACGCACCACGGCGGACTCGAACGATTCGCCGGGTTCGACGAAGCCGGCCAGCAGCGAATACCGGTTCGCCTCCCACATGGCGTTGGAGCCCAGCAGCACCCTGTCGCGGTCGTCGGTGATCAGCACGATCACGGCCGCGTCGGTGCGGGGGAAAATCTGGCTGCCGTCCTCGGGGCAGTGTCGCACCCAACCGGCTGTGGTCACGTCGGTCGCCGCGCCGCAGCGCGGGCAGTGCGGGTGCGAATCGTGCCAGTGCAGGATGCCGAGGGATTCGGTGAGGATGCCGGTGTCCCGGTCCGAGAGGAGGGTGGCGTAGTCGCGCAGGCCCACCCACCTCGACGCGTCGGGTTCCAGCGCGGCGGCCTGGTCATCGTCCAGCGGCACGGCCACGAGCGGGGTGCCGACGGGTTCGGCGGCGTCGGCGTCCAGCGACAGGCCGAGGTAGACCCGCAGGGCGGCCGCCGGGTCGATGGTGAGATCGGCCGGCTCGAGCAACAACAACCGGGGCCGGTCGTTCCCGGCGGCGGCGGCGAGCAGCACGGTACCGCGCCAGAGCGGCAGAACCCGGGTGCCGGCATCCGCCCAGAGCCGCTCGAACAAATCGGGTTGGGCGCGGGCGTCGTTGTCGCGATCAACGGCGTGCCTGGACAGTGGCAGCGTGGCCGTGAACCTGAACGACATGAGACCCCTCAAAAATCGGGCAACACGTGCCGAAGTTGTCTGCAGGCGTGGCGAATGGCCTCACCGGGAGGAACTCGACCTAACCTAGTAGGCATGGCCAGATCCCACCTCACTCTAGCCGCGTTGGCCACCAATGCAGTGCCGGAGCTCGACGTCGCCCACGCCCGAAACCACAGTCTCGGCGGCGGCGGGTTGTTCGACTCTGCCTTGCTGATCACCCGCGATGAGAAGGAACTGATCATCAGGGTTCCCACGTCGCAGGCGGCCGAAACCGAGCAGTCAGCCGACCTCGTGGCGTTGCGCGCTCTGACGACGGGCAACCGCAGCAGGCTGCCGTTCGACGTGCCGGTGTTCGTGGGCCAGGCGCCGTTCGAAGGCACCAGGGCTGTGGTCTACGAGCGTCTGCCCGGCGCCTCGTACGATGCGGATGCGCTCACCGGGCATGAGGGAGTGTCCGGGTCGATCGGCCGCGCGATCGCCGCCATCCACGGGCTGCCGTCGGCATTCATCGGCGACGCCGGCCTCGTGCAGCAGAGCGCCCAGGATTGCCGCACCGCCACCATCGACCTGATCGACCGGGCCGCGAACACCGGCAAGCTGCCCGCAGCGCTGCTGCGGCGCTGGGAACTCGCCACCGACGACAACGCTCTCTGGCAGTTCGCGCCGACGGTGATCCACGGGTCACTCACCGCGGAGTCCTTCCTGATCACCGAC
The DNA here is from genome assembly GCF_004402435.1 of Cryobacterium sp. TMB1-7. Lineage (NCBI taxonomy): Bacteria > Bacillati > Actinomycetota > Actinomycetes > Micrococcales > Microbacteriaceae > Cryobacterium > Cryobacterium sp. TMB1-7. Next base: position 150,355 of record NZ_SOFZ01000007.1, read on the forward strand.
GACGCCGTGTGTGGGGTGCTCGGCTGGTCTGGACTCTGTGTCGGCGACCCGGCCCGCGACCTGAACTGGTTGCTCGCCGCGCGCGGTGACGCCGCCGAGACTGCCGTGGCCACCTACACCGCAGCGCGGCAGGGCAACGACCCGCTGATCACCCAGCGGGCGATGCTCTACGCCGAGCTGGAACTGGCCCGCTGGCTGCTGCACGGCGTCGACACCCACGACGAGGCCATCGTCGACGACGCGGTGTCGATGCTGGACGGTCTGGTCGACAACGTGCACAGCCACACCATGAACTCGCTCTCCCCCGATACCGGGCCCATCCTCAGCGTCTCCGACGTCGAGTCGATGCTCAAGGACACCCCGCGCACCCAGGCCACCGGGTCCGCCGGTCGCAACAGCGACGACAACTCCGAGTACGGCACCAGCGAGTTCGCCGACACCGGCTCGTTCAGCAGGGTCACCAGCTTCGACGGCACCGGTTTCGACGGTGCCGGGTTCGATACCGGTTACGGCGACGACTCGACGGGTCCGATCCCCACGGTCGACGGCACGGCAGACGGCCGCGCGGACGACCCGGCCACCGACGACCACGCCGCCAGAAGGTCCTCCTCCGAGTAGAGCCGCTCGGGTGCGACGATGCGGTCGTCCGCGACGAAGTAGAAGACAGCGTCGACGCTGGCCGGGTCGATGCCCTTCCAGCGGGCGTAAGCGAGCCGGTACAGGGCCAGCTGGGTCTGCTTGAGTTCGAGGTCGGCGGCGTCCTTGGGCGCCTTGCCGGTCTTCCAGTCCACCACCTGATAGCCGGTGGGGGTCTTGTAGACGGCGTCGAGTTTGCAGATGAAGACCTGATCACCCAGCACGTGGTGGATCTCGATCTCCACCTCCTCGGGTGCCAGCGTCGCCCAGGGTGACCTCTCGAAGGTGGCCTTGAACCGGTCCAGCTGTTCCAGCTCGAGCGGCATCCCGTCACCGGTGTCGATGTCGATGTCGGTGTCGGGGTCCACGTCGAGTTCGTCCGGCCCGACGTCGATGAGGTCGCCGGCCGACGCCCCGGTGGAGCGCTGTTCGACCCAGGAATGGAACAGGGTGCCCAGGCGGGTGGCCCGGTATGGGCGCTCCGGCATCGGCCGGCGCAGCCTGGCGAGCACCGCGGCGGGGTCGTCGACGTAGTCCTTGAACCGGGAGGCCGGGATGCGGGTGGGCACGCCGAGGACGCCGGGTCCGGCCAGGCGTTGGGCGCGTTCGGCCAGCAGCAGGGTCACCTCCCTAGACCAGGGCGTTTCGATGCGGGCGCCGTCGTCTTCGGCATCCGTGCCCGTGTCATCGTGCGCGCGCACCAGGGCAGCGGCGGCCTCGACCACGGGGCGGCGGGTGCCGAGCGGGTCGAACGGCCACACCTCGGTGGCGTCTTGGTCCGTCTGCGGCTTCTCGTCGAACTCGCTGCCCTCCGGCAGGGCGTCGATGAGACCCGCCTCGGCCAGTTCGAGCAGGTACCGGCTGGCCTTCCGCACGGTCGTGCCGCCGCCCCAGAACGCCCCGGTGAGCAGCAACTGCTGCTGGGCGCGGGTGGTGGCCACGTAGATCAGCCGGCGTTCCTCGGCGTCGTGCCGGTCGGCGAGCTGCTCTTTGTACAGCTCGAAATCGATGTCGAACGACATCTGGGTCTCATGGCCGAGGCGTTTGAGTTCCGGCAGCTCCGCCCGGTCGCCCCGGCAGGGGTAGGGCAGTTCACCGAAGCGCAACCAGCCGGAGACCTCGCGGGACGGGGCGGGCAGGTTCTTCTCGGTGAGGCCGGGGATGGCCACATAGTCCCACTCCAGTCCCTTGGAGCCGTGGATGGTGAGGAGCTGCACCGTGCCCGGTTCGGCGGCCTCGCCGCGCGGGCCGAGGTCGTCCTGGCGTTCGGCGCGGGCCAGCCAGCGCAGGAAGCTGGCCAGGGTGCCCTGCTCGTCGCTGTCCAGGAACGCCGAAACGGCATCGTGGAAGGCATACAGGTTGGCCAGGGCCCGGCCGTGGCTCTCGTTGGCGACCAGTTCCAGGTCGAGCAGGGTTTCCTGTTCGATCAAACGCACGAAGTCGAGCAGGCCCAGGCCCGAACGGCTGCGGAGCCAGGCCAGCTGCCGGCCGGCCTGGCGCAGGCGCTGCCGGCCGTCGTCGCTGAAGGCGGCCAGTTGGCCGTGCGATTCGGGTGCGGAGGCCACAAAATCCAGCGCGTCCACGAGCGACCGGCTCTCCTCGGTGGCCACGGAGGCGCGCAGCTTGGCCTTGAGTTCGTCGGTCACGGCCTTCTGCGCCCAGTCGTGCGTGGCCAGCCAGCCCGCCACACCGGAGAGGGCCTGCAGGTCGCGCACGCCGATCCGCCAGCGGCCGCCGGTGAGCAGCCGGATCAGGTCGCTGCCGGCGGACGGGTCGTGCACCACGCGTAGCACGGCGAGTACGTCGGCCACTTCCGGGGTCGACAGCAGGCCGCCGAGGCCGAGCACGTGCGCGGGCACACCGTGTTCGCGCAGCACCTCGGCGTAGAACTCCATGTCGCGGCGGGCGCGGAACAGCATCGCGCCGGACTCGGGCTCAGCATCCACGCCGGCCGGCGCCGTGCCGAGCCTGGCGGCGAACCAGCGGGCGATCGCGGCGGCCTCGTCGGCGATGCTCTCGTACATTGCCGCGTCTACTCGGCCGGCGGCCTTGCCCGGCGGCACCTTGAGGGTCTCCACCTGAATGCCGTTGGGCCGGGCGCGCAGCTGCGCGCTCAGGGGCGCGACCAGGGCGTTGGCGGTCTCGAGCACGGTGACCGGGTTGCGCCAGGTGAACGAGAGCGACATCGACGGCGCCTCGGTGTTGGCCAGAGCAGCGAAGTCGGTGGAGAAGCCGAGCAGGTTCGCGGAGCTCGCGCCCCGCCAACCGTAGATGGACTGGTGCGGGTCGCCGACGGCCATCACCGGGTGGTGGGCGAACAGGGTGCGCAACAGCTCGGTCTGCAGCACCGAGGTGTCCTGGTACTCGTCGAGCAACACGATGCGGTACTGCTCGCGGTAGCGGGCCACCACGGCCGGCACCTTGCGGCAGACCTGCAGGGCCAGGGCCACCTGATCGGAGAATTCGATCAGGCCCTGGCGGCGTTTCTCGGCCCCGTAGGCAGCCGCCAGCTCGGCCAGCACCGGCAACGGAGCGACGGCACTGATGGCCTCCAGCACCGAGTCGTAGGCCTTCTTCTTACGCGGGTTGCCGAAGGGCAGGTCGGCGAGGTAGCCGAAGCTGTTCGCCAGGCGCGCGAGGTCGTGCGGCACCGGCTCCTCGCCGGGCACGAACGGGGGCGGGTTCTCGGCCAGGGCGCGGCTGAGCGAGAGCACAGCGTCGGTGACGGCGTCGACGCCCTTGCCGTACTGCACGAGCCGGCCGTCGCCGTTGGCCACGACCACCCGGCGGGCGAGCAGCCAGGCGCTGGTTTCGCTGAGCAGCACCGATTCGGGTTCGCGGCCGAGCAGCAGCGCGTTGTCGGTGAACAGCCGGCTGGCGAACGAGTTGTAGGTGGAGACCGCGGGGGCGTTGAACAGGTCGGCGGAGTCGAGGCTATGTATGGAGCCGGGTGCCGGCGGTGCGGTATCCGCATCGGCGCTCGTGGGCATCAGCCCGGCCTCGCTGAGCTGGCGGATGCGATCGTTGATGCGTTCAGCGAGCTCGCCGGCGGCCTTGCGGGTGAAGGTGAGCCCGAGGATCTGGTCCGGCCTGGCATGCCCGTTGGCCAGCAGCCAGAGCACCCGGTTGGCCATGGTCTCGGTCTTGCCGCTGCCGGCACCGGCCACCACCAGGGTGGGCGTGAGGGGAGCCTCGATCACGGCCTGCTGCTCGCCTGTGGGCGGGAACATCTTCAGCGCCGCGGCGATGTCGAGGGCGGAGACCGCCCTGTTCTGAGAAGACGGAGTACTCATGAGCTGACCTGCTTGATGACGTGGATCCGGCACGAGCCGTAGGAGCGGGGGTTGAGGCAGTGGTCGGCGATCTCGGCCACGAAGGTGGCGCCGCCCATGCCTGCGGCGTCGTCGGTGACCCTGGTGGTGAAGGCCGCCAGTTCGTCCGGACTGAAGGCCGGCTGGGTGGGATTGCGGTAGTTCTGTTTCTGCGTGCCGGAGGACACGATCACCAGGCGCGCGCCGGCCAGCTCCATGCCGGGTTCGAGGCCGTCGATGACACCGGCCGAGAAGGCCAACTGGTAGGCGCCGAGCTGCGGGTGCTCGGCCACCCCGGTGTCGCTGGTCGGGTCGCCCTTGCCGGTCTTCAGGTCCACGATCACGGCGCGTCCGTCCGGCAGCCTCTCCACCCTGTCGATGGTGCCGGAGAGCACGGCGCCGTCCAGCTCCAGGGCGAACCGGCCCTCGGCACTGAGCAGTCGGGTGCCGTCGCGGGCACCGTCGCCGAGGTACGCGGCGAGCCTGTCGGTGAGTTCGCGGGCCTGGGTCTTCTGCACCCTGGACTGCCAGTCGGCGTCGAAGACGAGTTCGTCCCAGCGGGCCTCGACGCCGGCCCAGAGCGCGTCGGCGGTGATCCCGGCCGGGTCCGGCGTGCGGGCCGGGTCGGTGGCGTCTTCCATCACCTTGTGGATGATGGTGCCGAGGTTGGCCGCGGTGCTGGAGTCGCCGCCGCCGATCTGGCCGATCAGCCAGTGCAGCGGGCAGGTTTCGAACGCGCTCATCCGCGACGGCGACACGCGCACGGGTCCGTCGCCGGCCTCGGGATCGTTGAGCGGCCGGACCGTGCTGGCCGGGCGGAGGCCGTACCAGTCGTCGGGTGACGCGCCGGGCACCTTCTCGCCGGCCAGGCGGGCGAGGGTGGCGGCGGCATCCGTGGCCCTGGCCGGCAACACGGCGGGCAGCGCGGCGACGGGGTCGGCCTCGGCCCCGTCGGCGGGCTGCAGCCGGGGTCGCAGGGTCTGGGTGAGGTCCCGGCGGAGGCGCCCGACCAACCCGCGCAGCGACAGCGGGTACCGGGCCAGCGGGGCGGGGTCGGGCTGCGGCAGCAGACGCAGGAACGCGGAGGGCTGGTTCTCGTCGTTGTCGACGGCGGTCACCATCAGCTCGGTGGTGCTGCGGGAGGCGGCCTGGGCGAACATCCGCAGCTCGTCGTGCAGCACACTCGTGCGGGCGCCGGCCGGGTCGGGGGTCTCCCCGGCTGCCAGCAGGGCCAGGTCGCCGGCTCCGAGCAGCGAACCGCGGATGCGCAGGTCGGGCCAGACGTTCTCCTGCACTCCGGCGAGCACGACCAGGTCGAAGTCGCGGCCGATGGTGCCGCTGGGGGTGGACACGAGCACGGACTCGGCCAGGGCGCGGGGGGCGAGGGTGTCTTCGGGCACATCGGTGTCGACGAGGTGTTCGACGAAGAGCACGGGCGGGGCCGCCGGGGTGCGTTCGACGAAGCGCTGCGCGGCGGAGAACAGGGCCACGACGGCGTCGAGGTTGTGGTTGGCCTCGTCGGCGTCGATGCCGGTGCCGGTGGACTGCTCGGCCCAGGCCGGGGCGAGGCCGCTGCGCTGCCAGAGGCCCCAGAGCAGTTCCTCGATGGTGGCGCCGGCGGCGTAGGCGGTGCGGGTCTGCCGGAGGTTCTTGGCGCAGGATGCGGCGCGCCGGGCGGTGCGGTTGTCGATGCGCTCGAGCAGGGCCGGGCTGTGGAAGACCTCCACGAGCAGGTCGTCCGCGCTGCGGGCGCCGTCGGCGGTGAGTTCCTCGTGGCTGAGTTCCTGTTGGCGCAGCGCCGCGCGCAGCCGTCGCAGGGTGATCGGGTCGAGGCCGCCGAGCGGGCCGCGGAGCAGGTCCACCGCCGCGTCGGCGTCGAGCGGGCGGCGGCCCAGGGTGATGTCGAGGGCGAGGACGAAGGCGCGCACGGCCGGTTCGTCGCGGAGGGCGGTCTGCGCGGCGGCCACCTGGGTGGGCACCTCGAGCGCGGCCAGCCCCTTGGACAGCGCCGGCACGAGCGCGCCGGTGCGCACGATCACGGCCATCCGCCCCCAGGGCAGGCCGTCGAGCACGTGGCGTTCGCGCAGGCGCCGGGCGATCACGGCGAGCTGGTCGGCGGGGCTGGCGGTGACGACGGTCTGCACGGCGGTCGGCGCTGCGGCGGTTTCCGCAGCGGTCGGTGCGAGCTCGGCACTGGCGGCCGCGCGCTGGGTGCCGGCGGCGGCGGCGCCGATCCGGCCGGTGAACTCGCGGATGACCGCGCGCAGCTCGGTGCCGTGCCGGTACACGGTGTCGAGGGTGAGGGTGGTTACGTCGGGCAGCCGCAGGTAGTGGCCGAGCCGGCCGAGGGCATCCGGGTGGGCGCCGCGGAACGACCCTGTGCTCAGGTCGGGGTCGCCGAACGCCACGATCGTGACACCACGGGCGGCCAACTGGGCCAGCAGGGCCAGGGTGGACTCGGTGGCCTCCTGGGCGTCGTCGAGCACGATGAGTTTGAGCGCACCGAGCGGGCCGAGCGGGTTGCCCGGCGTCACGGCGGCCAGGGTCGTGGGTCCGGCGGTGCCCGCCGGCCTGGCGGGCAGGCGCGGGGCATCCTGCACGATCGCCGCGGCGAACTGCACGAGCTCGGTGGAGTCGAACTGGCCGGGCCGGCTCTGGTCCTTGATGTCCTGGTAGTCGTCGATGAAGGCGGCCGCGGCGGCCCACTCCGGGCGGTCGTTCGCGGCGGCGAGGGTGGCCAGCCGTGCCGGGGTGACGCCGTACTCCACGGCGCGCATCATCAGGTCGCGCAGTTCGGTGCGGAAGCCGCGCAGACTGCGCACCTCGGCGTCGAGCGGGCTCGGCCAGGCCGGTCCGGTGCCGGAGGCGATGTCGCCGGCCAGGATCTCGGCGATGATCTGGTCCTGCTCGCCGCCGGTGAGCAGGGTCGGGCTGGTGCGGCCGGCCGCCACCTCGGCATCCCGCACGATCTGGAAGGCCACGGAGTTCATGGTTCGAGCCAGCGGGCCGTTGGTGGGCACCCTGAGGCGCAGGGCCAGCCTGTCGCGAAGCACGGTGGCGCCGGTGCGGGTGGGCACCAGCACCAGCACTTCGCTGGGCGAGATTCCGTGGGTCAGCACCCGGTCGGCGACGAACTCGACGAGGGTGTGGGTCTTGCCAGAGCCCGGGGCGCCGATCACGGCGGCCGACCTGTCCAGGCCCAGGCGCAGGACGGCCTCCTGGGAGGCATCCAGGCCGAGGGTACGGCCGGGCACACCCGGTTCGGCCGACCACGCCGGTGTCTCAGCAGCGTCGGAGACGTCGGGATCGTCGAGCAGTTCGGACACCGGGTTCATCACGGTCCAACGGTAACGGGTTGCGCCGACAGTGAACGTGGCGGGCCGAGCATGGGGCATGTCGTAATCTGAGCGGGTAGGCAACCGAAAGGCGCATCCGTGGACATTCGCATTGGCATTTTCAACTCCCCCCGGGAGATCAGCTTCGAGACGGCCCAGCCCGCCAACGAGATCGAGGAGACCGTCGCGGCCGCCCTCGCGGGGCAGACCGGGTACCTCAAGCTCAGTGACAAGAAGGGGCACGTATACATCGTCCCCACCATCGGCCTCGCCTACGTCGAGCTGGGCTCTGAGTCCTCCCGCCGCGTCGGCTTCGTAGCCTAAACCTGCGATGGAGCTCCTGTTCGTCGCCCTCGGCGGCGCGCTGCTCGGGCTGGCGGCTCGGTACGCCCTGCCCCGTCGCCTCACGCACGGTTCCGTGTTGGTGCCGGCGGTGGGTACCGGTGTCGCGTCGCTGGTCTGGGTCGTGCTGACCTGGCTCGGCTGGGCGTGGGACGGCGGCTGGATCTGGTGGGTATCCTTCGTGGTCGCTGCGATCGCCGCCGTCGTGGTGGATGTGGTTCTGGGCCGTCGCCGCGAGGCCGCGGACCTGGCGATGCTGCACAGGATCAGCAGGACCGGGCTGCCGGCGTAACGTCAGCTGACGAAAAGACCCTCATCGATCTCGATGAGGGTCTTTTTCGCATGGCCGCGAGCGGATGTCACGCGGTGAGGCCGAGGCCGTCCATCCGGCGGGTGTGCGCGGCGATCAGCTCGGTGAAGACCGGTTCGATGCGGGAGTCCTGCGTCACCGCCATGGCCGATCGTGCCACGAGCAGGGTGTCGCCGACCAGGCGTCGACCCCACAGTGCCAGGCGGGATTCGAGCGCCGGCTGCGCGGCGATGGCCGCGGCCAGCTCGTGCACCAGGACGTCGGCACCGCCGTGCTCGCCGAGCAAGTGGGCGATGCGCGGGCCGACATCGCCGGGCAACGCGTCGGAGAGCCTGATGAAGAAGTCGTCGAGCAGGCCGCCGGTCAGGTAGCAGCTGAGCAGCAGCTCCTGCCAGTCCTCGCCCGCGGTGATCGCGCGAAAGTTATCCAGTGCGGGAACGAACGGGCCCATCACACTGGCCGGTTCACCATCACGACGGCGGATCTCCTCGATGAGTCCGTGGTGCTTCGACAGCGCACGCCCGGCGGCCAGGCTCAGGCCCTCCTTGGCGGCGAGGGTGGGCGCCGTGATGACCGCCGTCGACAGGCTCTCGAACATGCCCAGTTCGAAATAGGCGGCCTGCCCGAGGTAGGTGAGCAGGTCCGGCACCAGTTCGGTGATGTCCACCTTCGTGGTGGCGCGCCGGTCGCCCCGGGCCGACAGCCGCGGCGTCTCTGCCCGTTTCGGGCGTTCACCTAACCAGGAGATCACTTGCCAAGCATAGGTCCACGTCCCCGGCTTCGTTGCGAATAACGTGCCTGGTGCGGTGCGCCCACGGGCTGTTGCCCAGGGCCGCACTATAGTCTGGTGTCATTCACCGGCGCAGGATCGGTGGACTTGCGCCTGAGGCAAAGACGGGCGCATCCCGCTTCGAGCTAGACAGGCAACCATAACGTGACCTTTTCCGAACTCAATATCGACCAGGACATGGTCGAGGCTCTCGCCGCCAAGGGCATCCTCGAACCGTTCCCCATCCAGACCCAGACGATCCCCCTCGCCCTCAGCGGCCAGGACATCATCGGCCAGGCCAAGACCGGCACCGGCAAGACCCTTGGCTTCGGTCTGCCGCTGATCCAGCGTCTCGGCCTCAACCCCGAGCCCGGTGTGCAGGCGCTCGTCGTCGTGCCCACCCGCGAGCTGTGCGTCCAGGTCAGTGAAGACCTCGAACTCGCCGCGAGCAACCGTGGCACCACCATCGTCTCCATCTACGGCGGCAAGGCCTACGAGGGCCAGATCGAGCAGCTCAAGGCCGGAGCGCAGATCGTCGTCGGCACCCCCGGGCGCCTGCTCGACCTCGCCAGCCAGCGCCTGCTCAGCCTCGCTAACGTGCGCGAGATGGTGCTCGACGAGGCCGACAAGATGCTCGACCTCGGCTTCCTCGCCGACATCGAGAAGCTGTTCTCGCAGACGCCGTCCACCCGCCACACGATGCTGTTCTCGGCCACCATGCCGGGCCCGATCGTGGCGCTGGCCCGCCGGTTCATGACCAAGCCCATCCACATCCGCGCGAGCGACCCCGACGAGGGCCTCATGCAGGCCAACATCGAGCACCTCGTGTACCGCGCGCACAACATGGACAAGGACGAGGTCATCGGCCGCATCCTGATGGCAGAAGGTCGCGGCAAGACCGTGATCTTCACCCGCACCAAGCGTGCCGCCGCCAAGCTCGTCGAAGAACTCGGCGACCGTGGCTTCAACGCCACCGCCGTGCACGGCGACCTCAACCAGGAGCAGCGCGAGCGCGCCATGGCGTCGTTCAAGGCCGGCAAGAAAGACATCCTGATCGCCACGGATGTCGCCGCGCGCGGCATCGACGTCGACGACGTCACCCACGTGATCAACCACACGATCCCCGAGGACGAGAAGGCCTACCTGCACCGCGTGGGTCGCACCGGCCGCGCCGGCAAGACCGGCATCGCCGTCACCTTCGTGGACTGGGACGACATGCCCAAGTGGACCCTGATCAACAAGGCCCTCGACTTCGGCACCCCGGAGCCGCAGGAAACCTACTCCTCGTCGCCGCACCTCTACACCGACCTGAAGATCCCCGCCGGGTCGAAGGGCCGCCTGCGTGCGACCCCGATCAAGGAGGCCGTCGCCGGCGCACCCGCCGGACGCGACTCCGGTCGTGGCGGCCGCAGCGACAGCCGTTCCGGTGGTCGCTCTGACGGTCGCTCCGCCGATCGCTCCGGTTCGGGTCGCTCCGCCGACCAGGCTCCCCGCACCCGCGTGCGCGTGAGCTCGACCACCAACCCGGATGCCCCCGCCGCCACCCCGGCGGCCGGCACCCACGACGGTGGCGGCTCAGAGCACCACGACGGCAACAGTGCGCCACGTCGCCGCAGCCGCACCCGCCGCCGCTCCCCGCAGGCACCCACCGCATAGCGGGCTCTGCACACCGACTTGCCGCAAACGGCCCCTTGACACCCCGTCAAGGGGCCGTTTGCTTCATCTCGGCAACGCACGCGGTGCCCACTTGCGGCACAAGCGCCCGCGCCCGCCCGGGAAGCGCATCTTTGCGGCATCTCGGCGATGAGCATTGCGTCGACGTGCTTCACAGGACCCCTCAACCCGCTCGCGAAGGGCTTCTTTGCCGCAAAACGCGCAAGCTGGCGCCGCCCTCACCAACGGTCCGCCGGGGAGATGCTGCGCCGACTTGCCAGTTGAGGCCCCCTGGACGTCGCTGACGGGGCACCAACTGGCAAGTCAGCCAGGTGCAGGGCGGTGAGTTGCCACTTGAGGCCCGTTCAGGCGCGCCCAGGGGGCACGAACCGGCAAGTCACCACATCGCCGGCTTCGGTGGGCGGCCCAGGCGAGCCTTGGCACGCCGGGCGCGGAGGAGCAGACGAGCTCAGTCGGGGTAGACCGGCTCCGAGCCGCGGCCCTCGGCGATGAGGCGCTCGAGCACCTCGGGAGTGGTGGTGTTCTCGCCGAGCCGGTTGGGCTTGCCCTCACCGTGGTAGTCGCTGGAGCCGGTGACGGCCAGGCCGTACTTCACGGCGAGCATGGTCAGCCGGGCGGTGGCCTCCGGCTTGTTCTCGCGGTGCCGAAGCTCCAGACCGAACAGGCCGGCATCCACCAGGGCCGCCAGCCGGCTCTCTGCCATCACGTCGGCGACGCCGCGGGTGGCCGGATGGGCGATCACGGGCACTCCCCCGGCCGCACGCACCAGGGCCACCGCACGCAACGGATCCGGGGCGTAGTGCGGCTGGAAGTAGCCCGCCTCCCAGTGCAGGATCCCGGCGAACGCCTCACTGCGGGTGAGAGCGAGCCCGTTGGCGACCAGGGCGTCGGCGATGTGCGGACGGCCCACGGTGCCGCCCGTGGTGGTCTGGGCGAGGACGTCGTCCCAGGTCAGCTCGTAGTCGGCGCCGATGCGGGCCACCATCTGCTCGGCACGGGTGAGCCGGGCCTTACGGATGTGCGCCGTCTCGGCGACGATCCCGGCATCGGACGGGTCGAACAGGTAGGCCAGCAGGTGGATGCTGGTGTGGCCGACGCGGGTGCTGAACTCCATCCCGGGGATCAGGGTGATGCCCGCGGTCCGAGCGGCGATCGAGGCCTCCGACCAACCCGCCGTGGAGTCGTGGTCGGTGATCGCCACGGTGCCCAGACCCGCGGCCGCGGCGGCGCGCACGAGCTGCGAAGGCGTCTCGGTGCCGTCGGAGACGCTGGAGTGGGTATGTAGGTCGATCGGACCCGTGGAACGCCGTTCGACTGCCATTCCCCCATGCTAGTTGGCGCGGGAATACAGCTTGGTCGCCTACAGTGACTCATCTATGCTCTCCACGCTCATTCGCACCATCGTCGTGCTCGCAACCCTGGCCTTCCTCACCGTGCTGGCCTGGCCCGCGATCGCCGGGCTGCAGAACTCCTGGGTCATCGCGCACGCCGTGTCCTTCCGCGGCCTCGCCGTGGCGGTGGCCATCGCCCTGCTGTCGCTGCTGGCAATTCTGCTGCTCCTTGTTCGGCCGCTGCGCGCCACCACGGCTCTGTTGATGGTGCTTCTGGTAACTTTCGGCGCCGTCAACTCCGGCATCCTGCTGCACCGCGGTCTGGGCTCGGATGCGGCGGCGGCCCTTGCGGCGGAGCCCGCCGACGCCGCGGTCACGGTGCTGAGCTGGAACACCCTCGGCGACGCCCCCGGCGCCGCGGCCATCGCCGACCTCGCCCTCGCCGAGGAGGCCGACGTGCTCACCCTCCCCGAGACGACCGAGGAAACCGGTGTGCTCATCGCCGAGGCCATGCGTGCCGCCGGCCGGCCGATGTGGGTGCACACCGTCTCCTTCGACCTCATCTCCAAGGCACGGTCGACGACCCTGCTGATCAGCCCGGACCTCGGCGACTACACGGTCACCTCGGCCGCGGGCTCCGGCCCGCCCGGCAACACCAACGTGCTTCCCACCGTCATCGCGGAGCCCGTGGACGGCGCCGGCCCGACGATCATCGCCGTGCACGCCGTCGCCCCGATCCGGTGGGAAATGGCCAACTGGAGATCCGACCTGGACTGGTTGGCCGAGCAGTGCAGCGGCGGGTCCTCCGGCGACGACGGCGTGATCATGGCCGGCGACTTCAACGCCACGATCGACCACTTCGCCGGGCAGGCCACCTCCGACGGCGCCGTTCTCGGCGACTGCAGGGATGCCGCCGCAGCCACCGGTTCCGGCGGGGTGGGCACCTGGCCGGCCTGGGCGCCCGCCCTGCTCGGGGCCCCCATCGACCACGTCCTGGCCACGCCAGACTGGCAGGTCGAGCGGATGCACGTGATCGGTACCGAGGACACCGCCGGCAGCGACCACCGTCCCGTCGTGGCCACGCTGTCCCCCGCCACCGGATAGGCAACCGGCGGGCTCCAAGCCGACGAGTGGGACAATGGAGGAATGGCTGACTCCACCGACACCGCACCCGCACCCACCCCGGCCGCTCCTGCCGCCCGCTCGAACGAGAACCGCTCGACCACCCCGGGCTCCGCGGGGTTCAAGGAGTACATCTCCAGCGGCTGGGCAGACCGCGCCGAAACCGTGCCGCCCGCCCGCGAGCAGGCCCCCTTCGCGGCCGCCCGGCGGGAACGCATCTCCCAGCAGTACCGCGGACACCGCCTGATCGTGCCCGCCGGGCGCCTCAAGCAGCGCGCCAACGACACCGACTACCCGTTCCGCGCGCACTCAGCGTTCGCGCACCTCACCGGTTGGGGCAGCGACTCCGAGCCCGGCGCCGTGCTCGTGTTCGAACCGACCGCCACCGGCCATGAGACCACCGTGTACTTCCGGGAGCGCGCCGGCCGCGACTCCGATGAGTTCTACGCCAACTCCGAGATCGGCGAGTTCTGGATCGGCCCGCGGCCTTCCATCGCCCAGGTCGCCGGCGACCTCGGCATCACCGTGCGCGGCATCGACGGCTTCGCCGACGTGCTCCGCCGCGTCGACAGCGAAACCCTGCTCGTGCGCGAGGCCGACCCGTTCCTCACCGGCCAGGTCGACGACGCACGCCTGCGCAACGCCGCCGAGAAAATGATCACCGGAAACGGCTCTGACGCCCCGTTCAGCATCGAGATCAACCACGAACACGACGCGGATGCCGGTCTCGCCCGCGACCTGTCCGAGCTGCGGCTCGTGAAGGACGCCTACGAAATCGGCCAGATGCGCCTGGCCGTGGCGGCCACCGCCCGCGGTTTTGAGGACGTCATCCGCGACCTGCCCCGCTCCAGCACGCACCAGCGTGGTGAGCGTCTGGTCGAGGGTGTCTTCAACACCCGCGCCAGGGCCGACGGCAACACCGTCGGCTACGACACCATCGCGGCTTCCGGCCCGCACGCCTGCATCCTGCACTGGACCCGCAACGACGGCCCGGTTCTGTCCGGAGACGTCATGCTGCTGGATGCCGGTGTCGAGGTGGACAGCTACTACACCGCCGACATCACCCGCACCCTGCCGATCGATGGTTCCTTCACCGATGTGCAACGCCGGGTGTACGACGCCGTCCGCGAGGCCGCCGATGCCGCGTTCCTCGTGGCCCGTCCCGGCGCGATCTTCCGGGAGGTGCACGCGGCCGCGATGGCCGTGATCGCCCGGCACACCGCCGACTGGGGCATGCTGCCCGTCACCGCCGAGGAGGCGCTGCAGCCGGAGAACGGCCAGCACCGCCGTTACATGGTGCACGGCACCAGCCACCACCTCGGCCTCGACGTGCACGACTGCGCGCAGGCCCGCCGCGACATGTACATGGACGGCGTGATCGAGGCCGGCATGGTCTTCACGATCGAGCCCGGCCTGTACTTCCAGCCCGACGACCTCACCGTGCCCGCCGAGTACCGGGGCATCGGCGTGCGCATCGAAGACGACATCCTGATCACCGAGACCGGCGCCGAGAACCTCTCCGCCGGCATCCCCCGCGACTCCGCCGCGGTCGAAGCCTGGATGGCGGAGCTGCAGGCCTAGCCGGCGATCGGCGGCTGCGGGTCCGACGGCCCGGCCGCGGGCGGCGCCGATACCGGCGGGGCCGGCTGACCGTAGGCGGGCGGCGCTGTCGGCTGGTCGCCCGCGGGGTCACGTGGTGCGTCCACCGGCGGCAGGGGCACGGACCTCGGCGGGTCGGACGGGTGCGGAGCGGCAGCACCGTCGGGCTCCACGTGTCCGGCCAGCAGGTTGCGGGCCTTGTTCAGCAGCTCCACGTTCACGATCACCTGGTAGTTGCCGGCGATCACCTGCATTGTCGAGGTGAAGTCTTTGCGCCGACGGTTGACGGCGTAGCTGACCAGGCCGAAGAGCATGCCGAAACCGGCACCCATCAGCACGGCGGCGAACACGAACGGCAGGCCGGCCGCGTCAGGGGAGAAGATGAAGAAGAGCAGGCCGAAGAACACCCCGAGCCAGGCCCCCGATGCCGCGCCGGCCAGCGCCACCCGGCCCCAGGTGAGCTTGCCCGTGACACGCTCAACCGTCTTGAGGTCGTTGCCCAGGATCGAGAGCTGCTTCACCGGGAAGTCGGCCTTGGCGAGGACGTCCACGGCCAGCTGGGCCTCGTTGTAGGTCTCGTACGTCGCCACGACCTCGCCCTTGGGCAGAACGGGGTACAGCGCGGCGGCGGCACGACCGCCGAAGGGGCTCTGATTGCTCATGCAGCCATTCTTCCACGCCCACCGGGAATCCCCGATGAGCTGGCTGTGCATCCGTTGGGAGAATGGCTCGATGATCAGCCAAACGGTTGCGCCGCCCGCCCGGGCCCGCACCGTACCGGAGGTGCGGCTCCGCGCATCCGGCACGGCGGTTGTGGAGCCCGCACAAGCTAAGTTATAGGTGTGGCAAACACCAGAGTCTTCGTCGCCCGCCTGGCCGGGTGCAACGTCTTCGACCCCGCGGGCGACCGTGTGGGCAAGGTTCGCGATGTGCTCGTGGTCTACCGAAAAGACGACCCGCCCCGCGTGGTCGGCCTGATCGTCGAAATTCCCGGCAAGCGCCGGGTGTTCGTCTCCATCGGCAGGGTCACCAGCATCGGCAGCGGCCAGATCATCACCACCGGGCTGATCAATGTGCGCCGGTTCGAGCAGCGTGGCGGCGAGGTGCGCGTGATCGCCGAGATGCTCGGCCGCCGGGTCGCGTTCAACGACGGTTCGGGCGAAGCCTCCATCGAGGACGTGGCCATCGAGGAGTCCGCCCAGGGCGACTGGGCCATCAGCCAACTCTTCGTGCGCCGCCCCAAGACCAGTTCATCGCCCTTCACCAAGGGGGCCACGGCGTTCGCCAACTGGGCCGAGGTCTATGAGAAGGTCACGGCCGGTGAGGCCCAGTCCGCCGAGCAGCTCATCGCCACCTACTCGGACATGAAGCCCGCCGACCTCGCGAACACCCTGCTCGACCTGCCGCGCCAACGCATGTTCGAGGTGGCAGAGGAACTGCCCGACGGCCGCCTGGCGGACGTGCTCGAGGAGATGCCCGAAAGCGAGCAGGTGGGCATCCTCACCCGGCTCGGCGACTCACGCGCCGCCGAGGTGCTCGACCACATGCAGCCGGACGACGCGGCCGACCTCATCGCACAGCTGCCAGAGGAGCGCGGCGAGCACCTGCTCGACCTGATGGAGCCCGAAGAAGCCGACGACGTCAGGTTCCTGCTCTCCTACGCTCCGGACACCGCCGGTGGCCTGATGACCACCGAGCCGATCATCGTCTCCGCCGACGCCACCGTCGCTGAGGGGCTGGCCCTCATCCGCCGGCACGACCTCGCGCCGGCGCTTGGTGCGGCGATCTGCGTCACCCTGCCGCCCTACGAACCGCCCACCGGCCGGTTCCTGGGCATGGTGCACTTCCAGCGGATGCTGCGCTACCCGCCGCACGAGCGCCTCGGCACGCTGCTGGACCTCGGTCTGGACCCGGTCACCGCGGACACCTCGGCGGCCGAAGTCAGCCGCATCCTCGCCAGCTACGACCTGGTCTCCGTTCCCGTGGTCGACGAAAACCACCGACTCGTCGGGGTGGTGACGATTGATGACGTGCTCGACTACCTGCTGCCGGACGACTGGCGAAGTCACGACGACGGCGACGAGGTACGCAAACGTGCCACGGCCAGAACCCAGCTGGTAACAGGAAGCATCCCGCTGCCGGGAGTACGGAGGCACGGCAATGGCACGCGCTAACAAGAGCGAACTGCGCCTCGACACCCCCAAGGGCCTGCGCACCACCAACCTCGTCGGTCGTAAGCGCAACGGGCGCAGCAACGACAGGTTCGGCCGGTTCACCGAGGCGATCGCCCGCGGCATGGGCACGCCCTGGTTCCTGCTGGGGCTGAGCGCCCTCGTGGTCTTCTGGGTCGGCTGGAACACCCTCTCCCCCGAGGGCCTCCGTTTCGACTCCATCGAGCTGGGCTTCATCGCGCTCACCCTGGTGCTGTCGCTGCAGGCGTCCTACGCGGCACCGCTGATCCTGCTCGCACAGAACCGGCAGGATGACCGTGACCGGGTGCAGTTCGAACAGGACCGTCAGCGCGCCGAACGCAACCTCGCCGACACCGAGTACCTCGCCCGTGAGGTCGTGGCGCTGCGCTTGGGCATGAAGGACCTCGCCTCGAAGGACTTCCTGCGCGCCGAACTGCGCGCCCTGCTCGACAACCTCGACCAGCGCGACGAACAGGAACGCCGCGAACGCGAGGCCGCCAGGGACCGGGACAGCCGGGAGCTGGAAAGCCGGGAACGTGAGGCCAGTCCCCGCGACAGCCGCGGCACCATCGAGCGCTCCGCCCCGCACGAGGCGCACCCGTTTGACTGACCACCACTCGGCCGACGACAGGGTGCGTGCCGCTCTGACCCGCGTCATCGACCCGGAGATCCGCAAACCCATCACCGAACTCGACATGGTCTCCGACGTCACGATCGACGCCGACGGCGGCGCGACGGTGAGCATCCGCCTCACCATCGCCGGCTGCCCCGCGGCGACCCGGATCGAAACGGATGTGCGCGAAGCCACCGAGTCGGTCGTCGGCGCTGGCCTGGCCCGGGTGCTGGTCTCGGTGATGACGCCGGAGCAGCGCCGGGCCATGACCGAGAAGCTGCGCGGCGGTCAGGGCGCGCGCAGCCTGCAGTTCTCCCCCGACTCGCTCACCCAGATCTACGCCATCACCAGCGGCAAGGGCGGCGTGGGCAAGTCCACCGTCACCGCCAACCTCGCGGTGGCCCTCGCCGCGCGGGGCCTGCGGGTGGGTATCGTCGACGCCGATGTGTACGGCTTCTCTATCCCCGGGCTGCTCGGCTTGGTCACCCCGCCGGCGACCCCCGGCGGTCAGCCCGGCATGGTCAAGCCCACCCAGGTCGGTGACATGATCCTGCCGCCGATCGGCTTCGACGTGAAGGTCATCTCGATCGGCATGTTCGTCGACGACACCTCGGTGGCCGTCGCCTGGCGCGGACCGATGCTGCACCGCACCATCACCCAGTTCCTCACCGAGGTGTACTTCGGCGATCTCGACATCCTGTTGCTCGACCTGCCGCCGGGCACCGGCGACATCGCCATCTCGGTGGGCCAGCTGCTTCCGCACGCCGAGGTCATCGTGGTCACCACACCGCAACCGGCCGCGTCCGACATCTCCGAACGAAGCGGCGCCGTCGCCAGGCAGACCGGCCAGAAGATCTACGGAGTGATCGAGAATATGTCGGGGCTGATGCAGCCGGACGGCACCCTGCTGGAAATCTTCGGCGCCGGCGGCGGCGCCGACGTGGCCGCCCGGCTCTCGGCGGGCCAGGACAGCCCGGTGCCGCTGCTCGGCCAGGTGCCGCTCAGCGTGGCCCTCCGTAGCGGCGGCGACACCGGACTGCCCGTGGTACTCGGTGACCCCGCCGACCCGGCCGCCGAAGCCATCCAGGCCATCGCCGCCACGCTGGCCACCAGGGGCCGCGGCCTGGCCGGGCTGAGCCTGGGCATCAGCCCGCGCTGAGCGCCCCCGCCGCTTGTCGGTAAGCCTGTCTAAACTGGCCAGCATGACTGCGCCAATGCTGACCGCAACCGCCCCGGTACTCCCGTTCACCGTCGAATTGTCCCGCGACATCTGCTCGACGACGGGTGAGACCGTGGGCGTCATCGGCCCGTTCACCGGCACAGAGCTGCACTCCCTGCCGGTGAGCAGCACCGTAGATGTGGCGGATGCGTACGCTCGCGCCCGCCTTGCCCAGATCGGTTGGGCCCGCGCGGGTTTCGCGCACCGCCGGGCGGTGCTCTTGCGCGCCCACGACCTGCTGCTCGCCCGCCGGGAGAGCCTCCTGGACACCCTGCAGACCGAGACCGGCAAGACCAGGGGGCAGGCGTTCGAGGAGGTCTTCCAGGCCGCCGGCGTCACCCGGTACAACGCCGTAGCCGCCCGCCGGGTGTTGGGCGGGGAAACGCGCCGCTCCGGTCTGCCGGTCCTGGTCACCACCCGGGTGCGCCACCGACCCAAGGGCGTCGCCGGGGTCATCACGCCGTGGAACTTTCCGCTGAGCCTGGCCGCGATGGACGTGGTGCCTGCGCTGGCCGCCGGCTGCGGGGTCGTGCAGAAGGCCGACAACCAGGGGGCGCTGAGCATCCTGCTGCTGCGCCGCGCGTTCATCGACGCGGGCGTGCCCGCCGACCTGTGGGCCGTGGTGACCGGCGACGGCGCCGAGATCGGCGGGGCCGTCACGGCCGGCGCGGACTACGTCTGCTTCACCGGGTCGACCGCCACCGGGCTGCGGGTAGGCGCCCAGGCGGCGAGCACCCTCACCGGGGCGTCGCTGGAACTGGGCGGCAAGAACCCGATGATCGTGCTCGACGACGTCGACCCGCACCGCGCCGCCGCGCAGGCCGCCTACGCCTGTTTCTCCTCGATGGGTCAGCTGTGCGTGTCGATCGAGCGCATCTACGTGCAGCGCGCGGTGTCCGATCAGTTCCTGCGCGAGTTCGTCACGGTCACCCGCGCCCTGATCCTCGGTTCGGCGCTGGATTACAGCACGGATGTGGGGTCGCTCACCTCACAGGCGCAGCTCGAGCGGGTCACCGAACACGTCGCCGACGCTCTCGCCCACGGCGCCACCGTGCAGGCCGGCGGGCGGGCCCGGCCCGACCTCGGCCCGTATTTCTACGAACCGACCATCCTCACCGGGGTCACCCCCGGCATGCTCTGCCACGCCGGCGAGACTTTCGGCCCGGTGGTGGCGGTGTCGGTCGTCGACTCGGAGCAGGAGGCCATCCTGGCCGCCAACGACAGCGACTACGGGCTCAACGCGTCGGTGCTCAGCGGCTCGGCCCGGCGTGGTCTGCGGGTCGCCGAGGCGCTGGAGGCCGGCAGCGTGAACGTCAACGAGGGCTACCGAGGGTCGTTCTCCGCCGTGGACGCCCCGATGGGCGGGGTGAAGGACTCCGGTCTGGGCCGTCGCAACGGACCGGAAGGCTTGCTGCGCTTCGTGAACCCGGTCACCATCTCCCGGGCCACTGGCGTGCTCACTCTGCCCGTCAACGGGCAGCAGTTCGGCCGCATGGTCGGCCCGATGCTCCTCCTGGCGCGCACCCTGAAGGCGGCCAGGCGGCGTTAGCCGCCCGCCGCCGACGCGAGTTGCCCCGCGGCGGACGAGTTGCCCCGGCACAGCCGGGCAACTCGTCCACAATGGGGCAGGTCGCGAGAGGACAGTTAGTTGTTGCCGTCGTTGCCGGTGACGTGCACCGCATAGCCCCAGCAGCCGGCATCCGCCCAGTGATAGTAGTCGCCGCCGCCGGTGTCGCCGTCCAGGGCGAGGGTGAACCCGGCCTGCAGTCCGGGTTCGACGTCTCCGAGCCTGGTCATGTCGACGCCCGCGAATTCACCGTCGACGGTGTGCCTGACGGCGTGCCAGTCGTAACCGGCCTCTGCCATGCACTGGCTGATCAATCCGTAGAAGTACTCGTACTCAGCGGGGGTATCGGGAATGGCATCGGGGTTGGGCGTGCGCACCTCGACGACGTTGCCGTCGCCCTCGGCACCGCTGCCGGATGCGTCACCGCCGGTCGCTTCGTCGCCGGCGGTGCCGTCGGTGTTCGTCGTCTCGTCCGCCACGACGACCTCGTCGGGGGTGTCCGCCCCGGCACCCGTCGCCGCCGCGGCGGCAGTCGGTGTCGCTACCGGCGCGGGAGCCGTCGACGGTGTCGCCGATGGCGTGGCCCTGGCGGTCGGAGCCGATGCTGCTGCCAGCACGTTCGTCGTGGGCCGCGAATCCTGCCCGGCCGCGTAGGCCGTCGCACCCACCGACAGCACGGCGACCCCCGCGACGATTCCCACCATGATGAGACGGCTACGTGTATTGCGCATGATGCGACCTTCCCCCGGGGTATTCAGCAACACGGTGCCGCCCCACTCTCTCTGGCAAGGCTACGCCTGGTCCACGCCGGAGAGCGCTCCACGACTCCCCCCTTCCGGGGCGACCGCGCACTGCAACTCGCGAGTTGCTCCCGTGCGGACGAGGTGCCCCGGCACACCGGGGCACCTCGTTCGCAGCAGGGCAACTCGGCGGCGCTAGGTGGCCTCGGAGTCGAACGGCGCGGGCCCGGTCAGGGCGCCTTCCCTGGCACGCTTCCGCTGCAGGTAGGCACTGTCGGGGTTCGGCCCGGCGCGGCCGACCACGGCGGACTTGCCCTTCACGGGCTCGTCCTCGATGAGGGCTTCACGGATGATCCGGCGCGGGTCATACTGCCTGGGGTCGAGTTTCTTCCAGTCGACGTCGTCGAATTCCGGACCCATCTCGTCTTTCATCCGGTCCTTGGCGCCATTGGCCATGTCGCGAAGCTGGCGCACCAGCCGGCCGAGTTGGGCCGCATAGTGCGGCAACTTCTCGGGTCCGAGCAGGAAGACGGCGATGATCCCGATGAGCAGGAGTTTCTCGAACGTCAGACCGAACATGCCCTCAGAATATCCCCCCGGCGAGGCATCCCCGAACCACGGGCCGCACAGCCGTAGTCTTGACCTAATCATCTACTGGAGTTGCGGAATGTCTGACAAAGATCTCAATTGGAAATTCGCCGACGACTCGGTGGTGGAGAGCGACGCCCTGGCACGAGCCCGGCAGCAGTCCCTCGAGCTCGGCATCGACGCCATCGCCCCCTCGGTGGGCGCGCAGTCGGCCGTCATCGCCGCGGCCACCGGAGCCCGCAGCATCCTCGAGGTCGGCACGGGTGCCGGCGTGTCGGGCATCTGGCTGCTCACCGGTGCTCCCGGTGCCACCCTCACCTCGATCGACATCGAGGTTGATCACCTGCAGCACGCCAAGGCCAATTTCCACGAGGCCGGCATCCCCACCAACCGGGTACGCCTCATCACCGGACGCGCCGCCGAGGTCCTGCCGCGCATGAACGAGAACTCCTACGACATCGTGTTCGTGGATGCCGACCCGCAGTCGGTCATCGAGTACGTCGAGCACGGCCTGCGCCTGGCCCGGCCGGGCGGCACCGTCCTGGTGGCGCACGCGCTCTGGCGTGGCCGGGTGGCCGACCCTGTGCAGCGCGACGACGTCGCCACGGGCTTCCGCACCCTGCTCAACGAGATCGCCTCGTCCAAGGCCGTGATCAGCGCGCTCTCCCCCGTCGGCGACGGCCTGCTCCAGATCACGAAGCTGCGCGCGTAGCCTCGCTCCGGATACAGCAATCGGCTGTGCGGAGAACCGCACAGCCGATCAGCTGAAAACCTGTCTTACAGAATTACTACACGGCCGGGGCAACTACGCCCGCGAGCGCATCGTGAAGCTCCTTGGCTTCTGCGTCGTTCACAGAGACGACGAGCCGACCCCCACCTTCGAGCGGTACACGCACGATGATCAGGCGCCCCTCCTTTACAGCCTCCATTGGTCCGTCTCCGGTCCGTGGCTTCATGGCCGCCATGAACTCCCCTTCCATTCGTAGTCTGTACTCCTATTATCGACCATTCGGCCGTCAGACAGTAATTAGGGCGGGGTCCAATCCGCACCGTCCACGCCCCAACAGAGCAAAAGCCAGCCCCACTGGGCGCAGATCAACGCCAGTGTGACCACAACGCGGTACACGGCGTTTCGCGGCGTGGCGAGCGCTCCGAGCAGCGGGAACATCGGCATCAGCAGCCTGAACACACTCGACTGCGGAAAGAACACCGCGAGCAGGTAGAGCGCGTACGAGGCTACCCAGAGCCGCAGGTCCACACCCAGGCTCTTCACCGCCGGCGAGAACATCACCAGTGCGAAGGCGACGATCAGCGCGACAACGGCGATGATGCCCAGAGGCGACCCCAGCCACCACACCCCACTCTGGAACCAGGCCGCAAACGGCACCAGCTCCTGGTAGCCGATGTACGCCGACCGCCAGGCCAGTTCGGTGTCGGTGTACGCGGTGACGGACCCCGTCACCAGCCAGGCGATCCCCGGCCAGGCAAGGCCCATCACCCCACTGAAAACGGCCACGAATGAGGCGGTGACAGCTTCGCGCACCGGGAACGGGTCGCGGGCGCGGCTGTACCAGCGGTAGCCGACGTGCAGGGCCAGGAACAGGGCGAAGGCCAGCCCGCTAGGCCGGGTCAGTGCCATCACGGCGATCACGGGCACCAGCACCAGGTAACGCCGCTCCAGCAGGAGCAGCAGGGCCAGGGTGAGCAGCAGCAGGTGCATCGACTCGGCGTAGCCGAACTGCAGCAGCGGCGAGAGCGGGGCGACGCAGAACAGCAGCACCGAGAACAGCGCCGTTGACGGCGTCTGCACCCGCCGCATCAGCCGGTAGAACAGCAGCGCGGTGCCCAGGCTGCAGACCACCGACACGAACACCGCCACCGGCGCCCACGGGGCCCCTGTGACCAGCATCAGAACCCGCACCACGGCCGGGTAGCCCGGCATGAACGCCCAGGCGTTCTCGCCGACGTGACCGTCCGCGGTGACCGGCAGCACCGACGGGTAGCCGCCGACACCGACGATGTTGTACCAAAGGCCGTCCCACATGGTGGCGAACGCCGTGTAGCCGGGCTTGGCCAGCGTCCAGGCGTTCTGCCCCTGCACGCTGGCCAGCACCAGCACCAGTGAGGTGGTCACCAGCCGGGAGGCCAGCCAGATGACAGAGACTTTCAGCCACCAGGGCACAAGCCGGTAGCGGGCCTGCCAGCGCGCAGGTAGAGCACCGGTGGGGCCTCGGCGAACCGGCAGGGCCGGTGAGCGGGTGTGCGCCACCGGTCAGCCGATGGGCGCGGTCAGCCAGGCGCGCAGGGCGTCCTCGCAGTCGGTGATCTGGGTCAGCGCCACCCGCTCGTCATCGGCGTGCGCCTTGAGAGGGTCACCGGGGCCGTAGTTGACGGCCGGGATGCCCAGGGCGGAGAACCTGGCGACGTCGGTCCAGCCGTACTTGGGGCGCGGCTCCGCGCCGACGGCCTCGAGGAACTTGAGCGCGAGGGGGGCGTCCAGGCCGGGGCGGGCGCCCTCGGCGAGGTCGACCACGGTGATGTCGAAGCCGGCGAAGAGGTCTTCCAGGTGCGCCACGGCCTCCGCGGCCGTGCGGCTGGGCGCGAACCTGTAGTTCACGTGCACCATGCACTCGTCGGGGATGACGTTGCCGGCGATGCCGCCGCTGATCCCCACGGCGTTCAGGCCCTCCCGGTAGACCAGGCCCTCCACCTCCACCTCACGCGGGGTGTAGCCGGCGAGGATGTCCAGGATCGGGGCGGCCTTGTGGATGGCGTTCTCGCCCACCCAGGCGCGGGCGGAGTGCGCCCGCTTGCCGAAGGTGCGCACCTCGATCCGCACGTTGCCGTTGCAGCCGCCCTCGACCTGGCTGTTGCTCGGTTCGCCGAGGATCGCGAAGTCGCCCTCGAACAGGTCGGGACGGTTGGCGGCCAGCCGGCCGAGCCCGTTGAGATCGGCATTGACCTCCTCGTGGTCGTACCACATCCAGGTCACGTCGACGCTGGTGTCGGCGAGCTCGGCGGCGAGTTTGAGTTGCACGGCAACGCCGGCCTTCATGTCCACGGTGCCGCGACCCCAGAGGTAGTCGACGTCGCCGTCGGTCTCGAACCGGGTGGGCAGGTTCTCGTTCAGCGGCACGGTGTCGATGTGCCCGGCGATCACCACGCGCTGAGCACGGCCCAGATTGGTGCGAGCCACGATGGTGTCGCCGTCGCGGATCACTTCCAGGTGCGCGGAGCCGGCCAGGGCGGCCTCGATCGCGTCGGCGAGCGGCGTTTCGTTGCCGGACACCGAGTCCACATCGCAGAGGGCGCGGGTCAGCTCGATCGACGAGGCAGACAGGTCGAGAGCGGGAACGGACGGGTCTATCGTTCGGTCGGAAGGCACTGTACCAATCTACGGCTACTAATCTAGAGCCATGGTCACCGCCCCTCCCCCCGCAGAACAGACAGCCGCCGCCACTCACGCCTGGGGGTATGGCCTGGCCACGATCGCCGGTGACGGCACCGTGCTGGACACCTGGTTCCCGGCGCCGAAGCTGGGTGCGCTGCCCGCCGACCGCGACCGGTGGATCGTGCCCACCGAGCTGGAAGAGGCTGCCGGCCCCGACGCCCGCCGCAACGTGCGTCTCGAGGCCGTCACCGTCGAAATCGACCTGCAGTCGCCCCCCGCGAGCACATCGGATGCCTACCTCCGCCTGCACCTGCTCTCACACCTGCTGGTCAAGCCGAACACGCTCAACCTCGACGGCATCTTCGGCCACCTGCCCAACGTCGTCTGGACCAACGCCGGCCCGGTGCTGCCCGCCGACTTCGATCGCCTGCGGCCGTCGCTCATGCGCCACGGCATCGCCGCCACGGGCCTGGACAAGTTCCCGCCGCTGCTCAACTACGTCTCCCCGGAGCGGGTGCGCATCGCCGACGCCTCCAGGGTGCGCCTGGGTGCCTACCTGTCCCCCGGCACCACCGTCATGCACGAGGGCTTCGTGAACTTCAACGCCGGCACCCTGGGCGTCTCGATGGTCGAGGGCCGCGTGTCCCAGGGTGTCGTGGTCGGTGACGGCGCCGACATCGGCGGCGGCGCATCCATCATGGGCACGCTCTCCGGCGGTGGCACCCAGCGGGTCACCATCGGGGAGCGCGCGCTGCTCGGCGCCAACTCGGGCATCGGCATCTCGATCGGTGATGACTCCGTGGTGGAGGCGGGCCTGTACGTCACCGCCGGCACCAAGGTGGTGCTGCTGGATGCCGCGCGCACGGCCGACGGCGCCCCGCGCACGGCCAAGGCCAAGGACCTCTCCGGTGTGCCGAACCTGCTCTTCCGCCGCAACTCCCTCACCGGCGCGGTCGAGGTGCTCCCCCGCACGGCCGGCATCGTGCTGAACGCCGCCCTGCACGCCTAACGACCTGCCCAAGAAAAAAGCCCCTTCCCGATGGGAAGGGGCTTTTTCGCATCCGCCGGCTTAGCGCTGCGGGTAGTCGCGGGCGACCGAACCCGTGTACAGCTGCTGCGGGCGGCCGATCTTGGTGGTCGTGTCCAGGTTCATCTCGCGCCAGTGCGCGATCCAGCCGGGCAGCCGGCCGATCGCGAACAGCACGGTGAACATGCGCGGCGGGAAGCCCATCGCCTTATAGATCACGCCGGTGTAGAAGTCGACGTTGGGGTAGAGCTTGCGCTCCTTGAAGTAGTCGTCGTTCAGTGCGATGAACTCGAGCTCCTTGGCGATGTCGAGCAGGTCGTCCTTGACGCCGAGGGCCTCGAGTACCGCGTCGGCGCTCTCCTTGACCAGCTTGGCGCGCGGGTCGTAGTTCTTGTAGACCCGGTGGCCGAAGCCCATCAGGCGCACGCCGGCTTCCTTGTTCTTGACCCGCTCGACGTACTTCTGCACGCCTTCGCCGGAGGCCTTGATCTCGTGGAGCATGGTCAGCACGGCCTCGTTGGCGCCGCCGTGCAGCGGGCCGGAGAGAGCATTGATGCCGCCGGAGACCGACGCGAACAGGTTGGCCTCGGTGGAACCGACCAGGCGCACGGCCGAGGTGGACGCGTTCTGCTCGTGGTCTTCGTGCAGCATCAGCAGACGTTCGAGTGCCTTGCTCACGACGGGGTTCACCACGTACGGCTCGGCGAGGGTGCCGAAGTTGAGCTTGATGAAGTTGTCCACGAAGCTCAGCGAGTTGTCCGGGTACAGGAACGCGTGGCCGATGCTCTTCTTGTGCGCGTATGCGGCCATCACGGGCAGCTTGGCGAGCAGCCGGATCATCGACAGTTCGACCTGTTCGGGATCCTTGGGGTCCAGGGAGTCCTGGTAGTAGGTCGACAGCGCGGAGACGCCGGCCGAGAGCACCGACATCGGGTGCGCGTTGTGCGGCAGGGCGTCGTAGAAACGGCGCAGGTCTTCGTGCAGCAGGGTGTGCCGACGGATGCGGGTGTCGAACGCGCTCAGTTCGGTTGCGCTGGGCAGTTCGCCGTAGATCAGGAGCCACGCGGTCTCGAGAAAGCTGGAATTCTGGGCGATCTGTTCGATCGGGTAGCCGCGGTATCGCAGGATCCCGTGTTCGCCGTCGATGTAGGTGATGGCTGACTTCGTTGCCGCCGTGTTCACGAATCCGGAGTCGAACGTGGTGTAGCCGGTCTGCTTGGTGAGCGTCGCGATGTCGATGCTGGACGGGCCGTCTGTGCTGCCCAGGATCGGGAACTGCGCCGTGCCCCCCGGGTAGGTCAGAGTGGCCACCTGCGGACCCGGTACGGGCCGATCGATGAACTGCGGCTCATTGGATGGTGTTCGCTGCGCGACGTCGCTCACGGCGCCTCCCTGGATTTCAAAGCCTTGCGGCTGTTGGTCTGTGGTGGTCCGCCGCAGCACGCTCGTGGTGCTTGGCAACGATAACCCGCTTACAGCCTATTCCGCCGAGGGGCATACTGTTGCATCCGCCAAGATCGACCAGAGTCCATTGGCCCTAGGTCACAGCCGATTTCGGACCGGGCGCGCCGAGCTTTCCGACCCGCAGCCGCCCGCCGACCCGACCTCGTGGCTCAGCGGGTCGGGCGGGTCAGGCCGAAGTGATAGGCCTCGTCGAGCACCTCGATCCAGGCGCCCACCCCGGCCTCGGCCGGCAACCGCACCCATTCGCGCATGGTGCGCCGTCCCATCACAACAGGCCGCCCGGTGTGCTGGGAGACCAGCTGGCGCACCCGGGATTCCGGAACCTTGGCGACGAGGTCGCCGTTGCGGCCGATGAACGCGAACACCTTCTCCTGCACCTTCACACCGTCGCCGTTGAAGATCTTTCCCCGCGTCACGGGCGGATGGGCCGGCAGCTCGGACACGAGCGCGTACAGCGCCCCGACGCTCACGCCGTAGCTGTCCTGAGGAGCGCTGTCGTCGACCGGATGCGCGGTGTCAGCCATGCCCTCAGCCTAGGCAGGCCGCCGCTGGTGTCCAGCCCCGGCAATGGAGCCGGGTCAGGACGTGACGAAAGCCCGCAGCCGGGCGGCGGCGGCGTTGATGCGCTCGTCATCGGCGGTGAGCGAGAACCGGACGTGCCGGGGATAGAAGTCGCCGTAGAACGGGCCGGGACCGGCCAGGATGCCGAGCTCGGCGAGCTGCCGGATCGAGTCCCAGGCGTCGACACCGGCGGTCGCCCAAAGGTACAGGCCGGCCTCGCTGTTCTCGATGCGGAATCCCGCGGCGACCAGCGCCGGCAGCAGCACCTCGCGGCGGGCACGGTAGCGCTCGCGCTGCACCCTCACGTGCTCGTCGTCGCCCAGCGCGGCGACCATGGCGGCCTGCAACGGGGCGGGCAGCATCAGGCCGGCGTGCTTGCGCACGGTGAGCAGACGGCCGAGCACATCGCTGCTGCCGGCGGCGAAAGCGCCCCGGTAGCCGGCCATGTTGGACTGCTTGCTCAGCGAGTAGATCGCCACGATGTTACGCGTGTCCCCGTCGGTGACGCGGGGGTCGAGGATGCTCGGGATCGGCTCCGCGTCCCACGGGGCGGCCCAGCCGAGTTCGGCGTAGCACTCGTCATTGACGATCACGGCGCCGAGTTCGCGGGCGCGGGCCACGGCGGCGCAAAGCACCTCGACGGGCAGCACCCGCCCGTCCGGGTTGCCCGGGCTGTTCAGCCAGATCAGCCGCGTCGTCTCCGGCCACTCGGCGGGATCATCGGAGGGGAACGCATCCGCCCCGGCCATGGCCGCGCCGATCGCGTAGGTGGGGTAGGCGGCGCGCGGGTGCACGACGGTGTCGCCCTCGCCGACGCCGATCATGAACGGCAGCAGCGCCACCAGTTCCTTCGAGCCGATGGTGGGCAGCACGTTCTCCTCCGCCAGCCCGGTCACACCGCGGCGACGGGCGTACCAGTCGATGATGGCGTGCTGGAGCGCCGGGGTGCCGGTGGTCTGCGGGTAGGCGTGCGCATCCGTCGCGGAGGCCAGGGCGGCCTGCACGACGGGCGGGGTGGGGTCGACCGGAGACCCGATGGAGAGATCGACGATGCCGTCGGCGTGGGCCCTGGCCTGCTGCGCGAACGGCAGCATCGCATCCCACGGGTACTCGGGAAGTGGTTTGAGCACCTTTAGTGCTGAACCTGGGGCGGGAGCACCGAGATCACCGGGTGGTCCTTGGCGATGACGCCGACCTTGGCGGCGCCGCCGGGCGAGCCGATGTCGTCGAAGAACTCGACGTTGGCCTTGTAGTAGTCGGCCCACTGTTCGGGCAGGTCGTCTTCGTAGTAGATGGCCTCGACCGGGCAGACCGGTTCGCAGGCTCCACAGTCGACACACTCGTCGGGGTGGATATAGAGGGAGCGTTCACCCTCGTAGATGCAGTCGACGGGGCATTCGTCGACGCAGGCGCGATCCTTGACGTCCACGCAGGGCAAGGCGATGACATACGTCACAGTGGCAGGATTCCCTTCACGAACAGAGTGATCAGTCTACGCCGTCGGCCGACGGGCGGGAATTCGGGGCCACGCGATGACGAGGGCGGCGAACAGCGCGGGCGCCATCGACCAGACCGTGCCTGGCACCCCGGCTGGCACCAGCACCGAGCCGCCGGTGCTGCGGAGCGACAGCAGGAACACCGTGGCGACCAGGCCGATCGCCGCGGCGAGGACCACGAGCCTGTCGTGCACAACCAGGCGTAACCCGAGCAGGAGGGTGCCGCTGGCCAGTAGTGCCAGGGTCAGGCCGACAGGGATCGTCAGGGAGCCCAGTTCGATCGTGGTCTGGTGCGCCACAGTGCCGAGAACACCGAAGAGCGCGCCGGCGAAGAGAGCCATCAGGACGGCCAGCAGCCTGGATCCGACCGTTGGCACCTCGAGCTCGGCCGGCTGGGCGGGGCCGCTACCGCTGGCATAGGTTTCGGTGCCGGTGACGAGGGCCTCGGTGCCGTCGTCAAGACGCACCACCCGGCCGTCCAGCCGCCACCGGCCGGGATACGCGGCCAGGGCCGCCAGTTTCTGGTCAATGTGGTCGCTGACGTCGATCGCGGTGAGCCGCACGCCGGGAACCGCCGACACCCGGCTGCTGAGGAACACCGGCACACCCTGCTCGCCTGCCGCGTCGACGGCGGCCTGGCGCAGGGCCGGGTCCACGGCGGCGGCCACGACGGCGGTGGCGTGTGCTTGGGCGAAGGCCTCGCCCAGCACCGCGCGGCGCTGCGCACCCTGCGGCTCGCCCGCCAGGACCCGCCACTGTGCAGGGTCGGTCTCACCGAGTGCCGCCCGGGCGGCTGCCACATCCGCGGCACCGGCAAATGCGGTCGTCGGTGCGGATGCGTCGCTGTCGTACGGCGTCGCCGACCCGAAGAGCACGGTGACGTCGGCGCCGTCATCCAGGAGCCGGGCGATGGTGCCGCCGGTGTGCAACGATTCATCGCCGGGTGCGTCGAGCACGAAGACCACCCGTTCGCCGTTCCCGGACATAAGCATGGGTGACTCCTGAACAACGTGGACGAGCGCGGTTGGCAAGACGTGCTGCGGCACCGGGGCCGCTGACAAATCTTAGCTGGACACATCCGGCGTTCTTACGTAGAGTGGGTGGGTAAGGTAAGCCTTACCAATTGTTGGCCCCATCACCCCACCCACAACAACCGGGAAGCACTGTGCTCGCAAACTACCTGATCGGCCTGCGCGAAGGACTCGAAGCCGCGCTGATCGTGACGATCCTGATCGCCTATGTGGTCAAGATCGGCCGCCGCGACGTTCTCCCCCGGATCTGGGCGGGCGTCGGCCTCGCCGTGCTTCTCGCCCTCCTGTTGGGCGCCATCCTCACCTTCGGCACCTACGGCCTGAGCTTCGCCGCGCAGGAGACCATCGGCGGGCTGCTCTCCATCATCGCGACGGGGCTGGTGACCTGGATGGTGTTCTGGATGCTGCGCACCGCCCGCGACCTCAAGGGGCACCTGCACGGCAACATCGACAAGCACCTCACCGGCACCGGAATGGGCCTGGTTCTCGTCGCGTTCCTCGCCGTCGGCCGGGAGGGCATCGAAACGGCCCTGTTCATCTGGGCGGCCGTGCAGGCCACCGGAGCGACCACGCTTCCGCTGGTCGGGGCGAGCCTGGGCATCCTCACCGCAGTCGGCCTGGGCGCCCTGATCTACTCCGGCATGCTCAAGATCAACCTGAGCCGGTTCTTCACCTGGACCGGTGCCATCCTCATCATCGTTGCCGCCGGAGTACTCTCCTACGGGGTGCACGACCTGCAGGAGGCCGGCATCCTGCCCGGACTCAACGCCCTCGCGTTCAACGTCTCCGCCGTGATCCCCCCGGACAGCTGGTACGGCACCCTGCTCAAGGGCACCCTCAACTTCTCGCCGGCCACCACCTGGCTGGAGATGTTCGCCTGGATCGCGTACGTGGTGCCCACCCTGACCCTCTTCATTGTGAAGAGCCGGCAAGCGAAGCCGACGCCGACGCCGTCCGCCGTATTCCCCCAGACCGCACCCGCGGTTGTCACCCACTGACCCCACGCCCCGCACCGCCTCCCTTCTAAGGACCCCCATGCGAGCCCGCCTCCTCCCCCTCGTAGCCGCCTCAGCCGTCGGCCTGCTTGCCCTCACCGGTTGCGTCGCCAACGCCACCGGCAGCGACTCGGCCCAGGCCGCCCTCACCGTCGACAGCAGCGCGGATGCCTGCACGGTGTCGGCCGCCGAGGCGCCGTCCGGCAACCTCAGCTTCACGGTCACCAACTCGGGCGACCAGGTCACCGAGTTCTACCTGCTCGCCGAAGACGGCCTGCGCATCGTCGGCGAGGTCGAGAACATCGGCCCCGGCCTCAGCCGCGACCTGGTCGTGCAGCTCATGCCCGGCCGCTACGTGACCACCTGCAAGCCCGGCATGGTCGGTGCGGGCATCGACCAGAAGGCCTTCACCGTCACCGACTCCGGTACTGACGTCACGGTGGATGCCGACCTGGACGCCCGCATCGAGGTCGCCAACGCCAACTACGCCGCCTACGTGCGCGATCAGGTCGCTCAGCTCCTCACCGGCACCCAGGCCTTCGCCGACGCCTACCTGGCCGGCGACGATGACACCGCCCGCGCCCTGTACGCCCCCACCCGCGCCCACTGGGAACGCGTGGAGACCGTGGCGGAGTCTTTCGGTGACCTCGACCCGCAGCTGGACCTCCGTGAGGCCGACCTCGAGGAAGGCCAGGACTGGACCGGCTGGCACGCGATCGAGAAGGACCTCTGGCCCGCCGACGCGGAGGCCGGCTTCGCCGCGTACACGCCTGAGCAGCGCAAGAACCTGGCTACCTTGCTCGTCGCCGACACCACGACGCTGAACGAGAAGGTGCAGGATCTGGACTTCACCCTGTCCCAGCAGACCAACGGCGCGATCGGCCTGCTCGACGAGGTCGCCACCGGCAAGGTCACCGGCGAGGAAGAGTTCTGGTCGCACACCGACCTGTGGGACTTCCAGGCCAACATCGACGGTGCCAAGGTGCTCTACGCCGGGGTGCGCGACATCCTGCTCGAGGAAGACGCCGACCTGGCCGCCGACCTCGACAGCGAGTTCGCCGAGCTGCAGGAGCTGCTCGATGCCCAGCGTGTCGGCGAGGACTTCACCCTCTACACCGACCTCACGCCCGCCGAGATCAAGGCCTTCGCCGACCAGGTGAACGCCCTCGGCGAGCCGCTGAACCAGCTGACCGCAACGCTCGTGCTCTAACATGACCGGCGCCACCAGCTCCGATTCCCCCACCGCAGACGGCCCAGACACCGGCGCGGGTCCGCAGGCACCCCGCGGCCTGTCCAGGCGCGGTCTATTCGGCCTGGCCGGCGTCGGGGTGGCCGGCCTCGGGCTGGGCGTCGCCGGCGACAGGGCCGCGCTGGCCGTCGCGGCGTCCTCTGCACAGACCAATGCCGGCACCGTCTACCCGTTCTATCAGGAGCACCAGGCCGGCATCGTCACGCCTGCCCAGGACCGGCTGCACTTTGCTGCGTTCGACGTGGCCGACGGCACCACCCGCGCCGACCTCATCGAACTGCTGCAGGACTGGACCGTCGCGGCCGCCGCGATGACCGCTGGCCGTGATGTCGGCGACTACGGTTCGGTCAGCGGCCCGTACGACGCCCCACCGGAAGACACCGGCGAGGCCCTCGGCCTGCCGCCGGCCGGCCTGACCATCACGTTCGGGTTCGGGCCCACCCTCTTCCAGACCGCGGCCGGCGTGGATCGCTTCGGCCTGGCCGCCCGTCGACCGGCCGAGCTGGTCGATGTACCGCATTTCCCCGGCGACATGCTCGAGGAGACCAGGAGCGGCGGAGACCTCTGCATCCAGGCCTGCGCTGACGACCCCCAGGTCGCCGTGCACGCCATCCGCAACCTGTCCCGCATCGCCTTCGGGCGTGCGGCGATCCGCTGGTCCCAGCTCGGCTTCGGCCGCACCTCGTCCACGAGCACCAGCCAGGCCACCCCGCGCAACCTGTTCGGGTTCAAGGACGGCACCGCCAACATCAAGGCCGAGGAGCCGGCCGCGGTGACGGAACACCTCTGGGTGGGAGCCTCCGACGGGCCCGCGTGGCTGGCGGGCGGGTCCTATCTCGTGGCGCGGCGCATCCGGATGACCATCGAAACCTGGGACCGCACCAGCCTGCGCGAGCAGGAGACCGTGATCGGCCGCAACAAGGGCGAGGGTGCGCCGCTATCCGGCGGCACCGAGTTCACCGAACCTGATTTTGAGCTCGCCGGGCGCGCCGACCAGCCGTTGATCGACACCGCGGCGCACGTGCGGCTGGCTCATCCCAGCCAGAACGACGGCATCCGGATGCTGCGCCGCGGCTACAACTTCGTGGACGGCAACGACGACCTCGGCCGCCTTGACGCCGGGCTGTTTTTCATCAGTTTCCAGCGCACCCCCGCCAGCTTCACGGCCGTGCAGCTGAATTTGGCCCGCCACGACGCCCTGAACGAGTACATCCGCCACGTCGGCTCCGCACTCTTCGCCGTCCCGCCCGGAGCAGCCAAGGGCTCCTACGTGGGCGCGCCCCTCTTCGCCTGACAACTGCGTCGGTCGACCCTGTCGACGCCGTGCTGAGCCTGTCGAAGTGGACCCGTAGACAAAGCCGCCGGGTCTCGACAAGCTCGACCGACGACGGAGCGCGTTATCAGGCCGGGGCGACCGTGTAGAGCACGCCGTCGGGAGTGCCGGCGATGGTCACGATGTGGGTGGCGTTTTTCAAGGCAACCACGCCGACGTCGCCCACGTTGGCCGAGGCGCTGGTGTCAGGTACGAAGCCGGCATCGACGAGCTTCTGCTCGGCGTCGGCCAGCGGGTCCGCTGCGCCGGAGGCGACCGTGACGACCCAGCCCTGGTCGCCGTTGGTGGTGTTGCCGGCGCCGAACTTGATCTCGCCGTCGATCACGGGGATCTCCGCCGGCCAGCCGTCGGGCAGCGCGCCGCCGAGGCTCACGTCGCCGTCTGTGGCTCCCTGCACGGCGCCGTTCACGGCATCCTGCACCTGCGCGTCGGAGCAGCCGGCCAGCGCCGGCGCTACGGCCAGCACCGCCGCCAGGGCCAGGCCCATCCGCAGCGGCGACATCTTCGTCTTCAATCCAGGGGTCATGGGGTCCTCACGGTGCGGGGCTCCCGCTTGAGCGGGAACGACTGACAAAAAACCGCAGGCACCCCGCGCCGGAAAACCGGAACAGGATGCCTGCGGTCAGATCAAGCTGCGAACTAGTTCGCGTCCTGCTTCTTCAGACGCGACACGTTGCGCTGACGAGCGGATGCGGCGAGCTCCACCTTGCGGATACGAACGACGGCGGGGGTGACCTCGACGCACTCGTCTTCGCGGGCGAATTCCAGGCACTGCTCGAGGGTGAGCTGCTTGGACGGCGTCATCGACTCGAAGGTGTCTGACGTGGACTGACGCATGTTGGTCAGTTTCTTTTCCTTGGTGATGTTCACGTCCATGTCGTCGCCGCGCGAGTTCTCGCCGATGACCATGCCCTCGTAGACCTCTTCGGTCGGGTTGACGAAGAACTGCATGCGCTCCTGCAGGGCGATGATGGCGAACGGCGTCACAACACCGGCACGGTCGGCGACGATCGAGCCGTTGGTGCGGGTGTTGATGGTGCCGGCCCAGGCCTCGTAGCCGTGGAAGATCGCGTTGGCGATACCGGTACCGCGGGTGTCCGTCAGGAACTCGGTGCGGAAACCGATCAGGCCGCGCGACGGAACGATGAATTCCATGCGGACCCAGCCGGTGCCGTGGTTCGCCATGTTCTCCATGCGACCCTTACGGGCGGCGAGGAGCTGGGTGATCGCACCGAGGTACTCTTCGGGCGAGTCGATGGTGAGGTGCTCGTACGGCTCGTGGATCTTGCCGTCGACGCGCTTGACGACCACCTGCGGCTTGCCGACGGTGAGCTCGAAGCCTTCACGACGCATCTGCTCGACCAGGATGGCGAGAGCGAGCTCGCCACGGCCCTGGACTTCCCAGGCGTCCGGACGGCCGATGTCGAGAACTCGGAGCGAGACGTTACCGACGAGCTCCTTGTCGAGACGGTCCTTGACCATGCGGGCGGTGAGCTTGTGGCCCTTGACCTTGCCGATGAGCGGCGAGGTGTTGGTGCCGATGGTCATCGAGATGGCGGGGTCGTCGACCGTGATGGTCGGCAGCGGGCGCACGTCATCGGGGTCGGCGAGGGTCTCACCGATGGTGATGTCGGGAAAACCGGCGACGGCGACGATGTCACCGGGGCCGGCGCTCTCGGCCGGGTACCGGTCAAGTGCCTTGGTGATCATGAGCTCGGTCACGCGCACGTTGGAAACGGTGCCGTCGTGCTTGACCCAGGCCACGGTCTGGCCCTTCTTGATGGTGCCCTGGAAAACGCGCAGCAGCGCGAGGCGGCCGAGGAACGGCGAGGAGTCGAGGTTGGTGACCCAGGCCTGCAGCGGGTGCTCGTCGTCGTAGACGGGAGCGGGGATGTGCTGGAGGATCGCTTCGAAGAGCGGCTCGAGGTCGTCGTTGTCGGGCAGTGAGCCGTTCTCCGGCTTGGTGAGGCTGGCGGCGCCGGCACGGCCGGACGCGTAGACGACGGGAACGTTGAGGACCAGGTCGAGGTCCAGGTCGGGCACGTCGTCGGCCATGTCGGAAGCGAGGCCGAGGAGCAGGTCCTGGCTCTCTTCGACGACCTCATCGATACGGGCGTCGGGACGGTCGGTCTTGTTGACCAGGAGGATCACGGGCAGGTGCGCCTCAAGTGCCTTCCGGAGCACGAAGCGGGTCTGCGGCAGCGGGCCCTCGGAAGCGTCGACGAGGAGCACAACACCGTCGACCATGGACAGGCCGCGCTCGACCTCGCCACCGAAGTCGGCGTGGCCGGGGGTGTCGATGACGTTGATGGTGATAGGGCCGTCAGTGGCGTGGATGCCCTTGTACGAGATCGCCGTGTTCTTGGCGAGGATGGTGATGCCCTTTTCGCGCTCGAGCTCGTTGGAGTCCATCGCACGCTCTTCGGTGTGCGAGTGCTCGGCGAACGAGTTCGTCTGCTGCAGCATCGCGTCGACCAGCGTCGTCTTGCCGTGGTCAACGTGGGCAACGATTGCAACATTCCGGAGGTTATTGCGGGTAGCAATCGCCATAAAAATAGATCCTTACGAAGAATGGATGCCGCGTAAAATCACGTGCGGCGCAGAGTGGATGAGTGGGA
The DNA here is from genome assembly GCF_004402435.1 of Cryobacterium sp. TMB1-7. Taxonomy (NCBI): domain Bacteria; kingdom Bacillati; phylum Actinomycetota; class Actinomycetes; order Micrococcales; family Microbacteriaceae; genus Cryobacterium; species Cryobacterium sp. TMB1-7. The sequence goes on from NZ_SOFZ01000007.1 coordinate 186,868, forward strand.
TCTCTATGGACCCAAGGGTCTATCGTACCGTATTCGGCCCGTCTCGCGTCGGGCGAGTATCGATCGCTCCTATATACAGTGCGTTCCCGGCACCTGAACAGCCGGCAAACGCTCCCCACCCCCAGATGACGACTGCCCCCCGGCGCAGGCCGGGGGGCAGTCATTTCACACGCGGACCCTAGCGGCCGAACTGGAAGTTACCGCCGGGAATGGCGGCCAGCAGCTCCTGCGTGTATGCCTGCTGCGGGTTGTCGAACACGTCGTCAGTCGACGCGGCCTCCACGATCCGGCCCTTCTGCATCACGCACACGTTGTCGGCGACGAGGCGCACCACGGCGAGGTCGTGGGTGATGAACAGGTAGGTCAGGCCCAACTCGGTCTGCAGCTCGGTGAGCAGGTTCAGCACCTGCCCCTGCACGAGAACGTCGAGTGCCGACACGGCCTCGTCGAGCACGAGCACGTCGGGCTTGAGCGCGAGCGCTCGCGCAATGGCGATGCGCTGGCGCTGACCGCCGGAGAGTTCACTCGGGTACCGGAATCGCGACGACCACGGCAGCGAGACCTGGTCGAGGAGTTCCTTGACCCGCTCCTGTCGTTCTTTCGCAGTTCCGACGCCGTGCGCTAGCAGCGGCTCCGCGATGGTGTTGCCCACGCTGTACTGCGGGTCGAGGGACCCGTACGGGTCCTGGAAGACCGGCTGCACGCGGCGGCGGAATTTGAGCAGTTCCTTGCCCTTGAGCCCGGCGACGTCCTGACCGTCGAACTCGATCGAGCCGCTGGTGATGCTCTCCAGCTGCAGCACGAGCTTGGCGACTGTGGACTTGCCCGAGCCGGACTCGCCGACGAGGGCCGTGGTGGTGCCCTTCTGAATGCCGAAGGTGACGCCGTCGACGGCCTTGAGCTCCTCGCTGCGCAGACCCTTCTTGCGGATCCGGTACACCTTGGAGATGTTGTCGATCGAGATCAGGTCCTTCACGGGAGCGAGGCTCTCGCGCTCGGCAGCCCTGGCGACCAGGGTGTCGTCCAGGGAACCGCCGCCGTAGATCCCGGAGTCGCCGACGGACGCGTGCTTGGCCGACTGGATACGCCGGGAGGCCAGGCTCGGTGCCGCAGACACGAGCCGCTGCGTGTACGGGTGCTGCGGGTTCGCCAGGATCTCCTGCGAGGGACCGGACTCGACGATCTTTCCCTTGTACATCACCACAAGCTGTTCGGCGCGCTCCGCGGCCAGGCCCAGGTCGTGCGTGATGAACAACACGCTGGTGCCGTAGTCGCGGGTCAGGGTTCCCAGGTGGTCCAGGATCTGACGCTGCACGGTGACGTCGAGCGCCGAGGTGGGCTCGTCGGCGATGAGCAGCTTCGGCCGGGCGGACAGGCCGATGCCGATCAGCACGCGCTGGCGCATGCCGCCGGAGAACTGGTGCGGGTACTGCTTGAGTCGGTCCGCAGCGTCGCTGAGTCCGGCTTCCTGCAGCACCTGGATGGTGCGGGCGCGCGCTTCCTTGCCTTGAGCGAGTCCGTTGGCCTTGATGGCCTCCTCAACCTGGAAACCGATGTTCCACACCGGGTTGAGGTTGGACATCGGGTCCTGGGGTACGTAACCGATCAGGTTTCCGCGCACCGCCTGGATGTCTTTGGGGCTGAGCTTGGTGAGGTCACGGCCCTCGAAGAGCACCTGGCCGCCGGTGATCTTGCCCGCGCCGGGGAGCAGGTCGATGATCGCCTGCGCCGTGGTGGTCTTGCCGGAGCCCGACTCCCCGACGATGGCCAGCGTCTGGCCGGAGTACAGGGTGATGTCCACGCCGCGCACGGCAGGAACGAGGCCGCGCTGGGTCTGGAAACCGACCTCGAGGTTGCGAATCTGCAGCAGGGGCTGCTCGTCGCTCTCGACGCCCCCTGGGTTGGTGTCTGTCAGTGTCTGGCTCATCGAAGCGCCCTCGCCTTCGGGTCAAGCGCGTCGCGCAGAATGTCGCCGAGCATCAGGAACGCGAGCACCGTGATGGACAGGGCGGCCGCGGGGTACAGAAGCACCTGCGGGTTGGTGACAAGGGATGTCTGGGCCTGGCTGATGTCATTACCCCAAGACATCACGCTGGTCGGCAGGCCGATGCCCAGGAACGACAGGGTCGATTCGGCGACGATGAACGTGCCGAGTGACACCGTGGCGATCACGATGACCGGGGCGATCGAGTTGGGGATCACGTGGCGCAGCAGAATCCGGAACTTCGACACACCGAGAGCTGTCGAGGCCATCACGTAGTCGGAGTTCGTGGCCGACAGCACCGCACCGCGCATGATGCGGGCGATCTGGGGCCAGGCGAAGATCGACAGCACGAAGGCCACCGAGGTGGGCGTCGCGGCCGGAAGCACCGACATCAGCACGATGGCGCCGAGGATGGTGGGGATGGCGAAGAAGATGTCGCCGACGCGGGAGACGATTGCGTCGAGCCAGCCGCCGTAGTATCCCGCGAGGGAGCCGAGGATGACTCCCATGAGGGTGACGAGTCCGGTGGCCAGGAGGCCGACGGTGACCGAGGCCCGGGTGCCGAAGATGGTGCGCGCGTACACGTCGCAGCCCTGCCGGGTGAACCCGAACGGGTGACCGGCTTCTGGACCGCCGTTGCTGTTCGCCAGCTGGCAGTCGAGGTTCGGCGACACCGAGGTGAACAGTCCTGGGAACAGTGCGACAAGGGCGATGATCAGGATCAGCACTGAGGAGATCCAGAACATCGGCCGGCGGCGCATCGAGTCCCAGGCATCCGCCCAGGTGCTGCGAGCCTTCTGCGACTCGTCGAGACGGTCAATCGGGGCTACCGGGGTGTCTTCCAGCTCCGCGACGAAGTGGGCCTGGCCACTCTTATTTGGCATAACGAATCCTTGGGTCCAGAGCTGCGTACAGCAGGTCGACGAGCAGGTTGGCGAGAACGAAGATGACCACCATGACGGCGATGAATGACACCACTGTGGTGCTCTCGCCGAGGACGATCGCCTTGTACACGGTGCCACCGACGCCGTTGATGTTGAAGATTCCCTCGGTGATGATCGCACCGACCATAAGCGAACCGAGGTCGACACCCAGGAACGTCACGACGGGAACGAGGGAGTTGCGCAGCACGTGCACCGTGACCACGCGGCGCCTGGAGAGGCCCTTCGCGGTGGCGGTGCGAACGAAGTCGGCGTTGAGGTTGTCGGCGACGCTGGCGCGGGTGAGGCGCACGATATAGGCGAAGGACACACTGGCCAGAACCAGGGCGGGGAGGATGAGTTCGCCCCACGGAGCCTCACTGCTCACTGTGGTTCTGAACCAACCTAATTGCACGCCGAAAATGAGCCTGAACAGGAAGCCGAGTACGAAGGTCGGCACGCTGATCAGGAGCAGGCTCACCACGAGGGCGCTGGCGTCAAACCACTTGCCCTTGCGCAGGCCCGCGACGAGTCCGACGAGGATGCCGGCGAAGGCTTCGAAGACGAGGGCCAACATGGCCAGGCGGAAGGTGATCGGGAACGCCCCGGCCATCACGTCGCTGACCGGTCGTCCGGAGTAGGTGGTGCCCAGGTCGCCCTGGAAGAAGTTGCCGATGTAGATCAGGTACTGCTGCAGCAGCGGCTTGTCCAGGTTGTACTGGGCTCGGATCTGTTCGATCACGCCGGGTGCCGGCGGACGGTCGCCGTACAGCGCCGCGATCGGGTCGCCCGGTAGGGAGAAGACCATGAAATAGATCAAGAATGTCGCCCCGAAGAAGACGGGGATCATTTGGAGGACGCGCCTGCCTGTGTACCACAGCATCAGGTGAGCTCCGAGAATCTTTTATGCATGAGGATCGCAATCACTGAATGAGTCTAGTCAGTGCAATGTCCGGGGCTTGACGCCCCGGACATTGCACTGCGGGTGGAACTAGGAATTAACCCTTGGTGATCTGGTAGTAAAGCGGGACGGAATCCCAGCCGAACACCACGTCGCTGACGGTGTCAGCCCAAACGCCGTTGACGTTGGAGTACCACAGCGGGATGGACGGCAGGTCCTTCAGCAGAACCTCCTGTGCAGCCTGGTACTTGGCGGTTGCGTCCTCGACGGTTTCAGCCGCGGCGCCTTCCTTGAGGAGGGAGTCGAACTCTTCGCTCGAGTAGTCCTCGTAGTTCGAGCCGGCACCGGTCTGGTACAGCGGAGCGAGGAAGTTGTACATCGACGGGTAGTCGCCCTGCCAGCCGGCGCGGGTTCCACCGGTCAGTGCGTCGTTCGAGCGGTCTTCGAGTGCTGCGGCGAAGGTCGGGTACGGCTTGCCGGTCGCGGAGATGCCCAGCGTGTTGACGACGCTGTTGATCACGGCGTCGACCCAGGCCTGGTGGCCACCGTCGGAGTTGTAGGCGATGTCGAACGTGGAGTCGCCGTACGGTGCGATGGCGTCAGCCTTGGCCCACAGCTTGACGGCCTCTTCCGGGTTGTATTCGAGAACTTCGGCGCCTTCGAGCTGGTCGGAGTAGCCGTCGATGACGGGAGAGGTGAAGTCGGTTGCCGGGGTACGGGTGCCCTGGAAGATGACGTCGGTGATTTCCTCGCGGTTGATCGACATCGAGATCGCTGCACGACGCAGCTTGCCCTCTTCGCCGCTCCAGTGCTCGAGGTAGTACGGCATGTTGAAGCCCTGGAAGATGGCTGCAGCCTGGTTCACCGAACGCTCGCCGAATTCGGCCTCGTAGGTTTCGAACGCGGAGTCCGGAACAGCGTCCAGCACGTCGAGGTTGCCGCCCTGGACGTCCGCGTACGCGGCGTCCTGGGTGGAGTAGAACTTGATCTCGAGTCCACCGTTGACGGGCTTGCGCACGCCTTCGTAACCGGGGTTGGTCACGAGGCTGATCTTCTCCTCGTGAACCCAGGCACCCTCGCCATCGAGCATGTACGGGCCGTTGCCGATCGGGTTTTCACCGAAGGCGGCCATGTCGTCGTACGCGGCGGACGGCAGCGGCATGAAGGCCGTGTAGCCGAGGCGCAGCGGCCAGTCGGCCTCGGGCGAAGCGAGCTCAACCGTGAAGGTCGTGTCGTCGACGACCTTCAGGCCGGTCAGTTCGGAGTCAACCTCGTAGTCGAAGCCCACGATGTCGTCGAAGAAGTAGGAGGCGCTCTGGGCGTTGCTGAAGAGCGCGCCGTAGTTCCAGGCATCCACGAAGGACGAAGCCGTGACGGGTTCGTCGTTGGTGAAGGTCCAGCCCTCTTCCAGCGTGACGGTCCAGTTGGTAGCGTCGTCAGACTCGATCGACTTGGCGACCTCGTTCTCGATCTCGCCGTCAGCGTTGTACGAGACCAGGCCCGCGAAGATCGACGTGGCGATCTTGCCGCCGCCGGTCTCGGTGGTGTTGGTCGGGATCAACGGGTTCTGCGGCTCGCTGCCATTGGTGCTGACAACTGCGGACGCGTCGCCGGCCGAAGTGGCCTCTTCGTCGTTGGATGTCGCGCAACCCGAAAGCGCCAGAGCGCTCACCGAAATGAGCGCGAGGGCGCTGAGGCCCATGCGGGATCTCTTCAAAATTCCTCCTGTGCAAAGGTGAAGGCGCCGCCGTGGCCGAAGCCCGTAGCAGCGCGCTAGTTATCAAAACCCTAGGTACGTCAGGCGCCGGGAGCAAAACCTGACGGTAAACGTTACACAGCAGTAATGAAAGACGCACGATTCTTGCGCTTCACGCCGATTTCGCGGTTTTTTCTGCGAATCCTGCGAGGATCTCTCACGAAGCTTGGGACCAAGCTCCCTCCGACGCATGCAAGCGTTTTCAAATCCCACCGCGTAAGGATCAATTGGCCCGAAAACACGCGCGCGAGCACCAAGGGCGCAAAATAGAGGAATGCCGACCACCCCGCCCGAACAGCCCGCCACGCTCATCTTCGACGGCGACTGTGGGTTCTGCACCACCGCGGTGCTGTGGCTCCAGCGTTCGCTGCCCCGGGTGCCGGCCACCGCGCCGTTCCAGTGGACCGACCTCGCTGCCTTCGGTCTCACCGAGCAGCAGGCCAGGAGCCGAGTGTGGTTCGTCGCGGGGGGCCGGCACCACGGCGGCGCTGCCGCGGTGGCAGCGTTGTTGCGTGGCCAGCCGGTTGCCGCACTGCGGGTGCTCGGTTGGCTCGCCACGGTGCCGCCGTGGTCGTGGGCGGCCGCGGCCGGTTACAGCCTCGTGGCCCGCTACCGCTATCGGTTGCCGGGAGGCACCCCGGCGTGCCGGATGCCGAACGCGACATGAGCGACTACTCCTCCGACCCGGCCGATCCCCCGGTCCCCTCCGCGCAAACCCGCTCCCCCTCGGCGGCCGCCGATACTCCGGCGTCATCGAGGGTGCGGCTGAAATGGGAGATCGCGATCGTGCTCGGGCTCTCGCTCGGTGCCTCTGCCGTGTACTCGATAGTGTCGATCATTTCCCGACTCACGGCCGAGGTCGCGCTCAGCGATCAGTCGGCGACCATCAACGGGTCGCAGTCGACGCGCGAGTGGCTGGACTTCACCTACCAATTCCTCGGCATCGTCTTCACGTTGTTCCCGGTGGCCCTGGTGCTCTACCTGCTCTGGCGGCCCGGGCAGAGTGGGTTCCGTCGGCTCGGGGTGGATCTCACCGAGCCGCGCCGGGATCTGCTCCGCGGCGGCGGCCTTCTGCTGCTGATCGGCATCCCGGGACTCGGGCTCTACCTGGCCGGCCGCGCGCTGGGCTTCACGGTGGCCGTGGTGCCCTCACCGCTGGACACTTTCTGGTGGACGATCCCGATCCTGATCTTCTCGGCGATACGGAGCGCACTGAGCGAGGAGCTCATTGTGGTGGGCTACCTGTTCACCCGGCTGCGCGAGCTGGGTTGGAGTGCCTGGACCATCATCATCTCGGCAGCTCTGCTGCGCGGCAGCTACCACCTCTATCAGGGCATCGGGCCGTTCGTTGGCAATGCCCTGATGGGAGTGGTATTCGGTTGGTGTTACCTGCGCTGGGGCCGGGTGATGCCCCTGGTGATCGCGCACTGGGTGCTCGACATCGTCTCCTTCGTCGGCTACCCGCTCGCCCTGCTCTGGTGGCCTGCGCTCCTCGCCCCCACAACGTAAGCCGCTCCGCGTGAGGCCGGGGTTACTCGAACGCCTCGGGCGGCGGGCAGGCGCAGACCAGGTTGCGGTCGCCGTAGGCGTTGTCGATGCGACGCACCGGCGCCCAGTACTTGTTGCGGATCAGGGTGCGCACCGGGTAGACCGCGGTTTCGCGGTCGTACGGATGCGTCCACTCCCCTTCGATCACCGACTGGGCGGTGTGCGGGGCGTTCCGCAGCGGGTTGTCGTCGGCCGGCCAGGTGCCGGCGGCGACGGCATCCGCCTCGGCCTTGATGCCGATCATGGCCTCGATGAACCTGTCGATCTCGCCGAGGTCCTCACTCTCGGTGGGCTCCACCATCAGCGTGCCCGCGACCGGGAAGCTCATCGTGGGCGCGTGGAAACCGTAGTCGACGAGGCGCTTGGCCACGTCGTCGACAGTGACCCCGGTGGCCGCGGTGAGCGGGCGGAGGTCCAGGATGCACTCGTGCGCGACCAAACCGTTGTCGCCGGCGTAGAGCACCGGGTAGTGGCCGCTGAGCTGCTTGGCCACGTAATTCGCGGCGAGCACCGCGGCACCGGTGGCCTGCTTGAGCCCGTCGGCGCCCATCATCCGCACGTAGGCCCACGAGATGGGCAGGATGCTCGGGCTGCCGTAGGGCGCGGCCGAGACGGGTCCGCCACCGTGGACGACGGTTTCGGTACCGGTGCTGCCGAGCAGGTAGTGCTCGTCGTCCTGCGCGAGCGGGTGCCCGGGCAGGAACGGGGCCAGGTGCGCCTTGGCCGCGACAGGTCCGACGCCGGGTCCTCCCCCGCCGTGCGGGATACAGAAGGTCTTGTGCAGGTTCAGGTGCGACACATCGCCGCCGAAGTCGCCGAAGCGAGCGAAGCCGAGCAGCGCGTTGAGGTTGGCGCCGTCCACATAGACCTGGCCGCCGGCGGCGTGCACGGCGGCGCAGATCGTGCCGACCTCGTGCTCGTACACGCCGTGAGTGGAGGGGTAGGTGATCATCAGCGCGGCGAGGGTCTCGGCGTGCAGGGCGATCTTGGCATTCAGGTCGTCGAGGTCCACGTTGCCGAGCTCGTCGCAAGCCACGACGACGACGCGCATGCCGGCGAGGACCGCGGAGGCGGCGTTGGTGCCGTGGGCACTGGACGGGATCAAGCAGACCGTGCGGTCCACCTCGCCGTTGGCGAGGTGAAAACCGCGGATTGCGAGGAGACCTGCGAGTTCGCCCTGGCTGCCGGCGTTCGGCTGCAGCGACACGGTGTCGTAGCCGGTGACGTCGGTGAGCCAGGTTTCGAGCTGGCGGATGAGTTCGAGGTAGCCCTCGACATCGGCGCGCGGCGCGAACGGGTGCAGTCCGCCGAACTCGGGCCAGGTGACGGCCTCCATCTCGGTGGCGGCGTTGAGCTTCATAGTGCAGGAGCCCAGCGGGATCATGCCGCGGTCCAGTGCGTAGTCGTAGTCGGCGAGGCGCTTGAGGTAACGCATCATGCTCGTCTCCGAGCGGTGCGTGTTGAACACGGCGTGGGTGAGGTACTCGCTGGTGCGGGCCAGGTCGCCAGGAAGGCCGTCCTGGATCGCAGTCAGGTCGACGTGGCCGAAGGCGTCGCGGCCGCCGAAGAAGCCCACGACGGCGGCCAGGTCGGCCGCGGTGGTGGTCTCGTCGACCGAGATGCCGATGGTGGTGGCGTCGACCTGGTGCAGGTTGTAGCCGGCAGCAGCGGCCTGCGCGACGATGTCGGCGGCGCCGGTCGGGACCGAGACCCGCACGGTGTCGAAGAAGCTGCTGTTGATCGGGTCCACGTCGATCGCCCGCAGCGCCGCGACCAGAGCGCCGGCGCGTTCGTGCACCTCGGTGGCGATCGCTTTGAGGCCCTGGGGCCCGTGGTAGACCGCGTACATGCCCGCCATGACGGCCAGCAGCACCTGAGCGGTGCAGATGTTGGAGGTGGCCTTGTCACGGCGGATGTGCTGCTCGCGCACCTGCAGCGACAGCCTGTAAGCGGGGTGGCCGGCGGCGTCGACGCTCACGCCCACGAGGCGACCGGGCATCTGGCGCTCCAGGCCCTTGCGCACGGCGAGGTAGCCGGCGTGCGGTCCGCCGAAGCCCATCGGCACGCCGAAGCGCTGGCTGGTGCCCACGGCCACGTCGGCGCCGAGTTCGCCGGGTGAAACGATCAGAGCGAGCGCGAGCAGATCGGCGGCGACAATGGCGAGGGCCTTGTTCTCGTGGGCGAGTGCGATCACGCCGGCGGGGTTCCAGACGCGGCCGGAGGCTCCCGGGTACTGCACGAAGATGCCGAAGTAGTCGCCGAGGTCCTCCGCGGTGGTGTTCTCGTCCAGGGGCAGCACGGTCAGTTCGATGCCGAGCGCGTGCGCGCGGTTGCCGAGCAGCGCGTGGGTCTGGGGCAGCGCATCCGCGTCGACGATGAACCGGTTCGACGGCGACTTGGAGGCGCGGCGGGCCAGCAGCATGCCCTCGACCACGGCGGTGGATTCGTCGAGCATCGACCCGTTGGCGGTGGCCATGCCGGTGAGATCGGCGACCATGGTCTGGAAGTTGATGATGGCCTCTAGGCGGCCCTGGCTGATTTCCGGCTGGTACGGCGTGTACGCGGTGTACCAGCTCGGGTTCTCCAGTACGTTGCGCTTGATCACGGCGGGCGTGATCGTGTCGTAATAGCCAAGCCCGATCATCGAGCGCTTCACGGTGTTCTTGTCGGCCAGGCCGCGCAGCTCCTGGATGGCCTCTCGCTCGGTCGCAGCCGGCGGCAGGGTGCTGTCGCCGCGGGTGCGGAACTGCTCGACCTGGATGGAGGCCGGAACGGCCGCGTTGACGAGCGACTCGACGCTGTCGTGGCCGAGGACGGACAGCATGCGGGACTGCGCGTTGGCATCCGTGCCGATGTGACGCTGGGTGAAGGGCTGCGACATGTGGGGAAGGCTCTTTCCGGGGTCTGGTTCGGTGGTGCTTATTCGCCGGTGATGGCGGTGTATTCGGCGTAGCTGAGCAGCGCCGGGAGGGTCTCGAAGGTGATCTTGATGAGCCAGCCCTCGCCGAGCGGGTCGCTGTTGACGAGTTCGGGGCTGTCGACGACGGCGTCGTTGATCTCGGCGACGGTGCCGTCGATGGGGGCGAAGAGTTCACCCACCGACTTGGTCGACTCGATCTCGCCGACGACGGTCCCCGCGGCGAGGGCGCTGCCCACCTCGGGGAGTTCCACGAAGACCACGTCACCGAGCTTGTCGGCGGCGTAGGCGGTGATGCCGACGGTGGCGGTGTCGCCGTCGACGAGCACCCACTCGTGCTCGGCGGTGTACTGCAGTTCGGTCTTGTCTGCCATGGGGTTCCTCTCAAGGGGATGATCACGGGTTTGATCAGTACGGGGTTGATCAGTGCGGGGCGATGCGCGCTGTGGCGACATCGGGTGAGCGGATGCCCGAAGCCGGGCCATCCGCGGAGAGTGCGCTACTTGCGGCGCTTGTAGAACGGCAGCGCGATGACCGTGGCCGGCGCGCGGGTGCCACGCACGTCGATGAACACCTCGGTGTCGAGTCGGGCCAGCGCCGGCGGCAGGTAGGCCATGGCGATCGGGTAGCCGAGCGTGGGCGACAGCGCGCCACTCGTGATGACACCCTCCGCTTCGGTGGCGTCGGTGCTGCGGAAGATCCGGTACCCGGCGCGGCCGGCACGCTTGCCGGCCGAGACCAGGCCGACGAGTACGGGCGCATCGCCGGACGGACCCTCTTCGCTGGCGGTGCGACCCACGAAGTCGGTCGGCTTGGCGAGGTTGACGACCCGGCCCAGGCCCGCCTGTGCGGGGTACGTCGAGGTGGTCAGCTCGTGGCCGTAGAGCGGCATGCCGGCTTCGAGGCGCAGGGTGTCGCGGCTGGCGAGCCCGGCCGGAACCAGGTCGTGCGGCACGCCGGCGACGACGATGGCGTCCCAGAGGGCGAGGGCGGCGACGCCCGGCAGGTAGATCTCGAAGCCGTCCTCGCCGGTGTAGCCGGTGCGGGCGATGAGCACCGGCGTGCCCGCGAACGTGGCCGTGAGGGCGCGGTAGTAGCGGAGGCCCGTGAGGTCGCCGTCGATGGTGAGCCCGGCGGTGGACTGCACGATGTCTAGGGCGTTGGGGCCCTGCACGGCGATGAGGGCGGTGTCGTCGCTCTCATCCGTGACGGCGACGTCAAAACGCGCGGCACGCGCGGTGAGGGCGTCCAAGGCCTGGTCGTGGTTGCCGGCGTTGGCGACCACGAGGAAGTCGGTCTCGCCGGTGCGGTAGACGACGAGGTCGTCGATGATACCGCCGCGTGAGTTGAGGAGCAGGCTGTATTTGGCCTGCATAAGGTCGATGACCGAGAGCTGACCGGCCAGGGCGTGGTCGAGGAACTCGCCGGCCTGCGGGCCGCTGACCCGGATCTCGGCCATGTGCGACAGGTCGAAGAGCCCGGCGGTCTTGCGTACTGCGTGGTGCTCGGCGAGGTCACTGGAGTAGCGCACGGGCATCTGCCAGCCGGCGAAGTCGGTGAAGCTGGCGCCGGCGGCGACGTGGGCGGCGTGCAGCGGCGAGAAGCGTTCGGTCGCGGCGGCGGCGTTCGAGGAGGAGGTGGGGTCAGGGCTGGCCGAGGTCATGAGTTCTCCGGTTCGTCGCCGGGCAGATGCCGGACGAGTTGCTCCGGGGCTCGTTCGAACCCCGTTGGGAACTCCCCCTCTGTCGTCTGGCCTGAGAGCTTCACCGGCGCGTGCGCCGGCTTTCACCGTGGGCGGGACTTGGCAGTTCTGACCGGATCCCGCTGACGCGAGGCCCGGACGCGCTGTGCTCGTCCGCTTTTCAGAGTGGCCCGTTCGATGCGGTACGAGTACCTGAGAGATTGTCGGGGAGGATTGCTCCTTCGGTGTTCGCTCGTCTCTACGACGTCGAACTCTCCCGCATCGACCGTGTGGCCCGATTTTCAGTTGATTGTCGTGCGAATGAAGTCTATCCGACCAGCGCGCCCGGGTGCGTGGCGCAGTGGGTGCAGTGTCGGTGGTAGGTGAGACGATCTCAGTATGAGTATCGCTGACGAGGTACTACCGCCAGCTCCGGACGATGACGACTACTCTCCGGAGCCCACCCTGGACGACCGTGTCCAGACCGATCTGGTCCGGCACACCGAACGGATCGCGGCCGATGACCGCCTCATCGCCCGGGCCCAGGCCCGCCGGATCGAGCACCTGCTTGACCTGCAGGACTGGATCGAACAACCCCAGGTCGCCTCCCGGTTGCACGGCAACCCGGCGAACATCCGCCTCGCCGACGACAACGCGGCCAGCATGACCGAGGACCAGGCCCGTGCCGCCGCGTACAACCGGTGGGACGACCGGGAGGTCGCCCGTCGCACGATCGTGAGTGAGACGGCGTGTCTGACCCGGGTGGCCGAGCGCACCATCGACCGGCAACTGGACGAAGCCCGATTCCTCAGCTCGTACGCACCGGCGACGTTCGCGGCGTTCTCGAGAGGGGAGATCAGCTACCGGCACGCCACGACCCTCCTCGGGCAGCTACTCACCCTGCCCGACGGGGGCCAGGCGGCGTTCGAAGAGAAGGTGCTGCCCGAGGCCAAGCGCCTGCCGGTGGGCCGATTCATCGACAAGGCCCGCCGGCTACGGGAGCGGCTGCACCCAGAGTCGATCGTGACCCGCAGCACGAACGCCCTGACCGAACGGCACAGCCGCTGGGAGGCCGCCCCGGACGGGATGGGCTGGTTGCACTGGTACGGCACCGCCCACGACACCAAGGCCGCCTACGACCGGATCAACACGATGGCCGTGCGGCTCAAGCACCTCGACGACCCGAGCCCGGCCGACCAAACGGATGACGCCAGCAGCAACGGCGCCGCCTTCGGCATCGCGCAGGACCCGGCCGACGACTCCCCGACCCGCACCCTCGACCAACTCCGCGCCGACATCACCGCCGCCCTACTGCTGGACGGAATCACGCCCGACGGGATGGGCGCCGGCATCCGCGGCACCGTCATGGTCACCGTGCCCGTGCTCACCCTGCTGAGCTTGGACGAGGAACCCGCCACCCTCGAGGGCTACGGGCCGATCTCCCCCGAGGCCGCGCGGGAGATCGCCGGGCACGCACCGAGCTTCACCCGGCTACTGACCCACCCGGAAACCGGGGTGGTGCTCTCGCTGGGCAAAACCCAGCACAAGAACACCAAGGCCATGAAAAAGTACCTGCGGGTGCGCGATGAAACCTGCCGGTTCCCGGGCTGTTCGCGTCCCGCGGTGACCAGCGACGTCGACCACACCGACCCCTGGGCCGGCGGCGGCAGCACCGACAGTGACAACCTCGCCCACCTCTGCGAACCCCACCACCGACTCAAACACCTCAGCCAGTGGCGGGTCACGCAGGAACCAGGTGGGATCCTGCACTGGACCTCACCCGGCAAACGCAGCTACCGCACCGACCCCGCCAACCCGATCGGCCCACCCCGACCCCGACCACCGGTCGCCGGGCCGAAAACCCGGAAGCGACCCGCCGACGAGACCTACCTGACTCCCCGGCAGCGGCCGACCCGGCACCCGACACCGCCGGTACCGGAGAACCCGCCGTTCTAGAAGCCGGAGGAGCAGCCAACGAGGCTAGAGGAGCAGCTTGAAACCCACGTGGGAGGAGGCGAAGCCGAGGCGCTCGTAGAAGCGGTGAGCGTCGAGACGGGAGGCGTCGGAGGTGAGCTGTACCAGCCGACAACCGCGTCCGCGCCCGTACTCAACCGCCCAGGTCAGCATCTCGCTGCCGAGGCCGTTGCCGCGAAGAGCGGCGCTCACGCGCACCGCCTCGATCTGCAACCGGGTAGCGCCGGACCGGGCGAGCCCGGGCAGCACCGTGAGCTGTTGAGTGGCCACCACCTTCCCGGCGGGATCGTCGACGACAACGAGCAGTTGGTCTGCCGCTTCGTCGATCGCGGTGAAGGCAGCCAGGTAGGGTGCCAGATCCTGCGCCGCGGTGGATTCCTCATCGGATCGCAGCTGGTCGTCGGCGAGCAGGCCGATGATCGCGGGCACGTCCTCAGCGAGCGCTTGTCGCAGGGTGAATGGTCCGCCGGGTAGGTCGAAAACAGCCTCAGTCATCCATCCAGCATGCCAGCGCACGCTTGTCAGCGCGGACCCGAAATGCCGCACGCCCGGACCGCCGCCGCCCACGACAGGTGGGCGGTGGCGATCCGGGCGTGTGTGCCGATGCCTCGGCCGGTTAGTAGCTGTTCGAGAAGACCGGAGCGCCGTCGACCATCTTCACGGTCCCATTGACCGAGAAATTCATGGTTGCCGTTTCCGGCGACGCCTGGCCCCGATAGTCAGTGTTCGTGTAGGTCACGGTCGCCGAGCCGCGATCTTCCGTGGCGAGGTACCACTCGTTCTTGTACGAGTTGCCCAACGACGTCACGGCCGGCTCATCGATGGTCCAGACGACATCGGTGATGGTGCCGTAATCGAACACGTAAATCGGGCAGTCGTCGGCATTCAGCACCTTCTGCGCCGCGCAGCCGGCGAGATATTCCGCCACCTGCTCATCAATGGACGAGGTGAACTTCGCCGTCGGTTCGAGCTTCAACTGCGCACTACCTGATGAAACAACCATTCCGACCTGGACCGTCTGCGGCTCGGCTGCAAGCCACTCGGCGTCCCCTGCACTGCCGATGACATAATCTCCGGCGAAGGCGAGAACCTCCAGATAACCGGACTCCTGGACTTCACTGGTCAGCTCGATGACGGTGCCGTTGACATCGACCGATTCGATACCCGGCGCGACGGAGACCGACACCGTCGGCAGCCAGACCGGGTCCAGGGTCCAATTATCGAAGAACAGGGCCGTCTTCCCGGACTTCGTCAACGTGTAGCTCGCATCCTCCTTGACCCCGTCCAGATCGATGTCGGCAGTCACCGTGGCGGTGTCGCCTGCGGTGCTGACATCGGTGATCGTGAATCCGGTGATCCGGCCCTCGGTCGCCTTCAGCACCTTGTCGGTGAGCAGCACCCCCTGCTCCCCGGAGCCGTCGACATCACCGATCGCCACGGCAGCCGATGCGTCACCGGCCACGAGCGCGTCCAGGTAGCTTTCCACCTGGTTCTGCGGGCTGTAGACCATCTGATTGACGATAGAAACGGCGATGGATGCGCCGAGCACGACGACGACACCGGCCCCGACGGCGGCGAGCACAATCCGCACCCGACGCTTCTTCTCCGGGGTCATCGGCACGGTCGCGGTAACACCATCATGCTGGGGCAGGACCACGGCGGGCTCTCCAGAGCCGACGGGCTCTCCGGTTGCGCCGGGGGCGGCGCTGGCGGCGGGAACCTTGGTCGGCTCCGGCAGCACATACGTACCGGGCACCGCGAACGGCACGCCGACCAGTCCGGTGATCTTGGCCGACCGGGTGAGGACGGCGGCGGGGAGGAGCTGCACCAGGGTCGGGGCCGCGAAGACCGCGACGACCTCGACGAGGGCGCCCAGCGCGGCGAAGACGATGAATGTCCACGCGGCCAGTCCGACGACGCCGGAGGCAGCGGCAGCCCCTTCGATCAGGGAACCGGCACCCGCGAGAAGGCCGTCGAGGCTCTCGCCTGCGCCGGCCGTGTCGACGCTCGTCCAGCCGCCGATGCCACCCACAATCGAGATGACGATGCCCGCGACAGCGAACGACACCACCGTGGTCACCCACGACATGGCCGCAGACAACCTCAGCTGCCCGCGACGAAGACGCAGCACGGTACCCGTGACCAGGATGAGCAGAAGGTTGGCCACCAGGATCAGCACAGTGGCCCAGCCGGGCAGCTCAGCGGGCATCCAGAAGCTGTTCGACGAACCGGTCAGCCCACCCAGGGCGGCCAGAGAACCACCGAACGTGAGCGGTGCGAGGTTCACGAAGCCGAGGCCGTCGACGACAGCGGTCGGAAGCCAGAAGAACGCGGTCAGGAGAGCGTTGACGCCGCCGTTGATCACGGACCAGACCAGCAGTCCCAACGTGACCAGAACGGCGAGCACACCGAGGTGCAGCCCGACGACCGGCAGCGTCGACCGCACGGATGCGAACACGGTGGTGGCGGCCGGTGCCACGACGGCAGGCGTGATGCCGGCGGCTGCGCGGGCCACCCGGGCCCGGGCGACATAGGACGCGAGGGTGCCCAGAACGAGAGCGCCCAGGAAGGCCGTGAATGACGCCGACGTTGCGGTCCCGGTGGCGGTCGTGAATCCCAAGTAGTTTTCGGAACCGTCACCGAGCACATAGGTGAGCGGTGTGACGGCCGCGACGATGACGACAAGAATCGCCAGCACCACACCGCTGAGCGCCGACAGCAACCAGCGGATGCCGCGCGTCCGGCTCGGCGCGATCCGTTCGTCCCTGCGGGCCACGAATGCGGTGGCGATGATCAGGAAGGCGGTGACCAGCAGCGGAAGCCAGAGCACGGAGACGGCGGCCGAGATCCCCATCACCGTGGCGCCGATGGTGAGCGTGCCGGCAACGGCCAGGCCCACGATCTGAGCGGGCGCCTGGAAGGCCAGTCCCCAATCGAGGGATGCGTCAGCGGCGGCGACGAACACCAGCAGGGTGAACACCAGCGCCACCAGCCAGGTGGCGGCGTAGACGACTACCGGGGCGATCGCGGCGGCGATGAACCGTTCGGCCGGGATGCCCCGCACCATCGAGGCGACGCGGGTGCCGACGGTCGGTCCGGTCGGCGCCGGTATGGTCGGCAGCGTGGCACCCGGAGTACCGTACGGAGCCGCGACCCGCTCAGTCGGCGCGGGCGGCGCAGCGGCCGGACCTGCTGCCGGATCTGCTGCCGGATCTGCTGCCGGTTCTGCTGCAGCGGCCGGCTCAGTTGCCACCGCGCTTTGGTCTGTATTGTCTGTGCCCGCTCCGGAATCGTCTCCGGAATCGGGATTCCCACCCAATTGTGAATTATTCATGCTTCCCCCAGTTATCGTTTCGAAGCGTATCGCAAACAAACAGCTGGCCAGCGGCCAAGTCCGTTCCCCGTGTAACGATCGGAACACCACTCGGCACCGGCACAATGGACCAATGCACATCACGGACGTCACCCCCGCCGATCTCGAGGCCGTGACCACCCTCTGGGAGGAAGCCGGCCTCACCCGCCCGTGGAATCCGCCCGCCACCGACCTCCATCGCGCGCTGGCCGGATCGACATCGACTGTGCTCGGTGCCTTTCGCGACGGCAGACTGGTCGGCACCGTGATGGTCGGCCACGATGGCCACCGCGGCTGGGTCTACTACCTGGCCGTCGCCGTGCCCGAGCGCGGCATGGGCCTCGGTCGCCGGCTGATGCAGGCCGCCGAAGCCTGGCTGGTGGAACGCGGCGCCGTCAAGCTGCAGCTCATGGTGCGAGAGAGCAACACCGCCGTCACCGGTTTTTACGACCGGCTCGGCTATGCGGATGCCCACGTGCGCGTTGTCGCGAAACGGCTCGACTGATCTCACTCCCCGGCAGCCGGGGTGCTTGGTTTTCCACCGGGAGCGTGATTCGCTGGGGTCATGTCGAATCAGGGGAGCTCACCCGACGAGCCCGTCGGCGCCACCGGCCTGCCGATGTTCCCGCTCGGTTCGGTGCTCTTCCCCTACATGCCGTTGCAGCTGAGGGTGTTCGAGGAGCGCTACCTCATGATGCTGGCGAGCATCCTCGAATCGGAGCCCGCGGAGTTCGGTGTGGTCCTCATCGAACGCGGCCAGGAAGTGGGCGGTGGCGAGCACCCGTTCAGCACCGGGACCGTGGCGCAGGTGCTCGAGCTGGTGGCGCCGGAGGGGTTCGTCGGCCTCGTCGCGCAAGGAGACCGGCGCATCGAGGTGATCGAGTGGCGCCAGGACGCCCCCTACCCGCAGGCCGTGGTGCGGGAGCTGCCCGCCCTGGTCTGGGACGACGCCCTCACCCCGTTGCGGGTGCTCGCCGAGCAGACCGTGCGTCGTACCCTGTCGCTGGCCAGCGAGTTCACCGACGATGCTTGGTCGGCCAACGTCGCCCTGTCCGAGGACCCCGTCGAGGCCGCCTGGCAGCTGGCCGGCATCGCCCCGGTGGGTCCGCTCGACCAGGTCGCCATGTTGCGGTCCACCAGCATGGCCGGCCTGCTTCGGGCGATTTTCGACCACACTGAAGCGGCCGCCGACGCGTACAGGGTGCCCGGCCCCGGTGAGCTGGACGCGGATGATTTGAACACGGATGACCTGGACCCTGACGACCCGAACGCCTGACCCTCGCGAGCGACCGCGACCGGCTCGTCATCAGTGCCGGCGGTGTACCGTCGCGCGCCGTTGAGCACTGGAGCATTCCGGGGCAGCATGGGGGCATGCCCCCTCAATCGTCCTCCCCCTCGTTCTCACGGTCCGTCGGCTTCCCGATCCCCCGCCACGACCGCTTCCCCGATGGGTCGGTCAAGGCCAGCGGCTTTGAACTCGACGGCAAACTCCACGGACACTGGGAGTGGTTCCGTCTCGACGGTTCGCTGATGCGTTCCGGGGAGTTCGACCTGGGTCACCAGGTGGGCTTGTGGCGCACCTGGGACCGCACCGGGCGCCTCGTGAAGGAGACCTCGTTCGACCGGTCGACCCCGGGCACCAGCCCCGCGGACCCTGCCACCCGGTGATGACATGGCCGGAAACCGGATCGGCACCGGCACAATATTCGACGCCGATGTCCTGATCGTGGGCGCCGGGCCCACCGGGCTCGCCCTCGCCCGAGAGCTGCACACCCACGGGGTCACCGCGATGATCGTCGACAGGGCAGCGGATGCAGCGCACGAATCCCGCGCGCTGGCTATCCAGGCACGCACCCTCGAGGTCCTCGCCCGCAACGGCCTCGCGGACGACCTCGTGAGCGCCGGCAACCCGACCGGGACGCTGTTGCTGCACGGGCGCGGACGCCGCCGCCGCCGCGGCAGCCTGAGCGCTGCGCCCGCTCATGCCGTGTCCCTGTTCGACGAGGCACTGTTCGACGAGGCACTGCTCGACGAGGCACTGCTCGACGAAGCAATCGGTGACACGCGCTTCCCGTTCCTGCTGTTCCTCTCTCAGGCCGGCACCGAACGAGTACTCGTCGACCGCCTGGCCAGCGCGGGCGTCGGCATCCGCCGGGGTCTCACCCTGACGGGCCTGAGTCAGGACGATGACGGGGTCACCTGCACCCTCGACTCCCCCGGCGTGCCGCCCAGGACGGTACGCACCCGCTATGTGGTGGGCTGTGACGGCGCGCATAGCGCGACCCGGCACCTGGCCGGCATCGGTTTCTCCGGTCGAGCCTTCCCGCAGCGCTTCCTCCTCGCCGATCTGGAGGCCGACGGTCTGGAACCCGGCCGGGTGCACGTCTACCTGTCCGGAGCCGGTCCGCTGTTCCTGTTTCCTCTCGGCTCGCCGGCCGGCTGGCGGCTGCTGGTGATGCTACCGCCGGGCAGCCGCACCGGCCCCGTCACCCTCGCCCTCGCGCAGGCGGCCGTCACCCGGTACACCCGGGACACCATCGTGCTGCACGACCCGGTTTGGCTCACCGAATTCACCATCAGCAGTCGGCTCGCCGATACCTTCGCGCGCGGCCGGGTGTTCCTGGCCGGCGATGCGGCTCATATCCACAGCCCGGCCGGCGCCCAGGGCATGAACACCGGCATCCAGGATGCCGTGAACCTCGGCTGGAAACTCGCCCTGGTCTGCCGGGGCGCCGCCGACCCGGCGCTGCTCGGGAGCTACGAGCAGGAACGACTGCCGGTGGCCCGCTCGGTGCTGGCCGGCACCAACCGTGCCTTCACGGTGGCGACCAGCCAGCACCCGGTGCTGCGTGGCCTGCGGGCCGGCCCGGCCGTGCCGGTGGCCGCGTTGCTGCTGCGCAGCCGGATGGCGCGCCGCACCGGCTTCCGGCTGATCTCCGAACTGGGCATCCACTACCGGCGCAGCTCGCTATCGGTGGACGGGGTCCCCAGCCTCGACCGGGGGCCGCGGCCGGGCGAGAGATTCCCCCAGCCCGGGATGGGCGCGGTGCCGGTTTCTTCCGTCAGGACCGCAGCCGCCGGTCACGGCGCGGCACCGGGCCCGCCGGTGTTCCGGATGCTGCTCTGCGGGCCGGCCGCTGAGTGGCCCGATGCAAGGGTGCGGGAGTTTCAGGCCCGCTGGGCGCACCTGCTCACCGTGGAACTGACCCCGTCCGCACCGCGATCCCGCTGGTCGGCCGCTCCACGCGCCGCCGCCGTCTCGCGCCGACGATCCGGCCTGGCCCAGTATCTGGTGCGTTGGGACGGCTACGTCGGCTACCGCGCTGACGGCTCCGACCTTGACGGCGCCGACGCCTACCTCCTGGGGTTCGGTGCTCGACCGCTCCCGCCCTGACCGGGGGCGGGCTCGGCGGGGTCTGCTCCTCGACCGATGAACCAGTAGTAGCCATCGGCGTCCCGCCGCACCAGGTCGCCCGTGAGGTACCAGCCTCCGACGAAGCGCCGCCGGTACCGGGCGTCGTCCTGCAGGTAGCCGCGGAACATCGACGGCCAGTCGGCGCGAAAGGCGAGCTCGCCGATGGCACCCGGTTCGGTGACCAACACCACCCCACCGTCGTCCCCGCGCACGAACCGCCCGTCGGCGTCGGTGAGCAGCACGGCGGCCTTCACCCCGGGTAGCGGCCGGCCGAGCGCGCCGGGCCGAATCGGACTGCCTGGGAAATTCGCGAGCATTATGCCACCGGTCTCGGTCTGCCGCCAGGTGTCGTGCACCGGCCGCCCGAACGTCTCCTGGGCCCAGGCGAAGACCTCGGCATCGAGCGGTTCACCACCGCTGGCCACATGGCGCAACGCCCTGAGGTCATGGGCGGCCGCGAGCGCGGGGCCGGCCGCCATGAGCATCCGGAGCACTGACGGTGTGGTGTACCAGACCGTCACCCGCTGGTCGGCGAGCACACTGTAGGTGCGCTCGGCGTCGGGCTCGCCCTCCACGATCAAGACTGTCGCCCCGTGGACCAACGGCGTGATCACGCCATGCGAATTGCCGCTGACCCAGCCGGGGTCCGCAGTGCTCCAATAGACGTCCTTCGGGTGCAGGCCGAGGGCGTAGAGCCCGGCGACATAGAGCGAGGCGACGGCATCATGCACGTGCACCACACCTTTGGGCGGACCCGTCGTGCCGCTGGTGAAGTGGAGCATGGCCATGTCCTCCGACTGCATCGCCACGATGTCGCCGTACGGCGGGGCATCGCGCATCAGCGCGACCAGGTCGACGGTGCCGGGGTCCGGTTCTCCGTCGGCATCGATGAGGAGGACCTGCACCAGCTCGGGCAGTTCTGCCCGCACCGGCGCGACGGTTTCTCGGTACAGCTCGCGGGTGGTCACGAGCGCCCGCCCAGAGCCGCGCTTGAGTCGTTGCCGCCCCTGCTCGGGGTCGAAGCCGGAGAACATCGGGCAGAACACGCTGCCGTTCTTGAGGGTGCCCAAGGCGGCCACGAAGAGTTCGGGTATGCGTCCGCAGAGGGAGAAGACCCTGTCCGCCCGCTCGATTCCCAACCGCTGCAGCACACTGGCGAAGCGTCCGGTTTGTTCGGCGAGCTCGGCGTAGCTGAGCGGGTGAGTGGTGCCGTCGGTGCGCACGAACCGCAGCGCATCGTGTCCGGCGAGCGCTCCGGCAGCGTGGCGGTCCACGGCTTCGTGGGCGATGTTGACACCCCGGCCGTCCGGCAGCCCCGACAGCACCTGTCGCACCCGGTCCCAGCTGAACTCCGCATAGACCTGCCCGTAGTCGACCAGAGTCGACCGCACCACGAAGGACGCGGAGTCTGTGTCAAGCGGGGGCCGCGCCGGCGCGGGGTCTGAGGCGTTTGATCCTGCCGTCATGCCCCCATAGAACTCCTGCTCGGTCGCCCGGCATAGGGGCCGGCCACAGCAACAGGGCGGTCACAGAAACAGGGCGGTCAGCGCAGCAGGGCGAGGACGATCCGCAGCGCCACGACGGCGAGCGTCGCTCCGGCCAGCGCCAGCGCCGCCACGGTGAGGCCTCGACCTCTGGCTCCCGCGGGAATGACCCTGTAGGCCTGCATGGTGAAGTAGAAGCCGACGGCGCCGATGACCAAGGCCGGGACCGGGTACACCACGGCGACGACGAGCCCGAGCAGGGCAACCCAGAAGCCGGGCACCCGGCCGGGCGCCTTCGTCCAGTCCGCCTGGGGGGCGCCCATGGCGAGGAGGCGGTTGCCGTCCATCTTGGCGCGGGGATCGTTCACTGTGGAGCTCCTTCGAGGGTCCGTTGGACCGGATCGGCCGCGACCACTCATCGCTCCCATTCTCGTGCATCCGATGCGCCGGTGGGCGACAATCAGCCGCGGCGTCGTCCGGCGGCCGCCTCCAGCTCCAGGGGGGTGGCACTGGCCAGCGGAATGTTGAGAAAGTCAACCAGGGGCGCCAGCACCCTGAACCGTTCGACGACGGTATCGACGAAGCCGTCCGTGAGGGCAGACTCCCCGGGCAGCTG
This sequence comes from Cryobacterium sp. TMB1-7, assembly GCF_004402435.1. NCBI lineage: Bacteria > Bacillati > Actinomycetota > Actinomycetes > Micrococcales > Microbacteriaceae > Cryobacterium > Cryobacterium sp. TMB1-7. The sequence continues at coordinate 209,416 of NZ_SOFZ01000007.1, forward strand.
TGCGAACAGTGCCCAGCTGCGCACGCGAAGCAGGTCGGCGGCCGGATGCTCGGCGGGAAAACCCTTGGGGCCGCGAATGAGCGGCCGGCCGGCCAACGGCTCCGCCAGCCTGGCCAGCGACGCGTCGGCGAGCAGGCTGCGCATCTGGTCATGGTGGTCGAGCAGGTACTCGCGGATCGCGTGCAACTGGGGCGAGCCCGGAGAGTAGGCGCCGGCGGCCACCATCACGCCGTGCACCCCCACCTGCAGGAAGAATCCGGCGCCGCCGGCCTTCTCCAGGCCCTGCCGGGGCCAGTTCGCCGCCAGATGGGTCTTGTACGGGGTCTTGTCGTTCGAGAACCGCACATCGCGGTAGATCCGCAGCATCGCCTTCGGCGCCGGCCGCAGATAGTCGGGCGCGAACCCCGCCAACTGCAGGTTGATCGCCTCGATCACCTCGAGCATCCGGGCCTTCAGCTCAAACTCGTAAACGCCCTTGTGCTCCTCGAACCACTCACGGTTGTTGCGGTGTTCGAGCTCCTCGAGAAAGTCGAACGCCTGCTCGCTGAAATGGGGACCCACCTGCACGCTCCTTCGATCACGTCAGTCCATTGTCTCGCGGCCATCTCCGAGCCCGTTCTTGCGCGGGCCGCCTTGAACGCCCCGGCACACCGGACTAGATTCACTCCATCTACGCCATCTGGCACCTCCGGCCCCACCTCAATCGGCTCCCGAAGGGACAATCATGACCAGCGAACCGGCATCCCCCGACACCATCGTGCTCATCCACGGGCTCTGGATGACGCCCCGAAGCTGGGAACTCTGGGTTCCTTACTACGAGGCCAAGGGCTATCGGGTGATCACCCCCACCTATCCGGGCTTCGAGATCGAGGTCGAGGCCCTGCGCGAGAACCCCGAGATCATCGCGGACCTGACCGTGCCCGAGACCGTCGATCACCTCGCTGCAGTCATCGGCGCGCTCGAGACTCCCCCGATACTCATGGGCCACTCCTTTGGTGGCACCCTCACCCAGCTCCTCACCGCCCGGGGGTTGGGCGCGGCATCCGTCGCCATCAACTCGGCGCCGACGGAGGGAGTGCGGGTCACCCCGCCGTCGCAGATCCGGTCGTTCTTCCCGATCCTCAACAACCCGGCCAACTACCACCGGGCTGTCGGGTACACGGCAGAGCAGTTCCACTACGTCTTCGCCAACACGCTGAGCCGAGAAGACTCCGACGCCGTGTACGAGCGTTACCACATCCCCGCACCGGGCAACTGGGTGTGGGCATATGGGTTGATCGCCAACTTCAAGCCGGGCAAGCAAGAAACCTGGGTGGATTACGCGTTCGACGACCGGGCCCCGCTGCTGTTCATCGCCGGCGGCGCGGACCACATCATGCCCGCGTCGGTGAACAAGTCCAACGCCGACCACTACCGCAAGTCCGCGGCGCTGACCCAGTTCCACGAGTTTCCCGGTCGGTCGCACTGGACCTGCGGGGAACCCGGCTGGGAGGCCGTCGCCGACTACGCGCTGGACTGGGCGGTGACGCACGCCAGCACCGCACACATCCGTCGTGCGGAGCTGGCCTGACGGCTGGCCCTGTTACCTGCCCGCGGATTCCTTCGCGGCGGCCTTCGCGGCCCGTTTGCTCTCGCGCACCCTGGCGAGCGATTCCGGGTCGACGATGTCGGCCACCGACCGCAGCGAGCCGTCCTCGCCGTACGGGGCGGATGCTTCGCGCCAGCCGGCTGCGGTGACGCCGAGCCGTTTGCCGAGCAGCGCCAGGAAAATCTTGGCCTTCTGCTCACCGAAGCCGGGCAGTGCCTTGAGGCGGCGCAGCACCTCGGTGCCGTCGGGGGCGGCCCCGTCGGAACCGGGGGCGGTCCAGATGGCGGCGGCGTCACCGTTCCAGTCTTGGGCGACGACCTCCGCTATCGTCTGCACCCGGGTGGCCATGGAGCCCGGGAAACGGTGCACGGCCGGGGTCTGCTTGAAGATCGCGGCGAATTCATCGGGGTTGTATCCGGCGATCACCGACGGGTCGAGGGTGCCGATCCGGTCCCGGATCTTCGCCGGTCCCGCAAAGGCTGCCTCCATGGCGATCTGCTGATCGAGCAACATGCCGAGCAGGAGCGCGAACGGGTCGTCACTGAGTAGGGCGTCTGCGGCGGTATCGCCGGTGATGTGCAGCGTCATCAGAGCATTCTCGCACCGTCGACACAGATTCGCTGGACGGCCGACTCGGGTTGGCAGCGGCAGATCGCGCTGCCAGCATGGCGAGAGCCGGCGCGAATCCGGCGGACAGGAGCCGTCATGTTCGATATCCCCGCTGGCAGCGTGATGCGCAGTTGGACCGGGTGGATCAGACCGTCCGACCGCGCCTCATACACGGCCTACATGGAACGCACCGGGCTCGCCGATTACAGGTCCACCCGGGGCAATCTCGGCGCCGCGATGGTGTTCCGCGACCTGCGCGACGGTCGGTGCGAGGTGCGCACGATCTCGTTCTGGCGCGCTTACGCCGATATCGTCGCCTTCGCCGGCGAGGACATCGAGCTGGCGGTCTTCTATCCGCAGGACGACTCCTTCCTCATCGATCGCGAACTCACGGTCGCCCACTTTGACGTAGTCTGACTCCGGTTTCGTCGCCGGGCGGGCTCCCGTTTCTGCCGGTTCGGGCCGATCATGGCTTCATGGATGCCGTGGATGCCCTCAGCGAGATCGCCTTCTGGCTGGAACGAGGCCTCGCCCCGACCTTCAAGGTGCAGGCGTTCCGACGAGCCGCCTCGCTCATCAGCGACCTCGACCCGGTGGAGCTCGCCGATCGGGTGCACGACGGCCGGCTGCGGGCGATGAAGGGTATCGGCGGCCGCACGGCCGAGGTGATCTCCCAGTCGCTGTACGGCCTGCCCGACTACCTGGACAACCTGCGACGGAGCGGCACAGACCCTGTGGCCACCGGCGGCCGCGAGCTGCTCGCGGTGGTTCGCGGCGACCTGCACACGCACAGTGACTGGTCGGACGGCACCACGTCCATCGAACTCATGGTAACCACGGCGCGGATGCTGGGCCGGGAGTACCTGACGCTGACCGACCATTCGCCGAGCCTCACGGTCGCCCACGGCCTGACCGCGGACCGGCTGATGCAGCAGCTCGGTGTGGTCGCCGACATCAACGCAGACGCGGGATCCTCGCCCGACCCGGTCAGGCTGCTCAGCGGCATCGAGGTCGACATCCTCGAGAACGGCGAGCTCGACCAGGACCCGGCGCTGCTGGCCCGGCTGGATGTCGTCGTGGCCAGCGTGCACTCCAAGCTGCGCGCCGACTCGCTGAGCATGACCCCGCGGATGCTCGCCGGCATCCGCAACCCGCACACCACCGTGCTCGGCCACTGCACCGGTCGTCTCGTGACAGGGTCGCGCGGCACCCGGCCGCCGTCGAGCTTCGACGCCGAGCGGGTGTTCGCCGCGTGCGCCGAGAACGCCGTGGCGGTCGAGATCAACTCCCGGCCGGAACGCCAGGACCCGCCGGACGACCTCATGGCTCAGGCCCTCGCGGCCGGCTGTCTGTTCAGCATCGACAGCGACGCCCATGCCCCCGGGCACCTGGACTTCCTGGCCTACGGCGCCGAACGCGCCGCGGCGAACGGGGTGCCCGCCGAGCGGATCGTCAACACCTGGCCGGTCGAGAAACTGCTGGACTGGTCGCGAGCCACCCGCTGAGCGACCCGCCGGCCAGCGCCCGGTCAGGATGCTTCGCTAGGTTGGAGGTCTGCCACATCGGCTGCCCCGGCAACTCACGAGGAGCTCCATGCCCATCACCGTTCAAGGCGCGATCGCCCGTTCGAAGGGGGCTCCCGTGGAGCTCACCGACATCGTCATCCCCGACCCCGGACCCGGTGAGGTCGTCGTCGACATCGATACCTGCGGAGTCTGTCACACCGACTTCCACTATAAGGAGGGCGGCATCAGCGACGACTTCCCGTTCCTGCTCGGCCACGAGGCCGCCGGCCGGGTGAGCATCATCGGCGCCGGCGTCACCCACGTGGCCGTCGGCGACTTCGTGGTGCTCAACTGGCGGGCCGTCTGCGGCGACTGCCGGGCCTGCAAGCGCGCCGAACCCTGGTACTGCTTCAACACCTTCAACGCCAGCCAGAAGATGACCCTGATCGATGGCACCGAGCTCAGCCCGGCACTGGGTATCGGCGCGTTCGCCGAGAAGACCCTCGTGCACGAACGTCAGTGCACCAAGGTCAACCCGGAGGCCGACCCCGCCGCGGTCGGGCTGCTGGGCTGCGGCATCATGGCCGGCATCGGCGCCGCCATGAACACCGGCAACGTCGCCGCCGGCGATTCCGTGGCCGTGATCGGTTGCGGTGGTGTCGGCGACGCCGCTGTGGTCGGCGCGAAGCTGGCCGGCGCGAGCACCATCATCGCGATCGACCGTGACGCCAAGAAGCTGGCCAAGGCCACCGAGTTCGGCGCCACCCACACCATCGACTCCGCCGGGCTCGACGAAGACGGCGTGGTCGCAGCCGTGCAGGCGCTCACCGGCGGCTTCGGCGCCGATGTCGTCATCGACGCCGTCGGTCGCCCGGAGACCTGGCGGCAGGCGTTCTACGCCCGCGACCTTGCCGGCACCGTGGTGCTGGTCGGCGTGCCGACACCGGAGATGATGCTCGAGATCCCCCTTGCCGATGTGTTCGGCCGCGGTGGCTCGCTGAAGTCCTCCTGGTACGGCGATTGCCTGCCGGAGCGGGACTTCCCGATGCTCACCGAGCTCTACCTGCAGGGACGTCTGCCGCTGGCGGAGTTCGTCAGCGAACGCATCCGCATCGATCAGATCGAGGCGGCGTTCGCCAAGATGGCGTCCGGCGACGTGCTGCGTTCGGTGGTGGTGCTCTGATGGGCGCGCGCATCGAGCACCTCGTCACCGAGGGCACCTTCGACCTGGACGGCGGCAGCTGGGCGTTGGAGAACAACGTCTGGATCGTCGGCGATGACACCGAGTGTGTCGTCATCGACGCCGCCCATGACGCCGAGGCGATCCTCGCGGCGGTCGGCGAGCGCCGACTGCTCGGCATCCTGAGCACCCACGCGCACAACGACCACATCGGCGCGGCCGGTGCAGTGGCTGCAGCCACGGACGCACCGGTCTACCTGAATCCGGACGACCGCATGCTCTGGGACGTCGTCTACCCGGATGCCGCGCCGAACCGCGAGCTCGCCGACGGCGACACCATCGAGGTGGCCGGGATCGAGCTGCAGGTCATCCACACGCCGGGTCACTCCCCCGGCTCGGTGTGCTTCTACGCGCCCGCGTTCGACACGCTGTTCAGCGGGGACACCCTCTTCCACGGCGGGCCGGGCGCGACCGGACGGTCGTACAGCGACTTCCCGACCATCATCGAGTCGATCACGACGAAGCTGCTGACCCTGCCCGCCCAGACCGTCGTGAACACCGGCCACGGCGAGTCGACCTCGATCGGCGCCGAGGCCCCCGACCTGCCCGACTGGATCGCGCGCGGCCACTGACGGCCCGCGAGTTGCCGCGAAATGCCCCTTGGATGCCTCCTCAGGGGCATTTTTCGGCATCTCGCGGCGAGCAAGCTACTCCGGCCGGTGGGGGTCGGCGCGGCCGCCCTCCGACTCCCGAGCCCGGTGCCCGAAGTACTCGCCTGCGGTCACCGCGCGATACGACGTCGTGACCATCTGCTCGAGCACGTCCAGGTCGACCTTGTCGAGGTTGGTGACATACAGGCAGCTCAGTGCGGCCTTGTGCGGTCCGAGCCGAGCGAGCTCGTCGGTGTAGGTGCCCAGTCCGTCGGGAAAGTAGATCGACATCGACGCCTTGCGTGGTGAGAAGCCCGCCGCGCCCGCGTCGCCCTCCCGCCCGCTCTCGTACTTGTAGTGGTACTGACCGAAGCCGATGATCGACGAGTACCACAACCGTGCCGGCTCCCCCGTGATGCGCCCGAACATCGTCAAGAGGGTCTCGGCATCCCGCCGCCGGGTGGCGCCGGGGACGGCGTCGACGAAGGCGCGCACCTCGTCGTTGGCGGCCTGGTGGTCGGTGCGGTCGGCGGGGGTTCCTGTTGCCATGCCCCTACGGTAGCGCCGGGCCACCGACAGGGACAGGTGCCAGGGAGCAGCCTGCAAAGCTGTCTACGCGGGTTCGATTCCCGCCACCGCGTCGCCTGCGCCGGGGCCTCTGGAGCGACCCCGGCGGGCGCCGCGACGCGCGAGTCAGGCGTGCTGCTCGGTCTTGGCCAGCTGCCGGGCGAGGTCGTCCGGCGACAGGTTGGCGTCGCGGAACGCGTCCGTCAGCGGCAGCTGCAGGCGCAGGTCGGTGCCCAGGCAGAGCGCCGCGCTGCCGCTCTTGAGCTTGAAGTCGAGCACGTGGCCACCGCCGGTGCGGTCGTCGGTGATGAAGTGGGTGTGGCAGCCGGGCACGCCGATGCCCTGCTCGTAGAGCGGGGTGCGGAAGCCGACCAGGGAGCCGGACACGTTGTGCAGCTCGACGATGGCATCTTCGTCGGTCGCCTCCACCATCGGCCGGTACGGCTTCTGCTGCTTCACGACGGTGCGCATCCGGATCCACTCGAAGTCGCCGTCGATACGCAGCGCGTACATGTAGTTCTCGGATGCCGTCATGTGGTCGATGAACGCGGATGCCTCGGCGCGCACGATATTGTCGGGCAGCCGGCTCTCGATGTGCGGCACGAAGTTCGTCACCACGGCGTACGGGGTGTACGCGCCCAGGTCGGGCTTGGTCACCCCGCCGTCGGCGCGCAGCTGATAGCACTTGCCGTCGACGATGAGCATCTCCCCGTCGAGGCCGTTGAACGTGCCGATGCCGAAGCTGCCGTGGCCGAGCAGGTCGCGCACCGTCATCTCACCCTCGTAGACACCGTCGAGCAGCGCGCTCATCAGGCTGGTCTGGAAGATCTCGTGCCTGGACACGGTGATGTTGGTCACAGCAGCACGTCGCTTTCCAGGTCGGCCATCAGCTCATCGCGATTGTTGCGGTAGTCCACCCGCACGTCGATGATGCTCGGGCCGTCGTCGTTCATGGCCTGCTCGAGCACCGCGGCGAAGTCGTCGAGGTGGGTGACCCGGTAACCGTGGGCGCCGAACGACTCGGCGTACTTCACGGCGTCGTAGTCGCCGAGCTGCACGCCGGAGGTGCGGCCGTACTTGCCCTGCTGCTGGAAGGCGACCATGTCGTAGGTGCCGTCGTTGAAGATGATGTGGGTGAATTTGGAGCCGAGCCGCACCGCGGTCTCCAGCTCCATGGCGGAGTAGAGGAACCCGCCGTCACCGGACACCGAGACCACCGGGGTGCCGGGGCGCACCAGCGTCGCGGCGATCGCCCAGGGCAGTGCCACACCAAGAGTTTGCTGGCCGTTCGAGAACAGCAGGGTGCGCGGGTGGTAGGTGCGGAAGTGCCGGGCCATGTAGATGTAGTGCGAACCCACATCGCAGAGCACCGTGGTGTCGTCGGGCAGCAGGGCCCGCATCGCCAGGGTCAGCTCGGCGGGGTGCACGCCCTCCGACTCGTCGTCACGATGGACGGGCTGGTCGGCCTCGGCCAGGCGGGCGCGCTCGGTGGCGACGACCGCCGAGGCGGATGCCGACAGGGTGAGGCCATCGATCTGGCTGGCGAGCGCATCCATCGTCTCGGCCACGTCACCGCGCAGTTCCACGGTGGGCCGGTAATAGTCGTCAAGGTCGGCCGACAGCTCGTCCAGGTGGATGATGCGGCGCAGGTGATCCTTGTTCCACTTGGCGGGTTCGTATTCGACGAAGTCGTAGCCGATGGCCAGGATCAGGTCGGCCTTGTGCAGCAGAACGTCCCCGGGCTGGTTGCGGAACAGGCCGACCCGGCCGAGGTAGTGCTCCTCCAGGTCGTGGGAGATCACGCCGGCGGCCTGGAAGGTCTCCACGACGGGCAGCGCGGCAGCGCCGAGCAGGCGGTGCAGCGCGGCGACGGCCCGGTCGGAGCCGGCGCGGGCACCGGCGAGGATCACCGGGAACTGGGCGTCCTTGAGCAGCTGGGCGGCCTGGCTGATGCTGGCGGCCGGGGCCGCGCCGAGCTGAGGGACCCAGTGCGGGGTGGTCATCGACACAGTGGTGGAGTCGGTGAGAACGTCGTAGGGCAACACCACGGCCGCGGCGCCCTTGGGCTCCTGGGTGGCTTGGCGGAACGCGTTGGCGATGGCCTCCGGCACGTTGTCGGCGACGCTCACCTCGCCGGCAGACTTGGTGACGGCGGAAAGCATGCCGACGGCATCCATCGACTGGTGGGTGCGCTTGAGCCTGTCTCCGCGGGAAACCGCGCCGCAGATCGCGACCAGGGGGTCACCTTCGGTGGTGGCGGTGAGCAGGCCCGTGGCGAGGTTGGCGGTGCCGGGTCCGCTGGTGACCAGCACGACGCCGGGTTCGCCGGTGAGCCGGCCGACGGCGGCGGCCATGAAGGCGGCGTTCTGTTCGTGGCGCACCACGATCAGCTGCGGACCGCCGTCGAGGAGGGCGTCGTAGACGGGGTCGATCTTCGCACCGGGGACGCCGAAGATCCACTTGACGCCGTAGGCCTCGAGGCATTCGACGACGCGGTCGCCGGCCCGGCGGGGCGAGCCGAGTGCTGCGGAGCCGAAGGCGGTGCCGTCGACCGACTCGTCCGGGACCGTTGAATTCTGAGCCATGCCGTGCCTCCTGTAGTGCGGGTGACGCCGTGGTGTGAACCGGCGTCTCGTTCCAGCCTGCCCGATCGACCGATATAGAACAACGCCGATACCGGATGCCAATCATCTGCTTCTCAGATGAGACGTGGGAGGATGGGTGGCATGGATCTCAGGCAGCTTGAATTCTTCAGCGCCGTCGCCGGCGAGCTCAACTTCACCCGGGCGGCCGAGCGGCTCACCATCGCGCAGTCCGCGGTGTCGGCCGGGGTGCGTTCGCTCGAGAGCGAGCTCGGCGTGGAACTGTTCGACCGCAGCCGCCGGCAGATCCGGCTCACCTCTACCGGTGAACTGCTGCTGCCCAAGGTGCGCGGCGCCCTCGACGCCGTCAACGAGGTGCGGGATGTCGCCCAGCAGTCCACCCAGGCCATCACCGGCTCCATCGTGATCGGCCTGATGACGTCGGTGACGCTCGTGAACGTGCCCCGGCTGCTCGGGCTCTTCCGCACCGGGCACCCGGGTGTGGGGGTGCGGCTGCGCGCGGCGCGGCGCGGCTCGGCCGATCTCGTCGACGAGCTGGCCAGCGGCGAGCTGGACCTGGCCTTCCTGGCGCTCAGCGGAGCGGTGCCAGCGACGCTGTCGGCGGTGCCGATCGCGTCCTCCCCGATGGTCCTCGTGGTGCCCGCGGGGCATCCGCTGGCCGGAGCCGCCGGCGTGGACCTGGCCGACGTCGGCGACGAGGAGTTCATCGATCTGCCGCCGGGTTACGCGAGCCGGCAGATCGTGGACGATGCCTTTGTCGCCGCCGGGGTGGAGCGGCGGGTGATGATCGAGGTCTCCGACATCGGCACCGCCGCCGAATATGTGACCAACGGCCTCGGTGTGGCGCTGCTGCCCGAGTTCGCCGCGCACGACGCCCTCAACGTGCGGCGCATCCCGGTGGCGCACGTGCCCGACTTCACCGTCTACCTCGCCGCCTCCCGCAAGCGCCGGGCCTCAGCGGCCGTGCGCGCCTTCGTCAACCTGGCCCTCTCCGGCGAGTAGCCCCGCCGCCCGGCCCACCGATGCCCGCCCGGCCCACCCCGCCCGCTTCCGCCCACCGATGCCCGCCCCACCCGGCCCACCAACTGTTCCCGAAGCGGACATCTGCGCCCGGCGCACCGGGCGCACATGTCCGCACGGGCAACAGTTGCGCCGCGCTCGCCCACTCGTGGTGACCTGTGTGATGCGGTGTGCCCGTGGACTGGCACGACCTGCCGGCCGGCTGACCGCCCCTGCCGCGCACCCTCGCTAGACTTCGCGTAAGGGGGAACAACGATGAAAACTTTTCGCCATCTGACCGGGGACAACGCGTACCAGCAGAATTCCGGTGTGCTGAGGGTGGGCGCCCCTCGCGCTCAGTACCGAGCGGCCGCGGGCGCGCTCCTCGTCTCGGCGGTCCTGGTCCTCACCGGCTGCGCCGGTTCGGCGCCCGCCGCGGAGGCTCCGTCCAGTGCCGCCCCGGCCCCGGCCACACCGGTACCCACCGCCGTCGGCGCCTGCCCAGAGTCCGACGGACAGGGGCCCTGGGGCGACGTCATCGCTAAGGAACAGGTCACGGACGCCGCCGGCAGCTACTGCCACACGACACTCGACCCGGCGTCAGTCGGCGCCCAGTTCGACCCCGCGGTCGTCGATCTCGACTCGCTGGCGACGTACGGCTTCACCATTGAAGACGCCGAGACCGCACAGCGAGCGGCGCTCATCTACGTGACGGAAGCAGGGCTGGACTCTGCCCTCCTGGACGACTCCGCGACCGCCGACGCAGCCTGGTTCGAGAGCGCCTCGCCGTGGTTCACGCCTGCGGGTCACACCGCCCTGACACCCCAGGTGGCAAGCTTCGGGCTCAGTGAGGCCGGGGTCATCGTTTCCCAGAGTCTGCCGTCGCCGCTCACCAGGGACGGCGGTCCGCGTGCCACCAACACGGCCGTCGGCGTCGACAAGATCTTCGGCACCCTGAGCGTGGACCAACAGACTCCCCTGCTCCTGGTCCGCACGACCGTCACCGTCGACTATGCCGCCACCGATGCGGCCATCGTGGAAGCGGCCATCCGTGACGAGCGCGGGACCACGAGCCTGAGCGAGGACAGCCTGCGGGCGAGCGCACCCACCCTGTTCGACGGTTCAGACGACGAAGGACTCGTGCTAGTCGGCGGCTTCAACGTGGGCTTCGCCTCCGGCGACCTGACGGCGATAGAGTACATCAGCGCCGCATGGACCCTGTCCACCGGCGACGGAGCACTGCAGATCGACGCCATCGAGCCCGAGCTGGACCCGAGCCTGCGCTAGAGCTGAGTCCGCCCGGAGTCGCCACGCGGTGGGCGCCCGCCCATTCCGCCCCCAACTGCCACGCCCTCGCCCGCTCTTCCCGGCCGCCGTGGCCGGTGCCACGATGGGTCCACGCTGAGCATGCACGTTGAGCATCAACACGAGGAGCGAGGAACGAGGGGACGATGACGATCGACGTGAGCCCGGCCCACGACTTCGACGAGATGGCGACCATGTTCGCGCCGAAGAAACCCGAATCCTCGGTGTGCTGGTGCCTCTCCTGGCGCCTGGACTCGAAGCAGAACCGGGCTCTCACTGGCGCCGCCAGAGCCGACAAGGTGCGGGAGCTCTGCGCCCGGAAGCTCGCCCCCGGTGTGCTCGCCCACCTCGACGGTGAGGTAGCCGGCTGGGCCGGCATCGCCCCGCGATCCGAGCTGCACCCGTTCGCCACCTCACGCAAGATCCCGCACCTGGACGACCTGCCGGTGTGGTCGCTGTGGTGCCTCCGAGTGCGCCCGGGGTACCGCAAACAGGGCGTCACGCCGGCGCTGATCGCCGGCGCCGTCGACTACGCACGAGCATCCGGCGCACCCTGCGTCGAGAGTTACCCCGTGGACAACGACGGACAGCGGGTGGACCTCACCATGGCCTACGTCGGCACCAGAACCATGTTCGAGCGCGCCGGCTTCACAAAGGCGGCCGACACCGACTCCGTAGCCGGCGGGTTCCCCCGCATCCTCATGCGGCTGATGCTCGACTGACGCCCCGGCAACCTGCTCCGGCTAGCCGCAGTACTCGCTGTCCATGAGCGCAGTGTCGCGCACGACGATGGTGTCCACCAGCCCGGCGGAGCTCAACCCGAAGTTGATCCAGTGTCCGCTGCCGTCGGGCAGGGAGTAGTACGGGGCGTACGTGCCGTCGTTTTGCTCGATGTCAGGGTAGGCGGCCGTGACCTGGTCCAGGGTGGCACCGATTCCGATTCCCGCGCTGGTCTGCGGCGAATTGGCGGCGACCGTGGCCTCAGACCCCCAGGCCTGCAGCACGATCTGGTCCGTGACTCCGGTGCCCGCCGGGTCCGGGAGCCAGATGCTCGGGAAGTCGGCCTTGTCGAGGGCGGTCACCCACGGGCAGCCATCCTGGACCGTAGTGGTGAACGCCGTCGTCGAGGCGGCTTGGTCGGCCAGCTGCCCGTGCAGAGTCAGCGGTCCGATGGCTGTGTAGTCGATGAGCCATGAGCTCGGATCATCCAGGTTCGGCTCGGCCGGCGCCGGCGTGGCAGACGGCACCGGTGTCTCGGTGGGAGCGGTGGATGCCGCCCCGGCTGCCGGCTTCTCGCCGGCCGGTTGTTCGCCGGCGGACTCGCCGGCACATCCTGCTACGAGCAGCACGCCAACGGCGAGTGCCGCAATCGTGCCCTGCCTGTAGACCACCGATGCTCTGCTATTCATGTGTATCCCCCCGGATGTCGATGCCCCGTATCGTACTCCCAGGACCTCCTGAAATACCAGATCGCAGGGAACTTCTCCGCGCCCTCATACCGAAGCTGTGACGGCATAGCGCTCAGCGAGGTGGCCGAAGGCCACGGAAAGCTCGGGCGGGCCCACGACCTCGATGGTGGTGTCGAACCGGCCCAACGATGCGGCCAGCGCCACCCACGACCAGGAGCCGACCTCGTAGCGGCAGCGGTCGGGTCCGAGGTCTTCGAGGATGCCGTCGCCGGCGAACGGCAGCACCGCGGTGGCGGGCAGCCCCAGGATCACAGTGCCCCGGCAGGGCCAACTGTTCGCCCGTTCCGATCCCGTGAATCGGGCCGAAACGTAGTCGCGCGCGTTTTTCCCGGGAAGCTCACGCGGGGTGAACCGGGGCCCGGTGGGTGCGCGCGGCGCAACCCGATCGGCGCGGAAGATCCGCCAGTCTCCCCGGTCGAGGTCCCAGGCGACGAGATACCAGCGCCCGCTGGAGGTGACGAGGTGATGGGGTTCGACCCGGCGCGGCGGCGTCGGCGTCGGATCTGTGTCGCCGGGTTGCCGGCTCGCGTAGTCGAAACGGAGCACCTCACGGGCGCGGATGCCGGTGGACAGTGCGATGAGCACAGCCGGGGACACCGGGTCGGTAACGGCGTCCCCGGCGCGGGTCGGGATGGTCGTGAAGGTGAGGGCGTCCAGACGGTGACGCAGTCGGGCGGGCATCACCTGCCGCATCGTGGTCAGCGCTCGCACGGCGGCCTCTTCGATGCCGGCCCCGGTCGCGGTGGCGGCCTGGAGCGCCACGGTCAGGGCAATGACCTGGTCGTCGTCGAACAGGAGCGGTGGCAGTTCGGTGCCGGCGTCCAGCCTGTAGCCGCCGTCCGGTCCCTTCATGGCGTGGATGCTGTAGCCCATCTCGCGCAGGCGGTCGACGTCCCGGCGCACCGTGCGGTGGCTGATCTCGAGCCGATCGGCGAGGAGGGCACCGGGCCAGTCCCGCCGGGTTTGGAGAAGCGAGAGCAACAGCAGCAGCCGTGAAGTAGTCGACGTCATGTTTTTCACTCTAGGCGCAGTAGAGGACCGAATCTGTCCTCTACTGGTGTGACCATGACAGGTATCCGGGACGAGCCCGGCGAACACCCTCGAATCTAGGAGCAGACATGACCATTCACACGACCACTCACCTCAACTTCCGCGGCGATGCCCGAGCCGCTCTGGAGTTCTATCAGAGTGTCTTCGATGGCCGGCTGGTCGCCATCAGTTACGCGGATGCCCACCGGGCGACCGACCCCGCCGAGGCCGACCAGATCCTCTTCGGCTCGGTCACCTCCCACGACGGCTTCCGCATCATGGCGTACGACGTGCCGTCCGCCAAGGCCTACGCGCCGGGCACGATCCCCGTGTTCGTCTCCGTCCGCGGCACGGATGCGGCGGCGATCACCGGCTACTGGGAGAAGCTGGCCGAAGGCGCCACCGTCGTCGAGCCCCTCGCGACGTCACAGTGGTCACCGCTGTACGGGATGCTCACCGACCGCTTCGGGGTCACCTGGGTGCTGGATGTGGAGGTGGCGTGGGACGCGGCCTGATCTGACCAACCGGCGGGGCGGGTGGATGCGCTCGCCCCGCCCCTACCGGGACGTCCCTCCGACGATCGCCTTCAGCAACGCCGTGTTGTGCCCGAGGCCGAGCAGCGCCTGAGCGCGGCGCCGATGGCCGTCCCAGGTGCCCGGGTCCATGTTGCCCAGCAGGGAGACGACCATTCGCGTGCGCGGGTTCGCTGCGAAGACCTCGCGATGGTCGTCGATGAACGTCCAGTACAACCCGTCCCAATCGGCCATCCACTCGCCGGCGGGCAGGTCTGACATTTTTCGCAGGTAGTTGCTGCCAGACACATAGGGCTTGGTGGTGATCTCGTCGCCCGCGGCGAATTGGCTCATCGCGTAGACGTTAGGGACCATCACCCAGTCGTAGGCGTCGATGAACATCTCCATGAACCATTCGTAGACCGCATCGGGGTGGATGCGCAGCAGCGACATCGCGTTGCCGAGCACCATCAGCCGCTCGATGTGGTGGGCATATCCGGTGTCGAGCACCCGCGAGATGACCAGATCAACGGGAGCGAGACCGGTGGTCGCATCCCACCACCCGTCGCCAAGGGCCCTCTGGTGGTCGAGCCGGTTCGAGGTCCGCATTTCGCGACCGCGGGTTCGGTAGGTGGCGCGCATGTACTCCCGCCAGCCGATCATTTGCCGCACGAACCCCTCCAGGGACGCGAGGGGAGTGCCGTGATCGGCGCCCTCGAGCACCGCGTCAACGACGTCTCGCGGGTCCAGCAGCCCGACATTCAACGCGCCGGTCAGCAGGCCGTGATTGATGAACGGATGCGTTGCGGAGATCGCGTCCTCGTACGGGCCGAAGTCGTTCAGGCGGTCACGGACGAACTCCTGCAGGTGCTCCCGGGCTTCGTCTGCGCTGGTCGGCCAGGCGAACAGGTGCGGGTCACCCGGGGCATTCGGGAACTCGGCGCTGACCCAGGCGATCGCTGCGTCGACCTCGGCCGGCACCTCGACCGTGTCCGGGTCGTCCACCAGCGCGTCGAAGTCGAAGACGCCCTCCCGCCGAAGCACGGGATGGCCGGCGAAACGGCCGACGGGGTGGGGCGTGTACCCGCGCGGCAGCTTCTTGCGGTTGTCGACGTCGTAGGACCACTTCCCGCCGACCGGCTTGCCGTTCTCGAGCAGGATGTCCAGTCGGCGGCGTTGCCACACGTAGAAGTCCTGCATGCGGGAGCCGTTGTGGGAGAACCAGTCATCGATCTGCACCCGGTCGGTGAGGAAGTTCGGCGTCTCCAGCACGTCGCCCGGGCGCATCCGGTAGCCGCCGTCGGCGAGCCCGGCGAACAGATCCTGCTCGAGCCAGTCATCGACAACGTCGAACCAGGTCACCTGCGCCGGCTCGCGCTTCCGAATGCACTCCGCCAGTTGGTCGTGGGAGCTTCGCTCGGTATCGCTTGGAAGAACGACAACCTCGTACCCGTGCTCGCGCAGTCGGGCTGCGAAGCGGGCCAGCGACGCACGGTGCAGGACCAGTTTGTGGGAATGGAACCGGTACTGGCGAAAGAGTAGGTCATGCTCGATGAGCACGAACAGGGTCCCTCCGGCCGCCTCGAAGTGCTGGTCGAAGAGCTGGTGCGGCAGGACGAGGCGCACAGACGGGCCGGAACTCATACCCCAACGATAGAGCGGCGGGCGGCAGGATTTAGTGCTTGCCACGGAATCCTGGGATTCCTCAACGCTGGACGTCGACGAAGTTTGGCCAGAGGCTTCTGCGGTCGCCCATAGAATTGGTACGTGACCTGAGGAGTCCCCCCACCCTGATGGTCACGGTGCGTCCCGCCGCGTCCCCCCACGCGGCGGGACGTTTTTGGATGGAAGGTGATCCACCTCAAACCCGTCACAAGCGCGCCGGCCCCCCAAAAATCCGTCCCCTGGCTCCCGGCGCACCTCTGCCCTTGTCCCCCCTTGGACATGTCTAACCTTACCTCTATCGGAACGGTGCTGGTGCTATTCGTCTGTCAGGTCTGAGCCGGCGGACAACCCGTCCTCGAGAAGCTTCGTGATCTCGCGAAGTGCTTCTGGTGACGTATCCCCGAGGGTTCGGGCCGCGAAGTTGATTACTCGCTTGACTCGGATCATGCGGACCAACTCCAACTGAGAGTCGATACGCTCCGGCAGGTCATCGTCGGACCCGAGCAGGTACTCGGGTGCAATCCCGAAGAAATTTGCGATCTCGGTGAGAAGTAGGACGTCGCTGACCAGTGGGCCTTCCCCCCTGACCATGTACTGCCATCGGGCCCTCGAGAGCGAAACCTTCTTGGCTTTGAGACCCGCGGCGATCTCGCGGTAGGTATACGGGGTGTTTCCTTCGGCCACCACTACGTCGAGCAGCAGGTTCAGCTTGCGTGCAAGCTCCAGTTGTGGAGTGGGCAGTGGGGTCCCTGTCCCACCCGCTTCACTGGGCGTTTTGGTACTCATCGGTCCTCGAGTCGTTTGTGGTCCCGCGAGATGCATCTGACGCCTGCCGAATATGCTGTTCGATCCTCTGGATGAGCTTCACTTCGCGAGCCGAGAGTGACTGGTCGGGGTGCAGAAGGAGACAGTCCCGAACCTCGACGTAGCGGCGGTGGAGGTGCAAGGCGTGGCTCCCCCGAAAACAGAGCGCTAGCCGTGACGTCGGTGCTTCGATGCTGAGCTCAGGTCGGTCAGCCAGCAGCCGCTCCCACAGCGGGGTGACCTTCCACAGCAGCCAGCGGCTTGTGCCTGCGTCGCTCAGGTTCCTGAAAACTCCGACCAGCAGACGGAGACCGAGACCGACCGAGAGCAGAACGGGCGCAAGGAGCGGGCAAGCCACAGAGAGGGAATCAACTATCGCACTGACGTGGGTGCCACCTGCCGCCCTGTTGATCGCCACACCCATCTGAATGACGACGTAGAGCGATACGACCGCGCACCCGGCAAAGATGATCACCAGTGCCGTCTTGAGCGTTGTGTCCGACTGGCGTTTGTAGTCCGTGGAGCACGCGACCATTGTCGAGATCGCAAGGACGATCAGCGCAATCCAGGTCGTGAAGCTGTAGACCAGCTGACTCCAGTTGCCAGGACCGATGAACTGGATGTTGTCAATCTCCCAGCCGCTGGTGAAGAAGAGGGCAGCCTGAACGAGGATGAGTCCGGTCACTCCCCACAACGCAAAGCGCTTTCGGGTTGAGGTGAGTCCGTCCTTTGAGACAGCCGTCTGAATGAGGCAGTCGAACAGGGCCACACAGACGATCGCTGTCGCGTGGAAGATGAAATAGGTCAGGTCGACTCCGCCCAAGAGTCCGTCGACGAATGCATACGGGCCGTCGGTGATCAGCGACATGGTGACCGCGAAGGCCACCATGAACCAGAAAAGCAGACGCCGTTTGCCGCGGAGCGCGCTCGGCACGAGGAGCAGGGTCGTGCCCCAGAGAGCCGCGAGCACCGCGTATTCGATCAGAGCGAACATCAGAGAACCTGCCCGAATCCGGTCTCGGCTCCGCGCCTGCTTTGTGAGGCGTCCTTCCGAAGGATCATCGCAAGCTCGTCCCCGATAGCCTCCGCCATTGCCTCTTCCTCATCGGTGAAGCTGTTTCGGGACAGCGCCGCGACAATGGCGTTCATCGGGATGAGGGGTGCGAGAAGCGCGACCCTGTCGGCCGGCATGATCATCTTCTTGTGATTGAGGATCATGTGACCGAACTCATGATTCACGAACTGCTGCCGGTGGACGGCCGAGTCTGTTGGCGCGCAGTAGATCCGCTCGAATTCTTCACCGGCCACCTCGAGCCAGAGCGCGCAGATTCCGCTGTCAAGCATTCCCTGAGGCGCCTGCACGACGACGATCTTCTTCGTGCGGATCTGCTCCATATGGTGGTGCAGGATTTCCGAGTTCAGGGGGCGTGGGAGGTCTATCTCCTGCACCAGTTGCTGAGCGCGTAGTTGCCGTGCTGCGTAGTTCACTATGGATCCGATTCTCGTGTCGATCCGCTGCGTCTCCCCTAGCCGGATCCAGCGCATCTGAGACATGGATGACTGCCGTCAGCATGGGATTACTCAAGGTCTCCATGATAGCCACGAGCCAGCGCCAGTGGCGCCCGCAGGGCTCGGGCGGGTTACCCGATGAGCCGATAATCCCGCGCCGATTGAATTCCGTTCTTGAAGAACGTGCGGCTGAACCAGCCGACGTCGAACTCATAGGTCGCCCCGGGTATGGAGCTGGCTGCGATCTCGTCCTGGTTAGCGCTGGTCACGCCCCAGTGAATCGCCAGCGGACCGCAGTCCTGTGTCTTCACCAGAACGGACACGGTCGTCACTGACCCTCTCGATCCGCTTGAGGTCGACAGCACAACCGACAATCGGCTCACTGTGGTCGGTTTCTTGGGCGGCGGAGGCGTCCACGGAGTGGGGGCGGAACCGGGCGGAGCCCGAGTTTGCGTAGACGGGCATTAAGCATCTGCGTGTGCTCCACACGCGACCGGCGAGCGTCATCGGCCCTGCACTGCGCCGTCGTCCAACCGGCCTCCCGGTGTGCTGCCCACCGCCGACGGGCAGGCATCGAGCGGATGAAGAGGGTAAGAGCCACGGCGAAGGCAATAACCTGGCCCAGGGCTCCGAACATGAAGCCGGTGACGGCCATGTCGACGACCATGGCCTGATCGGTATGCGGGGTTGCCGGCGCCTCCCGCAATCCCCCAGTACGTTCCTCAGCCACCGATCAGAACGACAAAAAGCAGAGAACACCGCCACAGGGAGGACCAAAACAGCCAGTGGGACGGAGGCCCGCCGGCCACGACCGGAAGGGTACTTCCCGGCACGGTCCCCGCAGCGGCCCCGCCAGTCTCGGAATCTTGGTGCTGCTGACCCTCCCCTGTGGGCTGGGGGGTCGAGTCGCGGGTCATAGCTTCGCCTCGGCGACGGCGGGAGGAACGACGCTCCGGACGTCACGGCTCATCAACAACTCTTTCTAAGCATTGCGCCGAGATGTCGGAATGGCAGGCGCCGTCTTCGGGAGGCAGAATCTCAGCCCGCCGCCCCAAAATCCGTCGTTGATGCAGTAGAGCGGCATCTCCTCGTCACCGACGTGGAGGGTGGGGTTCCTTATTCCGTATTTTGAGAGGTTGAAAGTCAACTCGACGCTCCTATCGGGTGAGGTGCAGCTGTAAGCAACGTTCCATGGGCTCGTGTCCTCACACCGATTGAGTTCCCTCGTCGTGCCGGCCCCGTCCACGTACTCCCAGGTCCTGTCCCGATACCCGCCGACCTGAATGGCGGAGTTCGGAGTGGAGATGGCGTCGGCACGGGTGAATGGCCGCTCATCGCGGCCCGTCAGCGTGAGCAAGGCCAGCAGGGCGAGACCGATTGTTTTCCAGCACCATGCATTCTCAGTCGGACCACCCCCAATCCCACGCACGCCGTGTGGCCAGAGCAGCCCCGATGCTAGCTTGCCGTCCTCCCTGAAAGATTCAACGGTCCTTGGCTTGCTTCTCACGGGCGGCGGCTACAGCTGGTCTTGAGCGCCTTTATGTTTGCTGCTGCTGCTTCGGCCGGCGTTTCCGTCGCCGGCGCCGCCGTCCCTGGCCGTTGAAGGGCGGCCGGGGCGCGCCGAACTGGGGGCCGCACCAGTACCGTCCGCCCAGCAAAATCCCGGCGAGGGCGCCATAAGCCGACGCATGCGGAAGGGCCATCTGGTCGGTGGCACCACCCACGAACGCCAAGGCAACCCACACAACGGGTAGGCCAAGGCAAAGGAGGCCGTTTCTAATTTGCAGCGGCAGCGGGAAGCGGAACAATGCCCATCCTGCGATGACAGCGACAACAAGAACTGCAACAGCAGGCGCTGTCGGTGACAGGAGAACCAGTTGGGCTGTCCCGATGCCGAACAGCACCAGCGCGCAGGCTGCATTGATCAGTGCCAGGCGCCACCCGCCGGAGAACTTGCCGTCGGCGTCAGGCCGGCGCGGGCGGGTTTGCGTGCGCTCTCGCCCGGCACCCGGTCCCGACCAGATGTATCCGCCGGCGATCGAGCCGACCATGAACCCTATGAACCACGGCCCCGCCGCGGGGATGTCCAGGGCGCCATCGACGTCGAGCGAGATCAACATCCAGTAGTTCAGGAGGAACGACCAGAGCATCACCGTGAACGCCCGGAATGATCGTGAGACGACGCGAACCACGAGAAATGCGTAGACCGCCCCTACCGAAAGGAACACTGATGCCTCAAGGAGACGGTCGCCGGCAAACCACACGAACACCGCCAGCATCAGAGCAATCATCCCGGCGTACAGGATCCGCACGTCCCACTGGTCAGTTTTCTTCAGCACAGCAGTGCCCCCATGTACACAAGGCTAGGGCAGGGCAAGCCGCATCCACGGCAGCCAAGATCACCTCCCCGCGGTCGCGGTTTGCGCTGGCGCGGGCGAAAGGCGAGCTCAGCACCGCTGCTCCTGTCCTGGAGGTACAGCAAAGCCCCACCGCGGAAGAACCGGGGCGGGGCCGAAATGCTGCCGGGATGGAACTAGACGTTGAACCTGAATTCCACGACGTCGCCGTCCTGCATGACATATTCCTTGCCCTCGATGCGGGCCTTGCCCTTGGCGCGGGCTTCCACCACGGAGCCGGCGTCGATCAGGTCCTGGAACGCGAAGACCTCAGCCTTGATGAAGCCCTTCTGGAAGTCGGTGTGGATGACACCAGCGGCCTGCGGGGCGGTCCAGCCCTTGTGGATGGTCCAGGCCCGCGTTTCCTTGGGGCCGGCGGTGAGGTAGGTCTGCAGGCCCAGAGTGTCGAAGCCGATGCGGGCGAGCTGGTTGAGCCCGCTCTCCTCCTGGCCGGTGGAGGCCAGCATCTCGGCGGCATCCTCTTCGTCGAGTTCGGCGAGCTCGGATTCGAGCTTGGCGTCGAGGAACACGGCGTTGGCCGGAGCGACGAGGGCGGCCAGCGTGGCCAGCTTCTCGGCATCCTGCAACACGGCCTCGTCGACGTTGAAGACGTAGATGAACGGCTTGGTGGTGAGCAGGCCGAGTTCGCGGATGGGCTCAACGTCGATCTTCGACGCCGACAGCGGCTTGCCGGTGTCGAGGAAGGTCTGCGCTTCGAGCGCGGTCTTGAGAACGCTGGGGTCGAGCTTGCGACCCTTGGTCTCCTTCTCGTACCGGACGATCGCCTTTTCGAGGGTCTGCAGGTCGGCGAGAACGAGCTCGGTGTTGATGGTCTCCATGTCACCGGCCGGGTTGACCGCACCGTCGACGTGCACCACGTCGGGGTCGGCGAAGCCACGGATGACCTGCGCGATGGCGTCGGCCTCGCGGATGTTGGCGAGGAACTTGTTGCCCAGCCCCTCACCCTCGCTGGCGCCGCGCACGATGCCGGCGATGTCGACGAACGACACCGGGGCCGGCAGCAGACGCTCGCTGCCGAACACCTTGGCGAGCTTCGCCAGGCGGTGGTCGGGCAGGTTGACGATGCCAACGTTGGGCTCGATGGTGGCGAATGGGTAGTTCGCCGCGAGCACGTTGTTCTTGGTCAACGCGTTGAAGAGGGTGGACTTGCCGACATTGGGCAGTCCGACGATTGCAATAGTAAGAGCCACGAGAGTCCATGGTACCGGCTCAGCCCGTTCGGACGCGCCCCTTCACGCCAGGCCCGGCCGGCGGATGCCCGCGGCGCGGCAGCGTCGGTGGCGCGTGAGACCATGAGGCGTGCCCGTCAATTTCACCGCCATCGATTTCGAAACCGCCAACTCCTCGGCCGCCTCGGCCTGCTCGGTGGGGTTGGTGAAGGTGCGCGACGGCGTCGTCGTCGACAAGATCGGCTGGTTCATCAAGCCGCCGCTGGGCCATGACCTGTTCCAGGAGTGGAACATCAAGATCCATGGCATCCGCCCCGAGCACGTGGCCGCGGCGCTCAGCTGGTCGCAGCAGCTGCCCAACCTCGTCGACTTCGCCGATGGCGACGTGCTCGTGGCACACAACGCCGGCTTCGACCTGGGTGTCATCAAGACCGCATCCGCGATCACGGGCATGACGGTGCCCGATTTCCGCTACGTCTGCAGTCTGCAGGTGGCCCGCAAGACCTATCACCTCGACTCCTACCGGCTGCCGGTCGCGGCGATGGCCGCCGGCTTCGAGGACTTCTCGCACCACAACGCCCTCGCCGACTCCGAGGCCTGCGCCGCGATCATGATCCACGCCGCCGACCGGCACGGCGCCGACACCATCGAAGACCTGGCCCGCATCTGCGGCGTCAACGTCGGCGTGATCGGCCCGGTCGCCACCCTGGAACACCGCGCCACGCACGGCCCGATGGCCTTGAACTAGCCGGCACCGACTGCCCTGGGCAGCTCCGGCCGCACGACGCGCGTCCCGGCTCCCGGCGGTGTCGGTGGCCGCTGTCAGACTGGCCGGATGGATCTCCTCGCGCTTCTCCTCGGCCTGCTTCTCGGTGCGCTGCTCGGTGCCCTCGTGAGCGCCGTGTTCCTCCAGCGGCGCCGGTCGCCCGGCCCTGCAGTCGATGATCCGGCCGTGCTCGAGGCCCGGCATCAGGTGGTGCTCGCCGACACCCGCGCCAGGGAGGCCGGTGTGCAGTCGCTGCTGCGGGAGGAGCTCGCCTCGATGCAGGCCACCGCCGACGGCCTGCGCGACCAGATCGCCGACCAGCGACGGCAGTACCGCGAGATCGTTGACCGGCAGCGCGACGACCAGGCTGCACGCACCGAACGAGACCGACAGGAGAGCCAGGTGTTGCAGGCCCTGGCCCCCGTGAAAGACAGCCTGGCGAACATGCAGCAGAAGGTAGCCGAGCTCGAGCAGCAGCGCAGTCTGCAGCACGGCGAGCTCACCGAACAGCTGCGCTCGGCCACCGAGTCCGAGGAGCGCCTGCGCAGCACCGCCGAATCCCTTGCCTCGGCCCTGCGCGCCAACAACACCCGTGGTGTCTGGGGCGAGACCCAACTGCGCAGCGTGGTCGAGGCCGCCGGGCTCATCGAACGGGTCGACTTCGACGTGCAGTCCAGCATCACGTCGGATGCCGGCGCCGGCCGGCCCGACATGGTCGTGCACCTGCCCGGCGGCAAGAACATCGCCGTGGACGCCAAGGTGCCCTTCACCGCGTTTCTCGAGGCCAGCCAGATTCCGGCGACGGCGACCGGTGCGGATGGCGCCCAACGCGCCGTGTTCATGAAGGCGCACGTGAAGGCCGTGCGCGACCACGTCACCGCGCTGGGCAGCAAGGCATACTGGCAGGGCCTGGCGGCCTCCCCCGAGCTCGTGATCGCGTTCATCCCCAGCGAATCGCTGGTGTCGTCGGCGCTGGAGGCCGACCCGTCGCTTATGGAGTTCGCGTTCAGCAAGCGCGTCGCACTGGCCTCCCCCGTCACCCTGTGGTCGGTGCTGAAGACCGTGGCGTTCAGCTGGCAGCAGGATGTGCTCACCCACGATGCCCAGGTGCTCTTCGACCTCAGCCGTGAGCTGTATTCCCGGCTGGCCACCACCGCCACCCACATCGAGAAGCTCGGCAGGGCGATCGAGCGCACCGTGAAGGACTATAACGGCTTCGTCGGCTCCATGGAGCGCCAGGTGCTGCCCACCGCCCGCAAGCTCAACGCCCTCGACGAGTCGAAGGTGCTGGCCCCGCTGGTGGGCATCGAAGAGACCCCCCGCGAGCTGGTGGCCTACGAGTTCGTGGCCGCGCTCGAGACCGATGCCCTGGAAGCGATCCCCACCCGCGACTGACCCCGCAGACACGTTGCCAGTTGAGGCCCCTTCAAGAACTCTGAAGGGGCACCAACTGCCATCTCGCCGGCATCCTCGCACCTGAGTTGCCAGTTCAGGCCCCCTCGGGCACCCGGAATGGGCGTGAAATGGCAACTCACCGGGCCGCCCGCCCGCCGAGATGCCGCAATGGGCCCCTTCAGCGTGCGCGAAGGGCACATTTGCGGCTCGTCGGCGGGGGTGTCGCTTCGAAAGGCGTGCACGGATGGCGCCGACGGCACCGCTACGGGATGGCGCGGGCGGTGCGCTCGAGGTCGGACACCGGCTGTTCGCGCTGGGTGGCGATCGCCGCGCCGGCCGCGGCGCAGACTACGACGATGGCGACCTGCTGCTGCAGAAGCAGGGTCTCTCCGAGCACCAGCACGCCGAAGACCGCCGCGACGACCGGACCGAAGCTCGTGATGATCGCGTAGAGCCGCGGGGTGATCCGACGCAGGATGAAGGTGTCGAGCGTGTACGGGAACGCCGAGGACAGCACGCCCACGGCGACGAGAAGGCCGATCACGCCCCAGTTCAGCTTCGAGTAATCCACGGTGACCAGCGCCAGCGGAACGAGCAGCACCAGGCTGACCAGGCTGGCGATGGTGATGCCCTCCAGGCCAGGCAGCTGGGTGGCCACCCGGCGGGTGAGCAGGATGTAGGCGGCCCAGGCGGCCGCGGCGGTGAGCGCCAAGGCGATGCCGAACGGGTCGAGTGTGCCATCCGACCAGGTGAGCAGGAACACCCCGCCGGCGGCAGCGGCCGCGCAGACGAAGTCGAGTGCTCGGCGGGACGCGGCCAGCGCCACGGCGAACGGGCCGAGGAACTCGATGGTCGCGGCCACGCCCAGACCGAGCCGGTCGACCGACTCGTAGAAGGTGAGGTTCATCACCGCGAGCACAACGCCCAGCATCAGTGCCGGCCACAGCCTTGCCCAGGTGAAGGTGACGAACTTGGGCCGGTAGAACGGCAGCACGGTGATCGCCATCACGAGCTGGCGCACCGCCACGACGACGGGCGAGCCGACCACGGGGATTAGTAGCCCAGCCAACGACGAGCCGTAGTTGATCGTCACCTCGGTGACGAGTTGGGCTCCGGCGCCGGTGAGGCGGTCACGCTTGGCTGTCACTATTCTCCCCCGCCGACCGGATGCGGCACTCCGACGACACTACCGGCCAGCCACCGCAGGCTGGCCGCGCGGTTCGGCAGGTCAGCTGCGCCGGTAGCCCAACCGACCAACGGCGGCCGGGTCGTCCTCGATCTCGGCGACCCCGTCGAAGACCGCATCGGCCGGGTAGACCAGCAGCGGCACGCCCGCCACCACCTGGATGGTGACGTCAACCGTCTGACCGGGGTCGGTGATGTAGCAGCGCATCTCGAAGAACTCCCCCAACGGCTTGCCCGAGGTCACGGCGTCGTTGAGGTAGCTCACGAGGGCGTCAGCAAAGCGGTCCGAGACGGTGAAGCTTCTGCCGTAGTAGTCAATGCGTTTCATGTCTGGAACTCTACCGAGCCTCGCTGCATCCGGGCAGATGCCACCTTCGGAGTCGTCAGTGGAACACCGACCGGGCCACCGCCGTGACCTCCACGGGCAGGCCATCGGGCACGAACAGGGTGAACACGGGCGGACGCCACCAGGCCTGCAGGGTGATCGTGGCGCTCTGGCCGTCCGCCGTGTCGGCGCGGGCCAGCACCAAGTTGTCGATCCCCGGCTGCTCCGCGGCGGCCAGGTACGCCGTCGCCGCGGCCCGGATCTCGCCGGTCGTCAGGGCCGCATGCAGTTCACCGGCCTCTATCGCGACCGAGTCGAGGGTGAACGATTCCGCCGCGGCGAGCGCCGCCCCATCCGCCAGCGTGAACAGCTTTTTGCGCTCGAGGTAGAGGCTCGTAGCGGCGACCACGATCAGCACCACCAGCAGCGCCAGAAAGCCGTAAAAGATGGTGATCAGCAGGGTTGAACCGTCCTCGCCCCGGGTGCTGCGGCCGATGCCGACGCCGGCCCTGTGCGCCATCGGGGTCACCCCTCGTGCCAGAATCTGGACACCGTCTGGGTGGCCGACGATTGCAGCGGGATGCTGCCGCCGTGCGACTGGGTGATGACGGCGGGCACAAAGGGCAGATCGACGACCACCCGCACCGTCACCGTCACCACGCTGCGACGTGACAGACACACGGCGGACCCCGGGCAGGTGATGCTCACCTCGGCGGCGGCCGCGTCGATGCCGTAGTCGGCCAGCCCCACCAACACGGCACGCTCGGCGCGGGCCTCAGCGGCGCCGGCGGTGGGCGCCTGAACGTATACCCGGGCCGCCTGCCGGGCCGCACCCTCCACCGCGAACGCACCGCCCTGCACCACGGACATCGTCAGGACCAGGTAGACCAGCGGCACCAGCAAAATCAGCCCGGCGGTGATGAACTCGAGCGAGGCTGACCCGCGCTCGCCGGTCGGTAGCCACCATCGGTCACTCGGTTTCCAACCCCTCCACGGCCGCATGTCCCCTCACCTCCAGGCCACGGTCCACACCCAACAGACCGAACATCGGCAGCGGGGCCACCACCCGCACCTGCACGCCGGTCTGCCCGGCGACATCGGCGTACCTGGCCGTGACATCGGCGGCGTAGACCGGTCCGAGCGCCGCCGTGATCAGGTCGCGGCTGCGTTCGGCGCCCTGCTCGAGGCCGCTGTCGGCCAGCGCGGCGTATCGGGCGCCTTCCGCTGCCGCATCCAGCACGGTGTTGCGGATGTGCAGGGCGAGCGCGAGCTGCAGGACCGCCAACGTGAGAGCGGTGAGCAGCGCCGAAACCATGACGAATTCCGCCACCGCCGTGCCACGCTCGGCGTCGCCTTGCGCACACCGCCACCTGCGGATCATGTCGGTATCAGGGCATCCGCTAGATGCCGCTGACCCGCTCGATGGCCTGCTCGAAGATGCCGCTGAGCGCGGGTCCGGCCAGACCCCAGATGATCATGACCAGCCCGGCTGTCATCAGGGTGATCAACACCCAGCCCGGTACGTCACCCCTCTCGTCGTGCAGACCAATGCGGATACGGTTCTGAAACTGGGTGGTGAGGCTCACGGTGTCCTGCTTTCTCTCGGTGGTGCACGGATGGAGCGGGGCGGTGCAGCTGGAACGGTGTCGGTCGGGGACGTCTAAAAACCGGCCTGCAGCACGAACAAGCCGGGAAAAATCGCAAAAAGTATGGTCATCGGCAGGATCAGGAACACCAGCGGCACCATCATCGCCACCTCTTTTTTGCCCGCCGCCTCGAGCAGATGCCGTTTGGATTCCTCCCGGCCGTCCTGGGCCTGGGCCCGCAGCACGTCGGCGAGCGGAGAGCCGCGGTCGATCGCCCCGACGACCTGGTCCACGAACCGGGTCAGTGACATGAGACGCATCCGGGTGGACAGCTCGGTCAGCGCCGTGCTGAGCGACACTCCGGCGTGAACGTCACCGATCACCCCGGCGAATTCGCGGGACAACTCCCCCGAGGTACTGCGGGAGACGCGGCGCAATGCATCGAGGATGCCCTCACCGGCCGCGAGGGACAGGGTGAGGAACTCCAGGATGGTGGGCAGCTCGCTGTCGATCCGGGCCAGGCGTGCCGTCGCCGCCCGTTTCAACAGGGTGTCCCGCAGCAGCACCCCCGCTCCGGCCGCGACGACGGGCGCCGCGACCTGCACGATCAGCGGCCAGCTACGGCCCGACGGCGTGCCGAGGGCGAACAGCAGCGCGCCGGCGGCGCCGATCAGCGCCCACGCCAGTTGCTCGGACCGGAAGGCGTCGACGGTTCGGGAGGAGCCCGATTGCGCAAGACGACGCTCGAGGATGTCGGCGCCGCCGAGCGCATTGGCAAGGGCCTGCGCGAGGGTCTCGAACACCGGCGAGAACAGGGTGCCCAGCACCGGGATCGGGTCGACGGAGCGGCGGCCCACGAAGACCCGGGCCTCGGCCGACACGTCGAGCAGGTAGGGCGCCAACCGGTTCGCGAGCCGGGGCCGGCTCAGCCGCGGGGTGAGGCTCACCAGCGACCAGAGTCCGATGCCGAGCACCGACCCGAAGAAGGCACCCCAGGCGAGCGCCGTCACTGGAACCACCGGCGTTCCTCGGGCAGCCGCCCCACGATGAGCATCACCCGGTAGGCCAGCACCGATACGGTGAGACCGCCCAGGATGACGACGGTTCCGGACGGGGTGTTGAAGGCCTGGGCCGCCTCCGGACGGCTGCTGATCAGCACCAGAACGATCCACGGTGCGGCCACGCCCAGCCGGGCGGCGTTCACCACCCAGGACTGTTTGGCCTCGACCTCGGCGCGCACCGCGGCATCCTGCCGCAACCAGCTCGACAGGCTGCGAAGCACCACGGTGAGGTCGCTGCCGCCCACGTCCCGTGCCATCCGCAACGTCTCGATCAAGCGGTCGGCGAACGGGTCGGCGAGGGAGGCTTTGAGCGTGTCAGCGCTGTAGCCGAAGTTGCCGGTGGCCCGGTACTCTCGCTCGAACTCGGCGAACGCCGTGCGGGTGACCACCGGCCCGGCCTGCGCCAGGCTGCTCACGGCATCGGGCAGGGCCAGCCCCGACCGCACGGCGGAGACCAGGTGGTCGACCACATCGGGCCAGACCGTGCGGTTCAACCGCCGCCTGGCCCTGGCCCGCCACAGCACGATGAGGGAGGGCAACACCAGCCAGACCACACCGACGACCAGGGTGAGCGCTCGCACACCAAGCACCGCCTCGGCGAGCGCGGCGGAAGCCACCGCGAGCACCGCAGACAGCGCGGCGAACACCGGCACCGGCACCGACCCGAAGCCGGCCTGCGCGAGCCGGGCCCGCCAGCCCGACACCAGCCGGCCGCTGCGGGACGCACCATCGGTGGCCGGCCAGAGCAGCGGTGAGCTCAGCAGAAGCAGCCCGGCACCGAGCAGGCTGCCCAGAACCAGGGTCATGCCGCTCCCCTCCGCAGCACCTCGGCCGGGTCGAGACCTGCGGCCCGGAACTTGGCGAGCTTGGTGGGGAATCCGCCGGTGTGTTCCAGCACCCCGTTCTTCATGAGGAACAGCGGGCTGGCTTCGATGGTGGAGCCGGTCAGCTGACCGCTCGGTGCGATGATCTCGGTTACCCGGCGGCGCCCGTGCCGGTCCATCTCACAGTGCAGCACGATGTCGATACAGCCCGCCACGGTGGGCAGCACAAACGAGGAGTCGATGTTGCGCCCGGCCAGCAACGGCAGGGTCGACAGCTTCGCGAGGGCGTCCCTGGCGCTGTTGGCGTGGATCGAGCACATGCCGGGTAGCCCGCTGTTCAGCGCGATGAGCAGGTCCAGGCTCTCCGCCTCACGCACCTCACCCACAACGAGCCTGTCCGGCCGCATCCGCAGTGATTCCTTGATCAGCCGGCGCAGGGTGATCTCGCCCGCACCCTCCAGACTGGGCTGCCGGCACTGCATGGCCACGACATCACGCGCGCCGACGCTCAGTTCAAAGGTCTCCTCCACCGTGATGATGCGTTCGGTGCGACGCGTGGCCGACAGAAGCGCGTTGAGCATGGTGGTCTTTCCGGTCTGGGTGGCCCCGGAGACGAGGATGTTCTGCCCGCCACGCACGCACACCCGCATGAACTCCGCGGCCGGCTGGGTGAGCGCGCCCAGCGCCACGAGCTGGGTGAGGTCCCGGATGCGCCGGGTGAACTTGCGGATGTTGACCGACCAGTATCGCTGGGTGATGTCAGGGATCACCACGTGCAGTCTGGAGCCGTCGGGCAAGGACGCATCCACGAACGGTGAGGACAGGTCGACCCGCCGGCCGGACGCCTGCAACATCCGCTCAACCAGGTCGCGCACCTCCCGCTCGGTGAGCACCATCGGGGTCAGCTCTGGCACACCGTCACGGGCGACGAAAACCCGGCTGGGCGAGTTGATCCAGATCTCCTCGATGTCGGGGTCGTCGAGGAACGGTTGCAGGGCACCGAACCCGGTGAGCGCGGCGACCACCTCTCTGCTGGCCTGGAACTCATCGGTGAGCAACGGCAGTGATCCGCCGAGGGCCCGTTCGCTGTACCGGCGCACCTCGTCGCGCACGTATTGGTCGGCGAGGGCGTCGTCGGCGGCCAGGTCGACGCCGTCGCGGCGCACGCGCAGCCGCACCTGCTCGGTGATGATGCGCACGGCCTCGGTCATGAAGGAATCCTGCTGCACAACCGGGCACGCGCGTGCGAGTTATCCACAGCCTGACCGGACGGGTGACCGTTCCACCACTCCGGCGCAGAACCAGGGCACTCTAGACTGGAGCCTCACTCGCGGGAGTGGTGAAATTGGTATACACGCAGGTTTTAGGTACCTGTGCTTTCGAGCGTGAGGGTTCAAGTCCCTTCTCCCGCACCGACGGGCTCCGGCTGTCGGCACTCAGATGCCGTCCGGCTCCGCTGTAACCGAGAATTCTCTTCGATGCTGGCCACCCTGAATACGCTGTGGTTAGGATTGCCTTACTCGTCTCCCAGCAGATCGGTTCTCATGACCGCGACCCCCAGCTCTCCACAGCGCCCCCAGGACCAGCAACAGAATCTGGCCGACTACCTTCGCGCCAGCTCGAGCACTCAGCACCGCGATACCGAAACGCGGTCCTTCATCACCGAACTGATGAGCGGTGCGCTCTCGCTCGCGGACTACACCCGGTACCTCGGGCAGTACGCCTGGGTCTATGAGGCTCTCGAGCAGCTCGTCGACCGGGTATCCCAGGTCGACCGCATCGACGTCTTCGACCCCGCCCTCGACCGGCTGCCCGCCATCGAAAGCGACCTCGCCGCGCTGGGCGTCGACGACTGGCGCCGCGAGCATCCGCCGCTACCGGCGACGACCGAGTACATCGCCCACTTGCAGTCCCTCACCAGTGCCGACAGGGTGCGCTGCCTGGCCCACCATTACACCCGCTACCTCGGTGACCTGTCGGGCGGCCAGGCCATCGCGGCTCTCGTGGCCCGGTACTACGGTGCCGCGCCCGAACAGCTGGGCTTCTACAGGTTCGATGCGATCAACAACATCGTGCAATACAAGCGTGCCTACCGCGATCGGCTGAATGCCATGTCGCTTGCACCGGCCGAGGTGAACGCCCTCGTCGCGGAGGTCGATGCCGCGTTCACCTACAACGGCGCCGTTTTCGACGGGTTGGCGCGCTAACCGATGGTCCGCGCCGCGGCCCTGGACGGCCAGCTCAGCGACTTCCTCTCCAGCGCGGGAGTCGTGGTGTTCTACCTGCTCGTCTGGGCCCTCGTGTTCGCCGGCACTGCCCTGTTCCTGGGGGTGTTCATCCCGTTCGTCACCGGTGACTCGCTCCTGTTCGGCGCCGGCCTGGTGGCAGCGTCCACGACCAACCTGAACATCGTGGTGCTCGCCGTCGGCGTCGGGATCGCCGCGTTCCTCGGCGACCAGGTGGGCTTCCTGCTCGGTCGACGATACGGTCGCGGCTACCTCGACAAACGCGGTGGCCGGCGCACCCAATTGGCAATTGTGAAGACCGAGTCCTTCTACCTCAAGTACGGCTGGTGGGCGGTGGTCGTGGCGCGTTTCATGCCGTGGGCACGGGTTTTCGTACCCGTCGTTGCCGGAGTCGGCCGCATGAACTACTACAAATTCCTCTCCAGCAACATCGTCGGAGCCCTGGCTTGGGGTGTGGGCATCACCCTGACGGGCTACTACGCCGCAGCGATCCCCGGAGTGAAGAGCGCGGCCTACATCATCGCGGGTTTCTTCATCATGGCGTCGATAGTTTTCGGCCTGCGCACCTGGTTCGCCGATCGTGCCCAGATGCGCCTCGACGCCCGCACGAGCACCGGATCTCACAACACATTGGGGGGTTAGCCCACCCCTTCATCAGGCCTTCAGATGCCAGAACGCGCTAACCTGTAGCGACGCAAGCGATCACCGCCGACTGGCCGATCTAGCCGCCGACGACTGGAGTTTTCTTCGTGATTAACACAGCACTCATCCCCTGGCTCGACCCCGAGATCCTCATCAACGGATTCGGACCCTGGGCGCTGCTTGGTGTGTGCGCGATCGTCTTCGCCGAGACCGGCCTGCTGATCGGGTTCCTGCTCCCCGGTGACACCCTGCTCGTCATCACCGGCCTGTTCGTCTTCTTCGACATCATCACCATCGACATCTGGTGGGTGGCCCTGGCCATCGGTGCTGCCGCCTTCGTCGGCGGCGAGGTGGGCTACCTGATCGGCCACAGGCTCGGCCCGCGGGTGTTCGAGCGCAAGGAATCGGGCCTGTTCAGCGTCAAGAACGTGCAACGCACGAACGCCTTCTTTGTGCGCTTCGGCGGATTCGCCGTGATCGCCGCCCGCTTCGTGCCGATCGTGCGCACCTTCGCCCCGGTCGCCGCGGGCGTCGGACACATGGACTACCGCAAGTACAGCCTGTACAACTTCATCGGCGCCATGATCTGGGGCGCCGGCCTCACCTTCTTCGGCTACTTCCTGGGCTACATCCCGCCGCTGGCCGACTTCGTGCGCAACTACATCGACCTGATCCTGCTGGGCGCCGTTGTGCTCACCCTGCTCCCCACGATCTACCACTACGTGCAGTCCACCGTGAAAGCCCGCCGCGAGGCCCGGTCCGGCGTGACCGTTGACCCGAAGAACCTGGTGCTCGATCCCGAGACCTTCAAGACCGACAACGACGGCAAGCACGAGGCCTGACCCCTCCTCAGCGCGTGACGCTCAGAACGTCAGCGGTGCGAGTGGTGCTCGTGTTCGGCATCCGCCGCATGATCGGCCGGCTCGAGCTGAAACGTGGAGTGCTCGACGTCGAAGTGGTCGGACAGGCATCCGGACAGCTCGCGAAGCAGCGCGCCCGACCGTCCGGCCGCGAGCAGCTCGGGTTCGACGACGATGTGGGCGCTGAACACGTGTGACCCCGACGTGATCGCCCACACGTGCACGTCGTGCACGGCCACGACGCCGGCGGTGCCCTCGAGGTGCTCCCGGATCGCCCGCACATCGGTATCCGCCGGCACCGACTCGCTGAACACCCGCACCACGTCGCGCAGCAGACCGAAGGCCCGCGGAATGATCATCGTGGCGATCACCAGTGATGCGATGGCGTCCGCCTGCGCGAAACCGGTCAGTAGGATGACGACGGCCGCCGCGATCACGGCTACCGATCCCAGCGCATCGCCGAGCACCTCGAGGTAGGCGCCGCGCATGTTGATCGACCCGGCCGCGGCCGGACGCAACAGCAGGATCCCGACGATGTTGGCCAGCAGGCCGACCACGGCCACCACGAGCATCGGGCCGGCCAGAACCTCGGCGGTGGCGCCGGAGGTCAGCCGGTTGATGGCACCGACGACCACGAAGCCCGCCACCACGATCAGGATCAGGCCGTTGAGCAGCGCACCGAACACCTCGGCCCGCTGGTAGCCGAAGGTCTGCCGATCGGTGGCGGGGCGGGCCGCGACGACGGTAGCGGTGAGAGCGATGATCAGACCGGCCAGGTCGGAGAACATGTGGCCGGCATCGGCGAGCAACGCCAGCGAGCCGGTGAACCAGGCACCGACGATTTCGACGACGAGGACCGCAGCGACCAGGCCGATCACGATCGACAGGCGTGAACGATTGCTCGTCGAAGCGGATGCGTGATCGTGGCCCATGCGTCAACGCTACGAGCCCGCCCGGGCGAAAGCCAGCCCAGCGGCTAGTTGGGAATGAGTGCCGTTCTCAGCTGGCTAGAAGCTCGGTGAGTACCGGCCCGAGGGCTGCAAAGGCGACTGCCCGGTGGCTCTCGGCGTTCTTCACGTCGGCGGGCAGTTCGGCGGCCGATACGTCCTGTCCGTCCGGCTGGAAGATCGGGTCGTAGCCGAAGCCGCCGGCACCGGCCGGCTCCCGCAAGATACGACCCGGCCACTCCCCCGAGACAGCCCGTTCTACGCCGTTCGGCAGCGCCAGCGCAGCCACGCAGGTGAAGTGACCGGCCCGGTGTTCGTCGGTCATGTCGCTGAGCTGCCAGAGCAGCAGACGCAGATTCTCCTCGGAGTCCCGCGCCGGCCCGCCCCAGCGGGCAGAGAAGATGCCGGGTGCGCCGCCCAGCACATCGACGCAGATGCCGGAGTCATCCGCGATCGCGGGCAGGCCGGTGTGCGCGGCGGCGGCACGCGCCTTGATCAGCGCGTTCTCGGTGAACGTCGCGCCGTTCTCGACAGGCTCCGGCCCGTCGTAGGCCAGCACCTCCAGGTCCGGCAGCATGGGCGCGAGGATGCGGCGCAGCTCCTCGACCTTGTGGGCGTTGTGGGTGGCGAGAACGACGCGCATGTCAGCGGCCCAGCGTGGTCTTCTGCAGCTCGGTGAGCGTGATCGCCCCGCCGAGGGCCAGGTCGAGCAGGGAGTCGAGCTCGCTGCGGTCGAAGGGGGCGCCCTCGGCCGTGCCCTGCACCTCGATGAACTTGCCTCGACCGGTGACGACGACGTTCATGTCGGTCTCGGCGCGCACGTCCTCGGTGTAGGCGAGGTCGAGCATCGGCACGCCGGCGATGATGCCCACCGAGACGGCCGCGACACTGTCGGTGAGCGGCTGGGCCTTCTGGGCGATGAACTTCTTCTCACGGCCCCATTCGAGGGCGTCGGCCAGCGCCACGTAGGCGCCGGTGATGGCGGCGGTGCGGGTGCCGCCGTCGGCCTGCAGCACGTCACAGTCGATGACGATGGTGTTCTCGCCGAGCGCCTTCATGTCGACGACGGCGCGCAGGCTCCGACCGATCAGCCGGCTGATCTCGTGGGTGCGGCCACCGATACGGCCCTTGACCGACTCGCGGTCCATGCGGGAGTTCGTCGAGCGCGGCAGCATCGAGTATTCGGCGGTGACCCAGCCCTTGCCCTTGCCGGCCATCCAACGCGGCACGCCGTTGGTGAACGACGCGGTGGCGAGCACCTTGGTTCGACCGAAGGAGATCAGCGCGGATCCCTCGGCCTGGTCGCTCCAGCCGCGCTCGATGGTGACGGGGCGCAGCTGGTCGTTGGTGCGGCCATCGGCGCGCAGGATGTCGGTCACGGGTTCTCCTTGGAATGACGGGGGGTGAAGAGGCGGGATGGAGCGGTCGAGGCGGCCAGTCTGGTCACCTCGCTGAGACTGATGGTGCCGGTCGCGACGAGGTCCACGTGGGAGATCTCCGGGCCGAGTAGGCGGTGGGCGAGGCGGAGGAAGTCGTCGGCGCTATCGCCGGTGGCCTCGTAGCGGTAGCTGGGCGGGGCGGCATCCACCCGTTCGAGACCTTGGCCCACCAGCACCCTGTAGACGTCGTTGGCCGTCTCAGTGTGGCTGGAGACCAGCGTCACCGCGTCACCCATGACGTAGGAGATGACCCCGCGCAGGAACGGGTAGTGGGTGCAGCCGAGCACGAGCGTGTCCACGTCGGCGGCCTTGAGCGGTGCGAGGTATTCCTCGGCGACGCGCAACACTTCCGCGCCTGTGGTGACTCCAGATTCGACGAACTCCACGAAGCGCGGGCAGGCCTGCGAGAACAGCTGGATGTCGGTGGCCGCGGCGAACGCGTCGTTGTAGGCCCGAGAGTTCACGGTGCCCGCCGTACCGACCACGCCGACCCTCTTGTTGCGGGTGGTGCCCACCGCACGGCGCACCGCGGGCTGGATAACCTCGATCACCGGGACGCTGTAACGTTCCCTGGCATCCCTCAACACGGCCGCAGAAGCGGTGTTGCAGGCGATTACCAGCAACTTCACATCTTGGGACACCAGGTCGTCGAGAACCTCGAGTGCGTACTCGCGGACATCGGCGATCTTCTTCGGCCCGTAGGGCGAATGCGCGGTGTCGCCGATATACAGGATCGACTCGTTGGGCAGTTGGTCCTTGATGGCCCGGGCGACGGTAAGCCCGCCGACCCCGGAGTCGAAAATCCCAATCGGTGCATCAGTCACGTCGATCAAGCCTAGCCGGGTTCGGCGTTCGGCCACGCTGGACACCGCTATATGCCCAGAACCGCCCAACGTACGTGGGCCGGAATATAGCCGTAACTACACTCGGCATATGGGCCAGGCCAACCAGGCAGAGCCCGCACCGGAGACGTCCCTCGCGCCGTCTGAGGAGATGATCGTCATGAATGATCGAGTCGTAATCACCGGACTGGGCGCACTGACGCCCCTCGGTAATTCGTGGACCGAAACCTGGGACGGCCTGACTAACGGCCGCAGCGGTGTCGCCCGCATCACGCAGTTCGACGCCACCGACCTGCCCACCCAGATCGCCGGTGAGGTGAAGGACTTCGACCCGGCCACGCGGATGTCGATCAAGCAGGTCAAGCGGGCCTCGCGCGCCTCCCAGCTGGCGATCGCCGCGGCCCGCGAGGCAGTCGCGGACGCCGGCTTTGGGCCGTCAATGGAGGGTATCCACACCGGCGTCATCGTCAATAGCGCCGTGTCCGGCTACGCCGAGATCCAGGATGCCACCGAGCACGTCAACGCAGGCAGCGCCCGCCGCATCTCGCCCCGCTTCGTTCCGCAGTCGCTGATGAACATGGCCGCCTGCGAGATCGCCATCGACCTGGGCGTGCACGGCCCGGTGAACGCCAGCGCCCTGGCCTGCGCGAGCGGTGCCTACGCCCTCCTCGAGGCGCGCACCATGCTCGTCACCGGCGATGCCGACGTCGTGATCGCCGGCGGTGTCGAGGCCGCCATCACCCCGGTGATGTTCGCCGGGCTGAACGCCATGCACGCCGCATCCACCCACAACGACGAACCCACCGAGGCCAGCCGCCCGTTCGACGCCAACCGCAACGGCCTGGTCTTCGGCGAGGGCGCCGTGGTGTTCGTCATGGAGCTGCTCTCCCACGCCCGCGCCCGGGGTGCCCGCGTCTACGCCGAGGTGCTCGGTGGGGCGCTCACCAGCGACGGCTTCAGCATCGTGGCCCCCGACCCGTCGGGCACCTACGCCAGCCAGGCGATCACCCGCGCCCTGGACAAGAGCCGGCTCAACCCGGCCGACATCGACATGATCGTGGCCCACGGCACCTCCACCCAGGCCAACGACAAGGCGGAGACCCTCGCGATCCGCAACTCACTGCGCCACTTCGCCGACAAGATCTCCATCACCGCGCCGAAGTCGATGACCGGGCACATGATCGGCGCTGCCGGAGCCCTGTCCGCCCTGGTCGGCGCCCTGTCGATCAAGAACGGCATTGTGCCGCCCACGATCAACCTGCGCACCCCCGACCCGGACTGCACCCTGGATTACACGCCGCTCACCGCGCGCATCCAGCCGATCAAGCACGCCCTGGTGAACGCGTTCGGCTTCGGCGGCCAGAACTGCATCGTCGCCTTCGGCGCCCTGTAGGCCCCAGCCGGGATCCGCGAGTTGCCGCAAACGGCCCCTTCAGTGCATCTGACGGGGCCGTTTGACGTATCTCGGCGAACGGGCGGCGGGAGGGTGTGCACCGGGCGTCCAGCCCGGGCAGTGCGGTGACGGCTAGGCTTCTCGCGTGACCGAGACTTCTGCCTTTCGAACCGACCGCTACGAACTCACCATGGTGGATGCCGCGATCCAGAGCGGCACCGCGAACCGGGAGTGCATGTTCGAGGCCTTCGCCCGGCGGCTGCCCGCCGGCCGACGGTACGGGATCGTGGCCGGCACCGGCCGCCTGCTCGACCTGATCCGTGATTTCAGGTTCGACGAGGCTGAACTCGACTGGCTGCGCGCCAACAACGTGGTGCGCCCGCCCACCCTCGACTGGCTGGCGGACTACTCCTTCAGCGGCAACATCTGGGGATACCGCGAAGGCGACGCGTACTTCCCGGGCTCGCCACTGATACAGGTCGACGGCACCTTCGCCGAGTGCGTCGTGCTCGAGACCCTGATCCTCAGCGTGCTCAACTACGACAGCGCCGTGGCCAGCGCCGCCGCCCGCATGGTGTCGGTGAGCCTGGGTCGGCCGCTGGCCGAGATGGGATCCCGCCGCACGGGCGAACACTCCGCCGTGGCCGCGGCCCGCGCCGCGTATATCGCCGGGTTCGCCTCCACCAGCAACCTCGAAGCCGGCCGGAGCTGGGGCATCCCCACCATGGGCACCGCCGCGCATTCCTTCACTCTGCTGCACGACACCGAAGAGGACGCCTTTCGGGCCCAGGTGGATGCGTTCGGCGCGTCGACCACGCTGCTGGTCGACACCTACAACATCGAGCGCGGCATCGAACTGGCCGTCTCCGTGGCCGGCACCGGGCTGGGTTCGATCCGCATCGACTCCGGCGACCTTCCCACCGTCGCCGCCGCCGCGCGCGCCCAGCTGGACTCGCTCGGCGCCGTGAACACCCAGATCACCGTCACCAGCGACCTGGACGAGTACTCGATCGCGGCGCTGTCCGCGTCGCCGGTGGATGCGTTCGGGGTGGGTACCTCACTCGTGACAGGGTCCGGCGCACCGGCCGCCGGCATGGTCTACAAGCTGGTGGCGCACAGGAACACCGCAGACGAGTGGGTTTCGGTGGCGAAAACCTCGGCCTCTAAGGCCTCGGTCGGCGGGCGCAAGAGCGCCGTGCGACTGCTTGACGCGACAGGCACGGCGCGCGAAGAGATCGTTATGGTGGCGGCGAACGGCCCGACGGACGCACCGGTTGACGCCCACGAACCCCACGCCGCCGGAGCCACGGAACGGTCGTTGCTGGTGCCGCTCATGGAGGCCGGGGTTGTCGACGAACGCTACGTGGGCGCAGCCGGCACCCGGCTGGCCCGCGAGCAGAACGCCGCAGCCATGCGTGAGCTGCCGATCGATGCGTTCAGGCTCGGCCGCGGCGACGCCGTCATCCCGACGGTGTTCCGCTAGCGGGGTGTCGACAAGCTCGACCAACGAACGGGTTAGTCCTGCTTCATCTTTTCGTAGATTGACTTGCAGGTCGGGCAGACCGGGAACTTCTCCGGGTCGCGGCCCGGCAGCCACTTCTTGCCACACAGCGCCTTGACCGGCTTGCCGGTCATCGCCGACTCGAGGATCTTGTCCTTCGGCACGTAGTGCGAAAAGCGTTCGTGGTCACCGGGCTCGATCTGCTCCTGGTTGAGCAGTTCCTCGAGTTCACGATCGAGGGTGGATGTTCCGCCACCGATATCTGGGCCGCGGCCAGGCTCTGCGATGCTCGCGCGAATGTCGTGTGTCATGGAATCAAGT
Source organism: Cryobacterium sp. TMB1-7 (assembly GCF_004402435.1). Taxonomy (NCBI): domain Bacteria; kingdom Bacillati; phylum Actinomycetota; class Actinomycetes; order Micrococcales; family Microbacteriaceae; genus Cryobacterium; species Cryobacterium sp. TMB1-7. The sequence goes on from NZ_SOFZ01000007.1 coordinate 248,329, forward strand.
GTATGCAGCTACGCGCGCAATGCGGAGGAGAGCATTTCGGGACCACGGCGTTCGAAGGTCCGCGAGCCCAGCCAGACCCCGCCGATCAGCATGACGAAGCCGATGCCGAGCCCCCAGTAGAGAGCCGGCAGGTTCCACACCGGATCCACGAAGACACCCAGAACGGCGCACACGATGGCCGGCAGGGCCACCACGATGGACCCGACGAAGGTGAACGACTGGATGATCGCGGCGGCGGTATCCGACGACTGCGGCTGCGCGAACGGGCTGTCCCCTGGCTTGGTCGCCGGGTAGGGGAACCGGGCCGACGTGAAGCTGGAGAAGCCCAGCCCGGCGAGCAGGATGCAGGTGCTCACGCCGAGCAGACCGGGCAGCACCGCCCAGTCCCCGTGCACGCTGACGCTGACGGCCGAGCCCAGCCCGATCAACGGGATGCCCACGAAGAGCGCCGGAACGAGCCGGCCGACGCGGTCGGCCACTCCGCGCGGTCCGGAGACCACGTGCAGCCAGATGGCGGTGTGGTCATACGCGACGTCGTTGTGCAGCGTCCAGCCGAGGAAGACGCACATCAGAGGCACCGGAACGAGGACGAGGTATTCGAAGGGCATCCCCGCGAAGACGAGAGGCAGGATCACCAGGACCGGGACGATGGGGATCATGATTAGCGAGACCCAGTAGCGCGGGTCGCGGCCCCAGTAGGTGATGCTGCGCGCGGCGATCGCACCGATCGGGTTGTGCGGCATCCGGTCGAACCAGCCCAGGCCGACGTACGCCTTGGCCTGAGCCTCGCGACCCGGCGTGATGAGCATCCGGGCCACCAGACCCTGCCAGGCGAGCCAGAGCAGGTACACGGTCGCGGCGGCGATGAGGAGCTTGAGGAAGGCGATCCCCCAGTCGCCGACAGCGGCGTCTCCCGGCACGGCCCACGCTGCGCCCAGCGGCGTCCAGCCGAGGATGCTCGCGAAACCGCCGAGCACGTCGAGCCCGTATTTGCTCCAGTCCACATTGACCAGCAGGACCACCACGGGGGTGATCATGACGATCAGCAGGATGCCGATGATGCCGGTGAACTCGCGGGCGCGGCGGGTGGACAGCAGGAATGCCGAGATGGACGTGCTCACCCGGGAGGCGAGCATGCAGGTCGCCAGAAGCAGCGCGGCCGCCAGGATGGCGAACAGGGTCTCCCCCACACCCCTGGACCAGGTCACGATGGTGCCCAGCAGCACCAGCGCGAGGGTGGTCGCCGGTACGCCGACGAGTGCGGATACGGCGAGGCCGAACGACAGCTGCTTGTTCGGGATGCCCAGGGTGGAGAATTTGCGCGGGTCCATGCTGTCGTCCACGCCGAAGACGAGCGGCACGAGGAAGAAGCCGAGCACCACCAGCGAGCCGGCCACGATGAGGCCCTCCCGAATGGCGCCGACGTCGTCGACGAACCGGAACGTGATGAGCATGGCCACCAGGGCCGCGGCGACGAGCAGCCCGTAGAGCAGGCCGAGCACCACTCCCACGACCTGCCAGGGGCTACGCCGGAACAGATTGGCGAGCAGCCTCAGTTTCAGTCCGAGAAATTGTGCAACCACTCCAGGCCCTCCGCAACCTTTCGTCCGCCGGCGAGGTCGACGAAGCGTTCTTCGAGTGACACGTTGCCGCGCACCTCGTCGATCGTTCCCGCGGCCAGCACCGAACCCTGCACAATGATCGCCACGTGGTCGCAGACCCTCTGGATGAGGTCCATACCGTGGCTGGAGAGAATCACCGTTCCGCCGGCAGCGACGTAGCGCTGCAGAATCTCGGTGACGTTCACGGCCGACACCGGGTCGACCGATTCGAACGGTTCGTCGAGCACCAGCACGCGCGGCGAGTGGATCATCGCGCAGGCCAGGGCGATCTTCTTGGTCATGCCCGCCGAGTAGTCGGCGACCAGACGGTTGAGAGCATCCTCAAGGCCGAACGCCGCGGCCAGGTCGGCGGACCGGGCCCGCACGGTTTCGCTCTCGAGGCCCCGCAGCACGCCGGAATAGTAGAGAAGCTGTGCACCGGTGAGCCTGTCGAACAGCCGCAGCCGGTCCGGGAGGACTCCAATGGTGCGCTTGGCGGCGATCGGGTCGGCCCACACGTCCACGCCGTGTACCTGGATCGAACCGGAGTCCGGCCGCAGCAGCCCGGTGATCATCGACAGCGTGGTGGTCTTACCCGCGCCGTTAGGGCCGACGATGCCGTAGAACGACCCGGCCCGAACTTCGAGGTTGACGTCGGCGACGGCCACGTTCTGGCCAAAGCTCTTGTTCAGCCCGCTGACCGCGATCTCCACGCGAGGGGACGCCCCGATGACGGCGGATGCGCCGGTGCGCGGGGCCATCGGCTTGCGCACTACCGGCGGGATGCGCTGCGCCGTGGCACCGACAACGGGTTCGGGGACCGCGGTGGCCTGGCCGGTGCGATCCGCGGCCGAGACGACGGGCACCGTAGTCCGAGCGGGTGCAACAGGGGCTTCGGGGCTCGCTGGTACCCCGGCTGCCACGGCATCCGTGCGCTCGGCAGCGCCGAGGTCGGTCGGAGACACGGCCTCGGTCTGCTTCGGAGCAAACCTGGGCAGCCGCCAGAACGGCCGCTTCGCGGGCTGGGCCGGCTCGGAGGCAGGGGCGCTCGTCGCAGGGGTCACGGTGAGCACAACGGTGTCGCCGGACTCCGGGGAGGCCGGCATCGTCAAGACGACGGTCTCGTCGTCGGCGGAGAGCGCGGGGGCGACCGGCACGACCGGCAGCACCATGGTGGCGTCGGGCTCGGGTGCAGCGGGCGCGGCCGTGTCGGGCACTGAGGCGACGGGCGCTTTCGTTACGGGCTCTATAGTGACGGATTCCGCAGCGGCTGGTGCGTCCTCAACGGCAGCCGATCGTGCCGCAGCGGCGGCGGCGGCAGCCGCGGTGGCGGCACGTGCAGACGCTGTGGCGGCGGTCCTGGCGGCGGCAGACTTCGCCGCGGCGGACTTGGTCGCTGCGGCGCGGGCCGCGCCGGCCTTGGTGGCCGATTCGGTCTTGGCGGCAGCGGCCTTGGCGGCAGCGGCCTTCGAAGCCGCGGTCCGGGCGCTGCTCGAGCGGGCGGCCGCGGTCTTGGCCTTCTCGGGGCCGACCTCCGCGGGGCCGGCGGGCAGGTCCAGCTCGGAGACCGCGGCGGCGGCCTCGACGGCCTCCGCGGTATCGGCCGTGGACGTCGTCGTGGCCGGCAGCCTGGTGGCCTTGGCGACCGCGGGCTTCACCGGCGCCTTGCGGGCAGCGGGGGTGCGCGTCACCGTGACGCGCGCCGGCGCCGTTGCGGGTTCGGCGGCGGCCGGGGACACGGACGTCGTCGTCGGTACCGACACGTCCTCCGCCAGCGCGGCGGCGGCCGGCTTCTTCTTGGCCGGAGCGCGGGGCGTCGACGTGGCTCGCGGAGTCGCAGGGGTGCGCGGTGCGCGGGTCGTGCTGCGCGCAGGCTTCACCGGGGTTGTCGAGCCGTCGGCGGTCGCTGTGTCGGCTGAAACCGATGTGTCGGCGTCGGATGCGGCGGGCGCGTTCGACGCCCCACCGGCCGAGGACGTCGTGGTTCGGGGGGTGCGGCGCACCGGAGGCTTGCGGGGCGGCAGCGCGCCGGTGGTCGGTGCTGTCGTTGAAAGGGAATCGGGCTCAGGGGCTCGGTTCGCAGGGGCGTTGTGTTCGATGGCACTACCCTCGCGTTCCGGCTCCGTATCGGGAACGGGCAAGACCGGAGTCCGCTCGTCAGGCTCGGAGTTCGGAGGCACTGGAGTCACCTCGCTAACTTACCAAGGACCGTCTGACCTCGCTGGGGCCGGCGGCGGTCGCAGGCGGATTCTCACCAAAACTCGCGCCGGAATCGCAGGTCACAGGGCCGCACGAATCGTCACGATCAGGACACGCCTCTGACCGTCTCTTCCCCCAGAACGGGGTCGTCGGGTAGTCTGAAGGTGGCATAACGGTGTGTCTATACGTGAACTTAGGGGTGAACCGCAGGCAAACTCGGCGAAAACGTCCGACCGCTGCGGGGCCACCCAGATCTTTCTTAGGAGATATTCGTGACCACCCAGGTAGTAATACTTGCAGCGGGAATGGGCAGCCGCCTCGGCCGCTCCCTTCCCAAACCGCTGACCGAACTCAACGACGGCCGCACGATCATGCAGCAGCAGTTCGACAACATCGAGCACGCCTTCGGCAAGAAGACCAAGGTCACCATCGTTGTCGGCTACAAGCTCGAGCACATCATCGAGGCTTTCCCGCAGGCATCCTTCGTCTACAACGAGCAGTACGACGTGACCAACACGTCGAAGAGCCTGTTGCGCGCCCTCCGCGCGTCCGCCAGCGGCGGCGTGCTGTGGATGAACGGCGACGTCGTATTCGATCCCGCTATCCTCGATCGCGCTGCCGCGATGATGAAGCGCGACCAGTCCTTCGTCACGGTCAACACGTCGAAGGTGTCTGACGAGGAAGTCAAGTACACGACGAGCGCCGAGGGCTACATCAAGGAGCTGTCGAAGACCGTGAAGAACGGGCTCGGCGAGGCTGTCGGCATCAACTACGTGTCTGCCGCTGACAAGCCCATGCTCATCCACCACCTCAGCAAGGTCGGCGACCAGGACTACTTCGAGCGCGGCATCGAGCTCGCGATCGAGAAGAACCGCATGCTTGTGGAGCCCGTCGACATTTCCGACTTCTACGCCGTCGAGGTCGACTTCGCCGAAGACCTCGAGCGCGCCAACCTCTTCGTCTGATCAGCCTGGAGCCGTGGGGCGGTCGCGTCGATGGCGCGGCGCCCCGATCCGCTCCCATACGATAGAGCGCGTGAGTAGTTACGCTCAGGTGCGTCCTGAACAGCGCACCCCGTTTGCGCGGTACCGTCATTCCCTCTGGCTGTTGACCCAGCGGGACCTGCGGGTGCGGTACTCCACCTCCGTGCTCGGCTACTTCTGGTCGATCCTCGACCCGCTGGTGATGGCCGGCATCTACTGGTTTGTTTTCACCCAGGTCTTCCAGCGCACCGTCGGCAACGAACCGTACATCGTCTTTTTGCTCGCCGCGCTGCTGCCGTGGATGTGGTTCAACGGGGCCGTCTCCGACTGCACCCGGGCATTCCTGCGTGAGGCAAAACTCATCAGGTCCACCCGGATCCCCCGCACCATCTGGGTCAACCGGCTCGTGCTGTCCAAGGGCATCGAGTTCATCGCCGCCATTCCGGTCCTGATCGTCTTTGCGATCTGGTCCGGCGCCGAGGTCAACGTTGATGCGATTTTCTTCCCGCTGGCCATCCTCATCCAAGCCGTGCTCACGGCCGGAGTCGGCCTCATCGTGGCCCCACTGGTTGTGTTCTTCCGCGACCTCGAGCGAGCCGTCAAACTCATCCTGCGCTTTCTGTTCTACGCGTCGCCGATCATCTATGGCACGAGTGACCTGCCGGAGCAGCTGCACTTCTGGGCGGCGTTCAACCCGCTCAGCGGCATCTTCAGCCTCTACAGGGCCGCGTTCTTCCCCGGCGAGCTGGACTGGTTCGTCGTGGCCGTCAGCGCAGCCATGTCGGTGGCATTCCTCGGAATCGGCCTGCTGGTCTTCTCCCGCACTGAGCGTGCCGTGCTGAAGGAGATCTGATGACCGAGACCGTCATCTCCCTGAACGACGTCGGAATCAGGTTCCGCCGGAATCGGCGCAGCCGCCGCAGCTTCAAGGACCTCTTCGCCGGCACCCGCCGCCGCACCAGGTCCGGTGAGTTCTGGGCGCTGCAGAACGTGTCGTTCACCGTTCAACGCGGTGAGGCGATCGGGGTCGTCGGCCGCAACGGCCAGGGCAAGTCCACCCTGCTCAAGCTCGTCACGGGTGTTGTGCTGCCCGACGAGGGCACCGTGAACGTCATCGAGGGTGTCGCCCCGCTGATCGAGATCACCGGCGGCTTCGTCGACGACCTCACCGTGCGCGACAACGTGTACCTCACGGCGGGTCTGCACGGCATGACCCGCAAGCAGATCGATTCCCGCTTCGACGACATCATCGAGTTCGCCGAGATCGCCGACTTCATCGATACCCCGTACAAGCACCTGTCCAGCGGCATGAAGGTGCGTATCGCGTTCGCCGTGATCTCCAGGCTCGAGGAGCCGATCATCCTCGTCGACGAGGTGCTGGCGGTCGGCGACAAGGCGTTCCGCGAGAAGTGCTACCGACGCATCGAAGAGCTGCTGGCCGGCGGACGCACCCTGTTCTTCGTGTCGCACAACGAGCGCGACCTGCGCCGGTTCTGTGCCAGGGGCCTCTACCTCGACAAGGGTGAGCTGGTCCTCGACGCCCCGATCAACGACGTCCTCGACCGGTACAACGCCGAGTACGGCATCAAGAAGGCCTGAGACGTCGCCCGACCGCGATTCGTCACGGCCAACGCGCATCAATCTGGCTGGGAATTACCTCGACGATGCTCAGTTTCGAACCGTAAACTCGTGCTTCTGCACCCGAGGAGGACCGCACTATGGCTAAGAAACCCACACCACTGCTGTCGCCCACCGGCGGGCTGCCGCAGGGCGGCCAGCTGCCATCCGGCGTCGCCACCGGTTTCGACAGGGTCATGGCGATCCATCGCCCCGCTGTGCTCGCCCACATCCGCAGCATTCGCCACCGTCACCCCGATGCCTCGCCGGAACAGCTTGTGCGCATTCTGGAGCGGCGTTATCTCGCCGCTGTCACCAGCGGCGGCGCCGCGGTCGGCGCGACGGCCGTGATCCCCGGCGTCGGCACCGGTATCACGCTCGCTCTGTCCGGCGTCGAGACGGCCGGGTTTCTTGAGGCGACCGCACTTTTCTCCCAGTCCGTCAGCGAGGTGCACGGGATCACGGTGAGTGATCCTGAGCGCGCGAGGGCGCTCGTGATGACCATGATGCTCGGCCACGAGGGCTCCGACCTGGTGCGTCAGCTGGCCGGTCAGGTCACCGGCGGAGGAGTGGCCCGTACTGCCTACTGGGGAGAGTTGGTAACCACCAGCCTGCCCCGCGCCATCATGGGGCCGCTGACAGACCGCCTCAAGCGCACCTTCATCCGGCAGTTCGCTGCCAAGGGCGGAGCCAGCCTGATCGGCAAGGCCGTGCCGTTCGGCATCGGCGCCGTGATCGGCGGAATGGGCAACCACATTCTCGGCAAGCGGGTCATCGGTTCGTCCAGGCTCGCGTTCGGTCAGGCGCCCGCCGCCTTCCGCCCGGAGCTCGACCCGCGGGCGCACACCATCACGCTGCGCGACGGCGCCGTGATTCCCGGCAACCGGCTCACTCAGCTGGGCCACGGCGCACTCCGGGCACTCCCCCGGCCGCTCCGCCGCCGGCCGACCGGCGGGGACCCGGTCAAGCCGGATGCAGCCGCACGGGCGGAACCCCTCTAAGCAGAGCCCGACCGGCCTGACCCTGCCCGTCTCACCCGATCACTCAGACGTCTTCGGTCTCGCTGACTTCCTCGACGAACTCGGCGAGGCCGTCGTCGTCGCCGGCGTGCACCTGGGCGAACCGGTCCCATTCGGTCATCAGATGTTCGATCGCGGCATGGAACCGCGCCGTCGGCGCACCGGGCGTGGGATCGCCGAAGTACTGCGCGACCCAGACGCGCAGACGTTGGTCGGCGCCGTCGTCGTTCACAAGCTCGTCGAGGGTCTCGACGATACCGGCGGTCTCGCCCGCGTCAAGCCACTCGCAGTCGGACAGGTACCCGCTGGTGTCGATGGCGGCGAGAGGGTTCAGCGGCCGCGTCACCATGAGCGGTTTGCCCGATGCAAGGCGGTCGTAGACCATCGCCGAGATGTCGACGATCGCAACGTCGGCGGCGGAGAGCTGCCAGCCAAGCTCCGCGCCGGTGTCGATGATGTGCTGGGCGCTGGCATCACGGCTGTTCGCCGTGTTGATCATGGCCATGATCTGCTTGTTCGCCAGACCGTATTCGTGGTCGACCACACCTGATCGCGGATGCGGGCGGTACACCAACCGGTGCCGGGGGCTGCGCAACAGGGCAGTGACCAGGGCCACGCCGTGCGTGGCGATGGAGCCGTACGCGGCGGCGGCGCGGTCGCCCTCCCAGGTGGGCGCGTAGAGCACAACGGTGCGCTCGTCGGGCATGAACGGCAACCGGCCCGAGTAGTGGTCGGCCTGGGGCCGACCGATGGTGATGGCCCGCTTGTCGAAGTCGTAGTCCCAGAGCACCTTGCCGAGCCTGGCGACGGCGGCCTGACCGGCCACGAACGAGTAGTCGTAGGCCTTGAACTGGTTCGTGGTCATGTACATCTTGTCGCTCTCACCATGGTTGATGAAAACGTGCCAGCGGCGCCCGTAGCGCATCATCTGGAAGTTGCGGGAGTTCTGATTGACGTACAGGACGATGCGGATGTCCTGCTCGGCGATCACTCGTTCGAGGTCGGACACCTTGCGCACGTAGGCGACCGGGATCGGGCTCTCTTCGATCAGCTTCATCGTGCCGCCGGCGGTGCGGCTCAGGACGACCACGGGCCAGGTCTCGGCCAGCTTCGCGAGTGGCTTGTACCACTGGCGCATCTGGTAAAGGTTCACCGGGCCATCCGCGAAGTACACGGCGATCTTGAAAGTATTGGCGGGCAGCGGGCCGCGTACGGCGAGGCGCTCGGTGAGTAGGCGCTGAGCCTTGCGGGAACCGAGCACATCCTTCACCAGCTTTGCTGCGAGTCGGACGTCTTTGCTGCTTACCACTGCTCCAGCCTACCCACCGGGCCGGGACCTAGGGCCTACCGCCCCCCCGGAAGGGGCGCACCGGTAGCCAATCGTTAGGCCCCGCTCAGATGACGGGGGGCCGGCCCGCGCGGGTCATCCGCCAGATGGTGCGGGTCGCCAGCGGACGGCGTTCGCCGGGGTCGGTGACCCACCCCTCCCACCAGCCACGGAACCAGGCCTTGAGGGCAGCCGGGTTGCGGGCTCCGCGGAGCACCTGGATCGCCGTCCAGGACCCCACGTAGAGCGGTATCAGCGGCAGTGGCAGGTTGCGCCGGGCGATCCAGACGCGGTTGCGGGCGTTGAGCCGGTAAAAATCGGCGTGCCGGGTGGGCAGGATCACCGGGTGGTTTGCCACCAGGTTGCCCGCGTACCAGGTGCGCAGGCCCTGGTCCCAGACCCGCCAGGCCAGCTCGATGCCCTCGTGGGCGTAGAAGAACGGTTCGGCCCAGCCGCCGGTGGCGTCGAAGACGGGTCTGGGCAGAAGCACAGCACCCTCCCACACCGAGAACACCGCGCTGGAGTGTGCGGCGTCGCCCTTGCGGATGCGTGGAATCCAGCGGCGTGGCGCGGTGAGGCCGGCCGGGTCGACGACCTGAGGCTGCAGCAGACCGATGCTGGGGTCGGCGCGCAGCACCCCTACGACGTCGATCAGGAACCGGGGATCCGGCAGGCTGGCGTCGTCATCGAGGAAGAAAAGGTAGTCGCCGCCCACGTGCTCCACGCCGCGATTGCGGCCGGCGGGGATGCCCAGGTTCTCGGGCAGGGCGAGCGCGGCGACGACACTGGGCAGGCCTGTGGGCTGCCAGCCGTTGCCCACGCAGATGATGTCCAGCTGCACGTCTTCCTGGGCGAGCAGGCTGCGAATGCCGCGCTCGAGGTCGTCCGGGCGGCGGCCCTGGGTGAGCACGACCACACCGATGGTGACGGGCACGCTGTCGCCTGACTTCAGGACCGCACTCGCTTCGAGGCCATGATCGCCAGGAAGTGGCCGATCAGCGCTAGGAAAGCGAGGGGAACGAGGACGGCGAGGAAGACCCGGTCGGTGATCGGCTGACCGAGGACGAGGCCGATAACGGCGGCGACGAAGATCACCATCGTCATTTCCACCGAGTGGTACAGGCGGTGGAAGGGCAGGAACCGGGCCAGGCGGCGCAGGGTCGCGATCAGGCCGGCCTGCGGCACCTTCTCACCCTTGTTGTCGGCCAGCTTGGGCAGGCCGGCGTTGGCGCGGGCAACGTGCACCATGTCGTTGAGGGCCTTGTTGAGCACGATCAGCAGTGCCAGGGCCAGGCCCAGCGTGGTGAACAGGAAGTCGGCGGGTGCTTCGAACGGGTAGGCGGCGGCGCGGATGCCCAGCGCGATGGGGATCAGGGCCTCGGTCGAGTAGTGCCCGACCTTGTCGAGGAACACCCCGGCCGGTGACGACGTCCTACGCCAACGGGCGACCTCGCCGTCGCAGCAGTCGACGAGCATCTGCAGCTGGCCGAGCACCAGGGCCAGCAGGGCACCCCAGATGCCGGGAATGAGCAGCGCCGCGGCCGTGGACCAGCCGACGAGGATCATCAGGCCGGTGACGCCGTTGGCCGAGATGCGCGTCTTCAGCAGCAGCCAGGTGAGGTACGGCGACAGGTCACGCAGGTACAGCGACGCCGTCCAGTGCTCGGCGTTGGCGCGCATCCGCACCTCGGGAGGTTGCGCGACGGCACGAAGCTCGGCGATCGAAGAGGGCCGAGCCGTGTTGGGCGAACCAGACGTCATTGATGTCTTCCCGTGTGTGCCGAGATGTTGGTGGTGAGCTTGAGGTAACCGAGCAGGAATCCGATACCCCAGCAGAAGTGAATGCACGGCAAGACTACGAGAAACCAGAGCGCGACACGAACGCCGTCGGACCGGGTCGACGCAACAGTGGCCGCCACGACGATGAGCAGGTAGGCCAGCGGGGCCAGGAAACCCAGCAGCAGCCAGCCCGGTCCGTCCAGCAGGACCTGCACCAGGCCGGCGAGGCCGAGCAGGATGCCGATGGTGACGCCGAGCACCATCACGGGCGGGGCGAAGTAGCGCAGGCCGTTGGATTCGGGGAACCGGCGGGCCAGTTCGCCGCGCCACAGTCCGGTGGAGACCATCTGGCGGGCCAGGCGGGACAGGCTGGGCCGCGGCCGGTAGATGACCTTCAGCGCCGGGGTGAACCAGACCGAGCCACCGTGCTCGCGCAGGCGGCGGTTGAGTTCCCAGTCCTGGCCGCGCTTGATGCCCTCGTCGAACATGCCCACCCGCAGCAGGCTGTCACGGCGGAAGCAGCCGAGGTACACGGTCTCGGCTTCGCCCTCGGGGCCGCCGACGTGCAACGGAGTGCCGCCCAGGCCGATGCGGGTGCCGTAGGCGCGGGCGACGGCTTGCTGGAACGGGGCGGTGCCCTGGGCATCCATGATGCCGCCGACGTTGTCGGCGCCGGTGCGTTGAAGCGTCTCGACGGCGATGCGGGCGTAGTCGCGCGGAAGCACCGAGTGGGCGTCGACGCGGATCACGACAGGAAAGGTGGAGGCGCGAATGGCGATATTGAGGCCGGCCGGCGTCGACCCGACTTCATTGGCGACGACGCGGATGCGCGGATCCACCGCGGCCATCTCTTCGACGAGTTCGGTGGTGCCGTCGATGCTCGGCCCCAGGGCCAGGGTGACCTCGAACGGGCCGTCGTAGTCCTGCTCGAGCAGGCTCTGGACCGCCGCTCGTACATGGCTGGCCTCGTTGAGCACGGGCATGATGTACGAGACGCCGATCAGCACTGTGTCTGCGCTCTCGTGCACTGGGCTGGCCATCTTTCCACTCATTCGGGCAATCGCCTGAGCCTAGCAGCCGAGTCTTTTCACTCGGTCCGCGTTACCTGTGGCAGGCCTCCGAGCCGGCGGCCGCGGCCCCGGACACAACTGCGCCGCCGGTGCAGGACCGGCGGCGCAGGAGGAAGGAAGGAGCTGATCCGGGCTAGCTGGTGAGCTCGCCGACGGTGACCGACACCGTCACCGATTCACCTTCACGCACGTAGGTGAGGTCGGCGGTGGCACCGGCTGCGAGGGTACGCACCTGGGCGGTGAGGTCGGTCGCGTCGGTGATGGGAACACCGTTGAAATTGGTGACGACGTCACCGGCCTTCAGGCCGGCCTTCTGGGCGGCTCCGCCGGACGACACCTCGCTGATGAGGGCGCCGACGGTGTCGCTGTCGGTGCTGGTGGCGCCGGTGACGCTGGCGCCGAGCAGGCCGTGCGTGGCAGATCCGGTGTCGATGATCTCATCCGACACCCGCTTGGCCAGGTTGGCCGGGATCGAGAAGCCGACACCGATGCTCCCGGCGGTGGTGGCGGTCGAGCTGCCACCGGCGTTGGCGATGGCGACGTTGATGCCGATCAGTTCGCCCTTGCTGTTGAGCAGGGCTCCGCCGGAGTTGCCGGGGTTGATCGCGGCATCCGTCTGGATCACCGCGAGCGAGATGCTGCTCTGGGCGGCCTGGGTGTCCGGGGTGTCGGGGGTCGAACCGTCCCGGTTGGGCAGGTCGTAGTTGAAGAAGTTGCCGTCACCCTCGTCTGGCGTGGTCTCGTCGGGCGTGGTGGGTGCGGCGGAGGACGCCACGGTGATGCTGCGGTTCAGGGCGCTCACGATGCCGTTGGTGACGGTGCCGGACAGGCCGAGTGGCGCGCCGATTGCGATGGCGGTGTCGCCGACGTTGAGATCGCTCGAGTCCGCCCAGGTGATGGGCGTGAGGTCTGACGCGTCGGTGAGCTTGATCACGGCGAGGTCGGAAACCGGGTCGGTGCCGATCAGGGTGGCCGCGTACAGCTTGCCGTCGCTGGCCTTCACCTGGATGGTCGCGTCTGCGGCGGCGCCGTCGAGGGTGACGACGTGGGTGTTGGTCAGGACGTAACCGTCTTCGCTGAGGATGACGCCGGAGCCGGAGCCGCCGGAGTCGCCCGCGGCGACCTCGATGGTGACGACACTGGGCGACGCCTTGGCGGCGACTGCGGTGATCTCGTTCACGCTGTCGGTGTTGTTGACGACCACCGTGCTCGGGCCCTGGGCCTCGCTGGCCGGGGTGCCGTTGCTCTGGCTCGAGTAGACGACAGCGGAAACACCGGCTGCGGAGACCCCGCCGACCAGGGCTGCGATGGCGAGCGCGGCGACGAAGGCCACGTTGCCTTTGCGGCGGTTGGGGTCCTTGGGCGCCTTCGGTGCACCCGACGGTTGCGCGGGGTAGCCGTTCGCGTTGGCGTAGGCCTGCTGCTGCGCCGGGGTGGGGGCGTAAATCGGGGTGGACCCGTCCGGGCCCGGAATCGGGCGGCCGAAGGCATCCGTGGGGTAGGCGGGGGGCGCCTGGGTGTACGGGTGCGTCGGCTGAGCTGCCTGAGCGTGCTGGGCTGCGGCCTGGTGCGCTGCTGCCTGCTGCGCGGCGGCCTGGTGCTCAGCTGCCGTGGGCGCCGGGGCAGCGACCGTGGCGTCTTCCGAACCGAGCACCTCGGTGGGCTGGTTGTCGGCGTCGCGTGGAACTGCGGGCTGTGCTGCGGTGGGCTGTGCTGCGGTGGGTTGTGCTGCGGTGGGTTGTGCTGCGGCTTCACCCGACGAGTTGACCTCGAACGGTGCGTTGTCCTGAGGCTGGTCGGGGGTGGTGCCCGGGTCCTGAGTGTTGTCGGTCATGGTGTGCTCCTTCCAAGCGAAGCTAGCTTCTCGCCTAAAGCTGAACGTTTGATATGCGCAGACTGGGAGCAATCAATGATGAAGCCGTGACCTTGCCCGGCTCGCGGAACGACGTGGTCCTGCAGCGGCCCGATGCCTCTCAGCAGCCGGGGCCGCCGGGGTTGCCGAGGCAGGACTCGGCCACAAGAACCGTGCCGGCGCGGTCGGCGATCGCGGTGATCGGGCGGGTGGGCACCAGCACCAGACCCTGCACGTCGCGCCATTCGGCACCGGCAAAGCGATACTCGGCCGAATATGACACGACCAGCCCGATCGACAGCGTGCCGGTGCTCTCGAACACGTGACTAGTTGAGGTTTCTGAGAACTCGGGAAGGTTCAGGGCCGCCCAGGTCGCCCCGCCCGAAGCCGACGTTCGCGACGCACCATCGCCGTAATCCCACCGGAATCCCACCGGGGTGAACCGCACCTCGGCCGAGGCGCCGAGGAGGGTCCCTGACCGGACATGGGCCGACGCCGTGGCGAAGAAATTGGCCGGGACTCCGACGACGAGCCAACCGTTGGGTTCCATCCCCTGAGTGGGCGCGTCGGCCGGGATACTGACCAGGTCACTGACACGCACGACCAGATCCGGATCGCACGGCGTCTGAGGCTGGCACACCGGCACCGCGGGGTCGGCCGGCGCCACTATCGGTTGGCGCCTCGGACCAGTCCCCAGTCCGCCGGATGCGTCGCCCCGGTCGACGGGGACTCCCCCGGGAACCAGGCTGACGCCGTCAGGGAGCCCATCCCACTCGCCGCCTCCCGAGCCGCCACCGCCACCGCCGTCGCGGCCGTTGCCGGAACCAGACCCCTGACGTCCAGGCGTGTTGACCTCCCGGTCTGCGCTGAGGTCCACCCCGCCGTCGCCGACCGATGCGCCAGGTTTCGGACAGTCCCCGCTGGCACCAGACCAGGCTCCGCAAACCTGAGCGTCAACAAGCGCAGAAGCTGATGTCGGGACCTGCATTGCCAGCGTGATCGAGATCAAAGTGACGAGCAGAAGTTTTCCCCGTCCCATGACCGAGTCCTCTCTAACAGCAAGCGCTGGGTAGCGGGTTCGAAAACAAAACCAATCTCAAGTGGAAGTCGCTCCACTCGGTCGACGGAAACCACGCTCACACCGGCACTATCCACGACATCCGATTCCGAAACGTCGAGACACACGTAGGCCGAAAGTTCTCCAGTTGCCAGGTCAGCAGATTGCATTGTTAATGTGTCGAATTTGAGCACTCCAACACCGGCTGTTCCAGCCTCCAACATGCCCTCAAGAGCATGAATTTCAGTTTCAAGCGCCTCTCCCACCGCTACACCTTCCATTCGCGATGAGTTGTTGCCACCCTCATGGGCGATCACGACAGAAAGCTTGAGGTAGTTCGCGTAGGCCTCGGTGGCCGCGGCGAGCGCCTCCTCGTCGGAAGCGAAGATGGGGGTGATCGTGGGCGTGGGCGACGGAGGCGCGGGCTTCGGCGCCGCCGTACAGCCCGCCGCACCCAACAGCAGACCACCCACACAGGCAGCACTAGCCATCCGTCCGACACCTCGTCGCCCACCACCCACGATCACCATCCCGCCACCGTATGACAGCAGCCCTCCCCCGCGTGCAAGTTATCCACAACCCCGAACCCTGCCGTGGACCTGCATAACTCCGGCAACCCGTCGCTGGTCGCGCATCCGCACCGGTGTTCGCGGGGTGCGGTCTGACACGGAATCAGGAAGAGGAGGAGTTGCGCACACCCGCGGGGAATCTGGCTAGACGGGCGGGTGCGTGAGTTGGGCCTGCGGGATGTCGTAAATTTGGGGTATGCAGCAGGTCACCACATGACGATCGGCGGCGCCTGGCGTCGCACCGCCAGAGGCGCCGGGCTCCTCGCCGCCGACGGCACCGTCTCGGCCAGTATTTTCGCGGAAATGAGCGCGCTCGCCATGCGCACCGGCGCCATCAACCTGGGTCAGGGTTTTCCCGACGAGGACGGTCCTGCCGTCGTGCTCGAAGCCGCTCGTCAGGCCATCCGCGACGGCGTCAACCAGTACCCGCCCGGGCGGGGAGCACCGGTGCTGCTCGAGGCGATTGCGCGCCACCAGCAGCGCTTCTACGGGTTGACCGTCGACCCCGGCACCGAGGTTCTCGTCACCGCCGGCGCCACCGAGGCGCTCTCCGCCACCCTGCTGGCGCTGCTCGAACCGGGCGACGAGGTGGTGACCTTCGAGCCGTTCTACGACGCTTACGGCGGCCTGATCGCCCTGGCCGGCGGCGTGCATCACACGGTGCGGCTGCACTCCCCCGATTTTCAGCCCGACCTGGATGAGCTGGCGGCTGTCGTGACCGACCGCACCCGGATCATCCTGATCAACAACCCGCACAACCCCACCGGCACGGTCTTCACCCGCGAGACCCTCGAACTGATCGTGGCGCTCGCGCATAAGCACGACGCCCTCATCGTGACCGACGAGGTCTACGAGCACCTCACCTTCGGCGTCGCCCACCTGCCGGTCGCGACCCTGCCCGGTGCCCGTGAGCGCACCGTCACGATCTCATCCGCCGGCAAGACCTTCAGCACGACGGGTTGGAAGATCGGCTGGTTGAGCGCCCCGGCGGCCATCGTCACGGCGATCCTCGCCGTCAAGCAGTTCCTCACCTATGTCAACGGCGCCCCGTTCCAGCCGGCCACGGCGATCGGACTCGATCTGCCCGACGCCTACTACTCCGGCATCGCCTCCGACCTGCAGGCCAAGCGCGATGTGCTGGCCGGCGGGCTCGGCGCGGCTGGGTTCACCCTCGCGGTGCCGCAGGGTTCGTATTTCATCGTGGCGGATGCCGCGCCCCTCGGCCATCCCGACGCCGTCGAGTTCTGCCGCGCGCTGCCCGATCTGGCCGGGGTGGTCGGGATCCCGATCTCGGCGTTCTGCCTGCCCGAGCACAAGGCGCAGTACGCGTCGCTCGTCCGGTTCGCGTTCTGCAAGCGCGTCGACGTGCTCGAGGACGCCGCCGCGCGTCTCGCCCACCTGTAGTCACCTCTCGGCGCACAAAACGGCCCCCTGCAGCAGGGGGCCGTTCGGTCTCAGCGCGCGGGCGCGCCGCGGGAGAGGCTAGCTCGCGTAGGCCGGGTAATCGGTGTACCCGACGGCATCCGGGCCGTAGAACGTGGCCGGGTTGGGCTCGTTGACCGGCAGGTTCTCCAGCCAGCGGCGCACGAGGTCGGGGTTGGCGATCACGGCACGACCGACGACGACACCGTCGCCGAGACCGTCGTCGAGCAGGGCGATGGCCTCCTCGCGGGTGGTCACGGCGCTGAAACCGGTGTTGACCAGCAGCGGGCCGCCGAACCGGCTGCGCAGCGTGCGCACCAGCTCGCCCGCGGGGTCGCGGTTCAGAACGCTGAGGTAGGCCAGTCCCAGCGGCGCCAGGCCGTCGACCAGCGCACCGTAGGTGGCCAGGACGTCGGCGTCGTCGGTCTCGACGGCATCCTGGATGTTGTGCTGGGGCGAAATGCGGATGCCCACCCTGTCGGCGCCGATCGCCGCGGCGACGGCCGTCACGACCTCGATCACGAACCGGGCCCGGTTCTCGGCGGAGCCGCCATAGATGTCATCGCGCTGATTGGAGGCCGGCGAGAGGAATTCGTGCAGCAGGTACCCGTTGGCGGAGTGGATTTCAACTCCGTCGAGGCCGGCCGCGACAGCGTTGCGGGACGCCTGCACGAAGCCGTCGATGATGCCGGGCAGGTCCTCGCCGGTCAGTGCGCGCGGCACCGGGTAGGGCAGCTTGCCCTTGTAGGTGTGGCTCTCGCCCTGGATGGCGATGGCGCTGGGGGCGACGATCTGGAGCCCTCCGGTGATCTCGGGATGGGAAACCCGACCGGCGTGCATGACCTGGGCCACGATGCGGCCACCGGAGGCGTGCACGGCGTCGGCGACCTTGGCCCAGCCGGCGATCTGTTCCGTGGTGACCAGGCCCGGCTGGCCTGGGAAGCCCTGGCCGGCCTTATCGGGGTAGACACCCTCTGACACGATCAAGCCGAGGGTGGCCCGCTGGCGATAGTGCTCGATGTTGAGCGCACCCGGGATGCCGTCGACCCCTGACCGCATCCGGGTCAACGGTGCCATGACCATTCGGTTGGGCAGTTCGAGGGCGCCGAGGTTCAGCGGGGTGAAAAGACTCACGTGGTGCTCCTTATATCTGTGGGATGGGGACGCAGTGGATGCGGCTGTGCCGCCGTTGTCGAACACGCGTCCCGTTCAGCAAACTCTGCGACCGGGCAGGGTATTCCGGCCGCGGCAAATGATCAGCCGGAACTCAGGCTTGGCCGGCCGCCAATCCGGGCCGCCGGCCGTACCGAACCCCTGTTATGAGCACCGCCACCGCCGTCCCGGCAGGTTTCGACACCGACCTGGGCTACTGCCCGTTTGCGCTGTCACACGACTCCGGCCGACTGGGCCTGAGCACGAGCCTGATCGACACACCCCTCGGTCCGGTCGCGGTGCGGCATGGTCGGCGAACAGCGACTGGCTCCACCGGCACCGCGACGATCCTGCTGCACGGTGCGGCCGGATCGTGGACCACCTGGACGCCGCTGATCCGCGCTGCGGACCGGTTGCCCGCGCCCCCGCTCGAGAACCTGATCATCCCGGACCTGCCCGGCTGGGGCGACACTCCCCTGGCAATCGACGAAGACGCTGAGACCATTGAATCCCTTGCCGCCGCCGTAGCCGAGATCGCGCGCGCCCTGGGGTATCGGCGTTGGCGTGTAATCGGGCACTCGCTGGGCGGGTTCGTCGCCCTCGAGCTCGCGGCGAGCAGACCCGGGCAGACGACCTTTGTCGGGCTGGTGTCCGCGACGACGTTCGGTGTCATCGACAGCGTGCGGCATCCGTTGTCCCGGTTCGCCGTGCTGCCCGGCTTCACGGCCCTGCTCGGCGTGATGAGGGTTCTCTCGGCGTGCGGCGCGGCCGGCCGCGGTCTGGCAGCCGGGCTGAATCGGCTGGGCTTGCTGCGCCCCGCGGTGGCTCCGTTGTTCAGCAACGTCCGCCGGGTCGACCGGAGCGTACTGTCCGCTTTGGCCGCCGAGACGCGGCCACGCTCGTTCACCCTGGCCGCCGGCCGGGCCGGTCGTTACAACGCCGAGGCGTCCTGGGCCCGCATCGAGTGCCCGGTGCGGTCGGTGCACGGCGACCGTGATGTCTTCGTCGGCGACGACGACGACCGGCGCCTGACCCGAGTGATCGCCGACCTCGAGGTCACGGTACTCACCGGCACCGGCCACTTCGGCCACGTCGAACGTCCGGTCGACACGCTCACGGCTCTGCATTCGCCCGAATTCCTTGCGCTTTGCCGGGCAGCAGAGGAGAGTTGAGGGATCCTCCGGTTCTTCTGTCAGTGCCCCATCATCGCTTTCACCCGTTCCCGGCACCGAGCGTGGCCAATCTGGAAGTGAACGTGAAAACTCATGGGCACCCTGTCCTACGACCGGGTCGTCGTTGAATTCGACGACAGGATCCTGACACATCTGCAAGTCGTGATCGTGCAGAAACTCCGCCGCGGCGAGAGCTTCCTTTTCTCCTGGCGCAACGCCATCGAGGTCGGCGACGGACGCAGTTCGGCATGGATGAATCCGGCGATACCGCTGTACTTCAAGTTCACCGGCGGCCACACCCCGACTCTCAACCCGGAGTGGATCGCACAGTTGACGCGCTCGGCCAACAGCTCGCAAGGGCTGATCGCCACCAGCGAAGAACGCGCCATCGATTCCAATCACGCGGGTGGGATGGATGTGTCGTTCGCGGTGAAGTCGGCCTCCGCGTTGCCGAAGTCGTCGGTGGCCGCGCCGGAATGAGCGCTTAGAGCGGCACCGTGCCGAAGCGGCGCAGGGCAACGGCGGGGTTGACCCGTCGCACCTCGGCAAGCCGGGCAGGGGAGATCCAGCCGACGGCCACATCCGTCGTTTCCCCGATCGTGACCAGCTCAACACCCATCGGGTCGACCACCATGCTCGCGCCGACGCCGCTTGGCGGCGCATGGTCGGCCGCCGCGAGATAGACGGTGTTCTCGAGTGCGCGCGCCGTGACCAGAGTGCGCCAGTGCTGCTCCTTGAGCGGTCCGCGCACCCACTCCGCGGGGACGAGCACAAGGTCGGCGCCGGCATCGACAAGACGGCGGGTGACCTCGGGGAATCTGATGTCGTAGCAGGTCTGCAGGCCCACCGTGAGACCGGCAACGACGAAGGTCTCCGGCGCTTCGATGACACCGGCAAGCACCCTGTCGGATTCCCGTGACCCGAACGCGTCGTAGAGGTGCAGCTTGCGGTACCGCGCCACGACCAGCCCGGCGGGGTCGACGGCGACGAGAGTGTTCTGCACCCGGTGGGGGTCGTCGGTGCGCTCGAGCATGCCGGCCACGATGTGCACGCCCAGATCGGCGGCCAGGTGACCTAGCGCGGTCACAAACGGTCCGTCGAGCGCTTCGGCGGCGGCAACGGATGCGTCACCCAACCGGCTCTCGAAAAACGACGAATACTCGGGGAACACCACGATGCCCGCCCCGCGCGCCACGGCGGTACCGGCCAGCGAGCGCATCGCGGCCAGATTCGCCGCCTGATCAGCGCCGGGCGCGAACTGCGCCACGGCCACCCCGAGTTCGTCGCTCGCGCGCGCATCCACCATGTCGTCAGCCTAGCGGCGGCTTCCCAGCTTGCCGTCGGCAGGTCGCGAGCGAAGCGTCACGCAACGTGCCAGCATGAGACCCTGGTGCGAGCGAAGGGTGACGGATGAAGATCTTGGTCGTGGAGGACGATGACCAGATGGGTGCCCTCATCGAACGCGGACTGCAGGCCGAGGGGTACGAGACGGTGCGGGTCTCCACCGGGGTCGACGCACTCATCGCCCTCAATGGGGACGGCTTCGGCCTGGCCGCCATCGATGTGATGCTGCCCCAGATGTCGGGTTTTGAGATCTGCCGCCGCATCCGCGAGTCGGGCAACACCATGCCCGTGCTACTGCTGACCGCACGCGACACCGTCGACGACAGGGTTTTCGGCCTGGACAGCGGAGCCGACGATTACCTCACCAAGCCGTTTGCGTTCGCCGAGCTCTCCGCCAGGGTGCGTGCCCTGCTGCGCCGCCGGTCGATGGGCGCCCCGACCACGGTGGAGATCGGCAACATAGTGCTGGACTCCCGCGACCTGCGGGTGACCGTGGCCGGGCGTGCGGTGTCGATGAGCCCCAAAGAGGTGGCGTTGCTTCGACTGCTCTGCAGCAGGGCCGGCACCACGGTCGACCGCACCACCATTCTCGAAGAGATCTGGAACGGCACGAACCACATCGACCCCAACATCGTCGACCAGTACATCAGCTATCTGCGCCGCAAGATCGATACCGATGCCGCGGGCGTGCGCATCGTCACCGTGCGAGGCACCGGTTACGCCGTGGAGCTCGCCGGATGAGGCGGCCCTCCCGGTGAGTGGCCCCCGGGGCATCTGGTTGCCCGCGCTGTCGATCCGCGCGCGCATCACCTTGGGAAGCCTCCTCGTCGCGACCCTGTTGTTCAGCACCGCCGCATTCTTCGTCCGCCTCGAGGTGCAATCGATTCTCACCGATTCGAACGAGACCATGCTGCGCAACGACGCCGAGTCCCTGCTGGGTCAGCTCGCGACGAACCCCGCCGAGGCCATCCAGAGCCCGAGCGAGGGCCAGCTGCTGGCCATCGTCGACCCGACCGGGACGGTACGGAAGTCGTCGCTGCCGCGCAGCCTGGACCGGCAGCTCGACGCCCTGATCGAATTGGGCGCCGAACCGCAGACCGTGACCACCCCCGCCGCCACCTACCTGGTCTCGGCGACGCCGGTGAGCTCGGATTCGGGCGACTGGCTCGTCATAGCCGCCCGCAGCCAGCAGGCCCCCACCCTGCTGCTCGATGAGCTCACCGGGGTGCTCGTGCTGGGCACGGTGATCCTCACCGCCGGGTTCGGACTGGCCTCCTGGCTGCTCACCGGCGCGGCGCTTCGCCCGGTGACCCGCCTGCGTGAGGAAGCCGAGAGTCTGAGCACGACGGGCTCCTCGGCGCAGCTGCGGGTTCCAGCCGGCAAGGACGAGGTGAGCGAGCTCGCCCGAACCCTCAACGACTTCATCAAGCGGCTCCGGCGCGGCGTGGACCGCGAAAAACAGATCGTGTCGGATGCGAGTCACGAACTGCGCACCCCGCTCGCGGTACTTCAGGCGCAGCTTGAGCTGGCCCACCTCGACTCCGGCGATGCCCCTGCTCTCGAGCGCGACATCCGAGACGCATCGGCAACAGCCGGACGCCTGAGCCGGCTGGCAACCAATCTGCTCGAGCTGAGCAAGCTGGAGAGTGTGCAGTCGCCGCCCGAGACGGACTGGACCGGTCTGGTCGACGAGATCACGGCGTCGGTCGACCGGGCGCGGGTGGTGCGGGACGGCCACGAACTCGAGGTCGTCTACCGCATCGACGATGACGACCCGGAGGGTCGCTACGGCGTCTCGGCCACGAATATGGGCCAGCTCCTCGACAACCTCATCTCGAACGCCGTCACGGCGATGGCGGGCCACGGCGGCGTCACCGTGTCACTCTCCCGCTCAGGCTCCGGCGCGCTGATCACCGTGATCGACACCGGCCCCGGCCTGCCGGAGGATTTCATTCCGCTGGCGTTCGACAGATTCTCCAGGCCGGACAACGCCCGGTCAAGCAGCTCCGGCGGATCGGGCCTGGGTCTGGCCATTGTGCACGCCATCGTCGAGCGCGCCAACGGCACGGTCCTGCTGCGCAACACCGGCAGCGGACTCGCAGTCGAGATCCGGCTGCCGCGGCACGTTCCCTAGCGGCACTTTG
The DNA here is from genome assembly GCF_004402435.1 of Cryobacterium sp. TMB1-7. NCBI lineage: Bacteria > Bacillati > Actinomycetota > Actinomycetes > Micrococcales > Microbacteriaceae > Cryobacterium > Cryobacterium sp. TMB1-7. The sequence goes on from NZ_SOFZ01000007.1 coordinate 270,636, forward strand.
GGAACCTTCCAGGTCACCGAGGCCCCTCGTCGGTAAACGTTGGAGGGTTCTAGGGTCTGGAGGTGACGACTGTTCTCGCCTCTCCGCTCGTCGAGGCCCCGGAGCCGACGAGACACGGTCGGCGCGGCTTCGCCGCTACCGCGGCCCTGCTCGGCCTGGTCGGCTTCCTGGTGTCGGTGGCCGGGTCCTGGCAGCCGTCCTACTGGGGTGACGAGGCAGCCAGCGTGCTCTCCGCCGAGCGGTCGCTTCAGTCGCTGTTTCGGATGCTCGGCACGGTCGATGCCGTGCACGGTGTCTACTATCTGCTTCTGCACGGCTGGATCGACGTGTTCGGGGCGTCGGAGTTCGCTACCCGACTACTCAGCGCCCTGTCCATCGGCGCCGCGACGGCCGGCACCGCCGTCTTGGCCCGGATGCTCGTCAACCCGCGCGTCGCCCTGTTCGCCGCCCTCGTCTTCGCTGTGCTCCCCCGAGTGACGTATATGGGCGCTGAGGCCCGGTCCACGGCCATGGCCACCATGATCGCGGTGTGGTGCACAGTGCTCCTCGTGCACATCGTGCGGTCCAGGCCCACCACCGCCACACTGACCCTGGCGCTCTGGGCCGGCTACGCGGCGCTGCTGGCCGCGGGCATCGCCGTGTTCGTTTACATCGCGCTGCTGGTGCCGGTGCACGGGCTCGTGGTGACTCTGCTGACCCGGCACAGCCCACGCGTCACCGTGCTGACGTGGGCCGGCGGGGTGGGCGCCGCGCTGGCGGTGGCCTCACCGATCATCATCCTGGCCCACACCCAGCGTGACCAGATCGCCTTCCTGGCCCGACGCGCACAGGCCAGCCCGCTCGACGCCGCCGTCCAGCAGTGGTTCGACACTCCGGCCCTGGCCGCCCTCGCCTGGCTGTTGATCGCGGTCGGCTGCCTGACCGCGTTCGTCCCCCGGTTCCAGGGCGTCGGCGTGAACGCCGGGCCCGGGCGGGTGCCGCGGGCCGAACTGGTCGTCCTGCTGGCCTGGCTGGTCGTGCCGAGTACCACCCTGCTGATCGGCACCCACCTGATCACGCCGATGTACGCCTATCGCTACCTTTCGATCTGCGCGCCGGCGGCCGCCATCCTGATGGCCGTGGGCATCGTGGGGCTTCGGCCGTTCTGGGCTCGGGCGATTGCCCTGCTGCTCGTGGTGACCCTCGCGGCGCCCGGCTATCTCGCGCAACGCTCGGACTTCGCGAAGGACCACGGCAGCGACTGGCGCCAGACGGCCGACATCCTGCGCGCAGAGGCCCGACCACGCGATGCCGTCGTCTTTGACGAGAGCACCAGGCCATCGCGGCGCCCGCGCCTGGCCGGGCACCTCTATCCGGCGGCGTTCGTCGGGCTGAACGACATCACCCGCGACGAGTCGTTCGAGAACACCGACGGGCTGTGGGACCGCACACTCCCGCTCGAGGTGGCCGCCTTCCGGCTGGCTGCAACCGACAGAGTCTGGCTCCTGCAGAATGTCGGGAGCCGGGGAACGGCGACCGGAACCGACCTTGCCGTGCTCCGCGAGGCGGGTTTCTCCATCGTGTCGTCCCGCACGATCAACCGCACCATCCTCATCGAAATGACGAGGTTGACGATGCCGTGAGCCCGGGGTGTGACTTCTGGTCACGATGACTATATGATGGACCTCACGTTAGAGTCATATTGACCTTTACTCGAGGGATGCCCGATGACCGATCTACACCCGCCTGTGCTTGCGGTTTCGACGGTCATTTTCGCGCTCCGGCCCGACGTCGAGTCCGGCTTCATGACGCTCTGGCTTCCCCTGGTCCGTCGCACCAGGGACCCGTACCTGGGCCTGTGGGCGCTGCCGGGTGGCTGGCTGCCGCCCGAGGAGGAGCTCTCCACCGCCGCGGCCAGCACCCTGCGGGAAACCACCGGACTCTCCCCCAAGTACCTCGAGCAGCTGTACACCTTCGGCGATCTCAGCCGTTCCCCGGGCAGCCGCGTCGTCTCGATCGTGTACTGGGCTCTGGTGCAGTCCACCGAGGCCGACCTCGCCGCCGTCGATGAGAACGTGCAGTGGTTCCCGGCCGACCGGCTGCCCGAGCTCGCGTTCGACCACAACCACATCGTCGAGTACGCGCTATGGCGTCTGCGCACCAAGGTGGAATACTCCCGCATCGCGCACGCCTTCCTCGGCGAGACATTCACCCTGGCCCAGCTGCGCGACGTACACGAGGCGGTCCTGCGCCGGGCACTCGACCCGGCGAACTTCCGCCGCATGATCGAGTCGACGGGGACCGTCGTCGACACCGGGCTCCGCCTGGCCGGGGTACCGCACCGGCCGCCGCGGCTCTACCGCTACAACGACTCCCACTCCATCGCCGAGGGGCCCCTGGGCTCCACGGTCGGCTGGCCCGAAACTCCCCTCCAAACCACCCCGCACTCCCCGAGGAGCACGACATGACCATCGCATCGGTCGACCGCACCATCCGTCTGATCAGCACGGGCAAGAGCACGGGCAGCACCTGCACCCCCGACCTCGCCGTCGACCCGTGGTACTTCGACGACAAGGCCCCCGGCTACGGGCCCGGCTCCTCGATGGGCGACGTCATCCCCACCGGATCCCCCCGCCAGGGCGAGCTGCCCGCGCGCTACCGCACGGCATCCAACGGCGAACTGGGCGACTGGATCCGCGCTGCCAAGGCCACCCTGGGCGACCGTGTTGTGGTGCTCGGCCACTTCTACCAGCGCGAAGAGGTGCTGCAGCACGCCGACTTCATCGGCGACTCCTTCCAGCTCGCCGTGGCCACCCAGAGCCGGCCGGATGCCGAAGCCATCGTCTTCTGCGGCGTGCACTTCATGGCCGAGACCGCCGACCTGCTCTCCCGCCCCGAGCAGGCCGTGATCCTGCCCAACCTCGCCGCCGGTTGCTCGATGGCCGACATGGCCGACATCGACTCCGTCACCGAGTGCTGGGAACAGCTCGAAGAGCTCTACGGCACCGAACCGGATGCCGACGGGCGCGTCCCGGTGATCCCGGTCACCTACATGAACTCCTCCGCGGCGCTCAAGGGCTTCTGCGGCGAGCACGGCGGTATTGTCTGCACCTCCTCGAACGCCGAGACCGTGCTGAAGTGGGCCTTCGAGCGCGGCCAGCGGGTGCTGTTCTTCCCCGACCAGCACTTGGGCCGCAATACCGCCAAGGCCATGGGCGTTCCCCTCGAGCGGATGCCGATGTGGAACCCGCGCAAGGCCCTCGGCGGCAACACCGAGGCCGAACTCGAGAACTCGCAGGTGATCCTCTGGCACGGCTTCTGCAGCGTGCACCGCCGCTTCACCGTCGAGCAGATCGAGACTGCCCGCGTTGAGCACCCGGGCGTGCGCGTGATCGTGCACCCCGAGTGCCCGATGGCGGTCGTGGATGCGGCAGATGAATACGGTTCCACCGACTACATCGCCAAGGCCATCGCGGCCGCACCGGCCGGGTCGACGTTCGCGATCGGCACCGAGATCAACCTCGTGCAGCGCCTCGCCGCCCAGTACCCGCAGCACACCATCTTCTGCCTCGACCCTGTCGTCTGCCCGTGCTCCACCATGTACCGCATCCACTCCGGCTACCTGGCCTGGGTACTCGAGGCTCTCGTGGGCGGCGACGGCGTGCCGGCAGAGGTGCTCAACCGCATCACGGTCGCCGACGACGTCGCCGGGCACGCCAGGGTGGCGCTCGAACGGATGCTCGCCGCCAAGCCGCCCGCCGCCGGTCCCGTCGCCCCCGTCGTGACCGGAGCCTGACCATGACGCGCGTGCTGGTCGTCGGCAGCGGCCTCGCCGGGCTGATCGCCGCGGTGCGGGCAACCGATGCCGGCCACCGGGTGACCCTGGTGACCAAGGCCGCCCTTTCCGACAGCAACACCCGCTACGCCCAGGGCGGCATCGCCGCGGCGTTGTTCCCCGACGACTCCACCGACGCGCACATCCTCGACACCCTGCGCGCCGGCGCCGGACTCTGCGACCCCGCTGCCGTGCGGGTGCTCTGCGAGGAAGGCCCGGCCCGGGTGCGCGACCTGATCCGGTTCGGCGTCGATTTCGACCGCGACGAATCGGGCATCACCCGTGGGCTCGAGGCCGCGCACTCCAGGTCCAGGGTGTTGCACGCCGGCGGCGACGCCACCGGCGCCGCCATCGAGACCGCCCTGGTGGCCACGGTGCAGGAGCGGGCCAAGCGCGCCCACGCCCTCGGCGGCGACCAGATCACCATCCACGAACACACCATGCTCGTCGACCTGATCGTGACCGACGGCCCCGGCACGGTCCGGGTGACCGGCGCGATGCTGCTCGGGCCGGACGGCACCCAGCACGCGGTCGCCGCCGACGCCGTGATCCTCGCCACCGGAGGTGCGGGAGCGTTGTACCGGCACACGACCAACCCGGCCATCGCCACCGGCGACGGTGTCGCCGCCGCCTGGCGGGCCGGCGCTGCCGTCGCCGACGTCGAGTTCTACCAGTTCCACCCGACCGCGCTCGCGGTGCCCGGCACCCCGCTGGTGTCGGAGGCCGTTCGCGGCGAGGGCGCCGTGCTGCTCACCAGCACCGGTGAACGGTTCATGCCGGCCATCCACCCGGATGCCGAGCTCGCGCCCCGCGACATCGTGGCGCGCAGCATCGCCGCCCAGATGAAAAAGCAGGGCGGCGCCCCGGTGCTGCTGGACGCCACCGGGCTCGGCCGTGACCTGCTCGAGAGCCGGTTCCCCACCATCACGGCCGCCTGCCGCGCCGCCGGGCTGGACTGGGCGGTGCAACCGATTCCGGTCGCTCCGGCCGCGCACTACTGGATGGGCGGAGTCGCCACCGACGGCTGGGGCCGCACCTCGCTGGCCGGCCTCTACGCGGTGGGTGAGGTGGCCCGCACCGGAGCGCACGGCGCGAACCGGCTGGCATCCAACTCGTTGCTCGAAGCCGCTGTCTTCGCCGATCGGGCCGTGCGCGCGCTCGACGCTGAGGAGCAGCTACCGCCGCTGTTCGACGACCTCGAGGCAGTTGCCGAACTCGGCAGCGACCCGGATGAGGCCGGCACGCTCGTCGAGCGCAGCACCCTGCAGGAGCTGCTCTGGGAGGCCGCCGGAGTGCACAGGTCCGGCTCTGGCCTGACCCGGGCCGCCGTGACCCTGGCCGGGTGGCGGGCCGTCGACCGGGGCCGGGCCACTGTCGCCGAGCTCGAGACGGGCAACCTGCTCGACCTCGGCCGCCTGATCGTGGCCGCAGCCCTGGCCCGCGAGGAATCCCGCGGCGCCCACCACCGCGCTGACTTCCCAGACAGCCGCCCGGAACTCGCCCGGCCGCGCTTCACCCGGCACCCGGCGTCAACCCGCCCTCTTCTCACAGTTCCATCGCAGCCTTCGGAGGCCATCGCATGCTGACCACACACGCCATCGACACCGTCGTGCGGGCCGCCCTCGACGAGGACGCCCCGTGGGGCGACCTCACCAGCGAGATGCTGATCCCCGCCGACGCCGTCGCCACCGCCCAGCTGGTGGCCAGGGAAGCCGGCGTGTTCAGCGGCGGGGCCGTGTTCGCTGCGGCGTTCCGACTGGTCGACCCACGCATCGCGGTGCACCTCCACGTCACCGACGGCGCCGCCTTCGCTGCGGGCGACCTGCTCGCCGAGGCGTCCGGCCCGGCCCGCGGCATCCTGCAGGCCGAACGGATCGGACTGAACTTCGTGCAGCGGATGAGCGGCATCGCCGCCCTCACCGCCCGGTACGTGTCTGAGACCGCCGGCACCGCGGCCCGCATCGTCGACACCCGCAAAACCACACCCGGCCTGCGCGCGTTCGAACGCCAGGCCGTGCGCGACGGTGGCGGCCACAACCACCGGTTCAGCCTCTCCGACGCCGTGATGGCCAAGGACAACCACCTTGCTGTGCTGAGCGCCGGCGGCATCGGCCTCACCGAGGCGCTGCTGGCCGTACGCGCCAAGCTCTCGCACACCACCCACTTCGAGGTCGAGGTGGACACCCTCGAGCAGATCGAACCCGTGCTCGCGGCCGGCATCGATACCATCATGCTCGACAATTTCGACGCCGACAGCCTCCGCGAGGGCGTGCGCCTGGTCGCCGGCCGGGCCATCGTGGAGGCCAGCGGCGGCGTCTCGCTCGACACCGTCAGACGCATCGCGGAGTCCGGCGTCGACGTCATCTCGGTGGGCGCCCTCACCCACAGCGTTCGCTCGCTCGACCTGGGCCTGGACGTGGTGATCCTCACCGAGGATTGACCACCCCTTCCCCGAACCCGGAGCAGCCATGATCTACCTGGACAACGCCGCGACGACGCCGCTGCGCCGCGAGGTCGCCGAAGCCATCTGGCCGGTCATGACCCGCGGCTTCGGCAACCCGTCCAGCCACCACCGGGTGGGTGAGGCCGCGGCCGCCACGCTGAAGGCCGCCCGCGCCCGCATCGCCGGGGTGCTCGGCTGCCGGCCCGGCGAGATCACTCTCACCGGCGGCGGCACCGAGGCCGCCAACCTCGCGGTGAAGGGCCTCGCCCTGGGCTCCCCGCGCGGCCGGCACATCGTTAGCACCGCCCTCGAGCACGAGGCCGTGCTCGAGTCCTGCGACTATCTGCGCCGGCTGCACGGCTTCGAGATCACCCTGCTGACCACGGATGCCTCCGGCCGGGTCGATCCCGCCGAGCTCGCCAGGGTTCTTCGGCCCGACTCCACCCTCGTCACCGTGCACTACGCCAACAACGAGATCGGCACCGTGCAGCCCATCCGGGAACTCGCCGCCATCGCCCGCGCGGCCGGTGTACCGTTCCACACCGACGCCGTGCAGGCCGCCGGCTGGCTGGAGCTGAACGTCGTCGACCTCGGCGTCGACGCGCTGAGCATCTCCGGACACAAGCTCGGCGCGCCCCAGGGCGTCGGCGCGCTGTACCTGCGCGGTCGCCTGCAGGTCGAACCGGTGCTGCACGGCGGCGGCCAGGAGCGCGGCCGGCGCAGCGGCACCGAGAACGTGGCCGGGGCCGTGGGGCTCGCCGTGGCCCTCGACCTGGCCGAGGCCGAACGGCGGGAGCTCGCGCCCGCCCTGACCGTGCTCCGCGACGGTTTCGTCGCAGCGGTCCTGAAGAGCACCCCCGGCGCGGCGCTGACCGGGGACCCGCTGCACCGGCTGCCCGGCCATGCTTCGTTCACCTTCGCAGGCACCGGCGGCGAGGCCGTGCTGCTCGAGCTCGAACGCCACGATATCGTCTGCTCGAGCGGGTCGGCCTGTGCCGCCGGCAGCGACGAGGCGTCACACGTGCTCACGGCCCTGGGCATTCCCGCCGATCTCGCCCAGACCGCTGTGCGGTTCACCCTGTCGGCCACCACCACCGCCGCGGAGCTGACCGAGGCAGCCACCCGGGTGCGCGAGGCCGTCGCCGCCGTGCGCGGCCTGGCCGGCTGACCAGCGCCCCGGCCGCCCCCTCGCTCGCAACTGTTCCCGAACCGGACAACTGCGTCCGGCGCACCGGGCGCAATTGTCCGAACGGGGCACAGTTGCGGTGCAGGGCGAACGGATGCTGAACGGGCGCCGAAAGGCAGTGCACGTGGGACCTTTGGCCCGTGTTTTGGGCGTTCCGGCAGCCTATGTTTGAACCAGAGACAAAGATCCCAGATCGGGTTGTCCAGGAGGAAAACTATGACGATCACAGACCAACCAGTCGCCACTCCCATAGCTACGAAGATCGACACCCTGGTTGCCGCCGGCAACGTCGCGCTGAAGGACTACGCGGACTTCACCCAGGAACAGATCGACTACATCGTCAAGAAGGCCTCCGTCGCCGCGCTGTCCCAGCACGCCACGCTCGCCGTGCACGCCGTCGCTGAGACCGGCCGTGGAGTCTTCGAAGACAAGGCCGTGAAGAACCTCTTCGCGTGCGAGCACGTCACCAACAGCATGCAGAACCTCAAGACCGTGGGCATCATCAGCCGCGACGAGCTCACCGGCATCACCGAGATCGCCGAGCCCGTCGGCGTCATCTGTGGCATCACCCCGGTCACGAACTGTACGTCCACCGCGATCTTCAAGTCGCTCATCGCGCTCAAGACCCGCAACCCCATCATCTTCGGCTTCCACCCCGCCGCGCAGGAGTCCTCCGCAGCCGCCGCCCGCGTCGTCCGCGACGCCGCCATCGCAGCAGGCGCACCCGCCAACTGCATCCAGTGGATCGAACAGCCGTCCCTCGAGGCCTCCACCCTGCTGATGAACCACCCCGGTGTGGCACTCATCCTCGCGACCGGTGGAAACGCCATGGTCCGCGCCGCGTACTCCTGCGGCAAGCCCGCCCTGGGCGTCGGCGCCGGCAACGTGCCCGCCTTCATCGAGAAGAGCGCCAAGCTCAAGCGTGCCGTCAACGACGTCGTGCTCTCGAAGGCCTTCGACTACGGCATGATCTGCGCTTCCGAGCAGGCCGTCATCATCGAAGAGCCCCTCTACAACGAGGCCATGGCCGAGTTCAAGATCCTGCACGCCTACCGCACCAACGCAGAAGAGAAGGCCCTCCTCGAAGAGTTCATCTTCGGCGTGCAGGCCAACTCGGAGAACTGCGCCGGCGCCAAGCTGAACCCGAACGTCGTCGGCAAGTCGCCGGTGTGGATCGCACAGCAGGCCGGCTTCAGCGTCCCCGAAGAAACGTCGATCATCCTGGTCGAGGTGTCCGGAGTCGGACCGCACGAGCCGATGACCCGCGAAAAGCTGGCACCGGTGCTCGCCGTCATGCACGCCAAGGACGCCGAAGAGGGCATCTCGCTCTCCGAGCAGATGGTGGAATTCGACGGACTGGGCCACTCGGGCTCGATCCACAGCGAAAACCCCGCGATCATCGAAGAATTCGGCAAGCGCGTCAAGGCTGTCCGCATCATCACCAACGCCCCCAGCTCGCTCGGTGGCATCGGTGACATTTACAACGCGTTCATCCCCTCGCTCACGCTCGGCTGTGGTTCGTACGGACACAACTCCGTCTCGAACAACGTCTCGGCGATCAACCTGATCAACATCAAGCGCATCGGCCGGAGGAACAACAACTTGCAGTGGTTCAAGATCCCCGCGAAGACCTACTTCGAGCCGAACGCCATCCGTTACCTGGCCGACATGCGCGACGTCACCCGGGTCACCATCGTCACCGACTCGACCATGACCCGCCTGGGCTTCGTCGACAAGATCCTCGACGTGCTCAACCGCCGTGAGGGCCGCGTTGCCCTGCAGATCATCGACAACGTGCTCCCCGAGCCCACCGTTGCCGCCGTCGAGAAGGGCGCAGAGGAAATGCGCGCCTTCAAGCCGGACACCATCATCGCCCTCGGTGGCGGTTCGCCGATGGACGCCGCCAAGGTCATGTGGCTGCTGTACGAACACCCCGAAATCGACTTCGCCGACATGAAGGAAAAGTTCTTCGACGTGCGCAAGCGCGCGTTCAAGTTCCCCGACCTCGGTGAGCTCGCCAAGCTGGTCTGCATCCCGACCACCTCGGGCACCGGTAGCGAGATGACCCCGTTCGCCGTCATCACCGACGACGTCACCGGCGTCAAGTACCCGCTGGCCGACTACGCGCTGATCCCGTCCGTCGCGATCATCGACCCCGTGCTCACGGCCATGATGCCGTCGTTCCTCGCCGCAGACTCCGGCTTCGACGCCCTGACCCACGCCACTGAGGCGTATGTCTCGGTGTACGCGAACGACTTCACCGACGGCCTCTGCCTGCACGCGATCAAGCTGATCTTCGAGAACATCGAGACCAGCGTCAAGGGCACCATCGGCAGCACCGATGACGCCGTGATCAAGGCTCGCGAGAAGATGCACAACGCCGCATCGATCTCCGGTATGGCATTCGGTAACGCCTTCCTGGGCATAGTCCACGCCATGGCTCACGTCACCGGCGCGCAGCTGCACCTGATCCACGGCCGGGTCAACGCGACCTACCTGCCGCACGTGATCCGGTACAACGGCACCGTACCGACCAAGCTGACCAGCTGGCCCAAGTACGAGCACTACATCGCCCCGGAGCGCTTCCAGGAAATCGCGAAGCACCTCGGCCTCCCGGCCTCCACCCCGGCCGAGGGCGTCGAGTCCTACGCCAAGGCCGTCGAGAAGCTGCGCGACCAGGTCGGCATCAAGCCGTCCTTCCAGGCACAGGGTGTGCCGGAAGAGGACTTCATCAGCCGCCTCGACTCGCTCGCCATGGGCGCCTACGGCGACCAGTGCGCACCCGCCAACCCGCGGATGCCGATGCTCGAGGACATGAAGACCCTCATGGAAGCCGCGTACTACGGCACGTCGTTCGCCGAGGTTCGCGCCGGACGCGCAGCCGTGGTTGACGCCGCGCACGAGACCGGTGCAGTGGTTGCCGCTCCGACCGAGGACGCCAAGAAGCCCGCCCGCAAGGCCGGCAAGTAGGCTCCACGCGTCACAGCAACAACCGTTCGACCTGCACCACCACAACGGCCCCGCACTCTCGTGCGGGGCCGTTCTGTGTTGCGAGAACGGTGCCGGCGGTCGCGGTCGCCCGTCGCTCCTCACCACCCATTGGTGTTAGATGGACACTGTGGGCAACCCAACTGACACTCCGCACGGCAACGCTGACGCTGCTGGACCCGATTCAGCCCGCATCCCTCAGGACGAGCAGGACGAGCAGGACGAGGCTCGAACCTCCAGCCAAGCCGCCCAGGATCAGAAGATCGAAAAGATCCTGGTGGACGCACACCGACGGGACGATGAGGCCGACATCCGCGATGTCGAGTCTGACAAGCGTGCCGAAGCCGCCGACCTCGAGGCCTTTTTGGACACCAGCGAAATATATTCAGGCCACGGAGAACGGCGAGCAGCAGCGCTGGACCGCTCCCACGCCAAGAGCGATCGTCAGTCCTCCGCCGACGATCGAGCCGAACTCACGAAGCACAAAGACGCCCCGAACGCGGACTAGCCGAATTCCTGGCGCCACGACAAGGCGGCTGAGCTGCGAGCCGGGTCTGATCAGGCCGGGAGGGAGTGGGGTTCCACACCGACACTGGTCAGCAGCGTGACGACGTGGGCGCGGATGTCGTCCCGGATGTCACGCACGGCTTCCAGCGATTGTCCGGCCGGGTCGGCCAGCTCCCAGTCCTGGTAGCGCTTGCCCGGGTAGACCGGGCAGGCGTCGCCGCAACCCATGGTCACCACGACGTCGGCGGCCTGCACCACGTCGTCGGTGAGGGGCTTGGGAAACTCTTCGCCCAGGTCCAGGCCGATTTCAGCCATGGCGGCGATCACGGTGGCGTGGATCTCACCGGAGGGCATCGAGCCGGCGCTGCGTACGTGAACGCGCCCGCCGGAGAGGTGCGCGGTGAGTACGGCGGCCATCTGGGACCGGCCCGCATTCTGCTCGCAGACGAAGAGCACCTCGGGGACGTCCCGGGCAATCGCGCCCTTGGCCTGGGCGAGCGCGGTGAGCCGGTCCGTGGCGAACCGAACCGTGCGAGCGGCGACGTGTGCGCGCACCGTCGATCCGCGCAGGAGGCTGGTGTACGACTCGAGCACGTATCGTTCCACGGTCTCGAGGCCGAAGATACCGGAGAACTTGAGCGAGAGCTCGTCGGAAAGACGGTGCAGGTACGCCTCCGGGAAGGTGAGACCGGGAAGGGGGCGACGGTCCGAAACATCCATTTTCTTCGCCTTGTCGAGTGTCGGGTGGTCAGGCGGTGACTGGAAGGATCTCGGCGAGCAGCTTCTCGATGCGAGCCTTGATGTCGTCACGGATCGGGCGCACCGATTCGATGCCCTGACCGGCCGGGTCGGCCAGCTCCCAGTCCTCATAGCGCTTGCCGGGGAAGATCGGGCAGGCATCGCCGCAGCCCATGGTGATCACGACGTCGGAGTCTTTGACGGCCTCGGTCGTGAGAATTTTGGGCACGTTGTGTGCAATGTCGATGCCGTCTTCAGCCATGGCCTCGATGGCGACGGGGTTGATCTGGTCCTTCGGCTCGGAACCGGCCGAGAGCACCTCGACGCGACCTCCGGAGAGCGCCGTCAGGTATCCGGCGGCCATCTGGGACCGGCCGGCATTGTGCACGCAGACGAACAGAACTGTGGGCTTGGCGGCGGACGTACCTGCGCTGAGGTCAGACATGGGGATTCCTTCGGCTGGTGATTGATCGACATCTGTCAATATAGACGATTCACGCCGGCTGCGGCACCAGTGCAGAAATTGTCTTGAGCCGCTCACGCGCCATTCACCTCCCGTTCACCCACTCCCGGCGCCGGTCGGCAATGGTGTAAATCGATGCACGTCGATATGCTGGGATGGCCGGATGCGCTCGACACCGTGTCGCATCGCCCGGCGGATACCGAGGCTCCCATGACGTCCATCCAGATCTTCGAACCCGGCCTGTGCTGCGGCACTGGCATTTGTGGTGTCGACGTCGACCAGCAGCTCGTGACGGTGTCGGCCGACATCGACTGGGCGACCTCGGCCGGCGGCAGCGTGCGCCGGTTCAACCTCGCCCAGGAGCCCCTGGCGTTCGCCGAGAACGAGACCATGCGCAGTTTCCTGCACACGGTTGGCCAGGAAGGTCTTCCCGTCACGATGGTCGACGGCGCCACCGTGCTCACCGGCCGGTACCCGTCCCGCCCCGAGTTGGCCAAGTGGGCCGGCCTGGGCGCCCCCGCGGCCGAAGACCGGCCGTCGCTGCTCAGTGCCGCCCAGCCCGGTGCCTCCGCTGACGGCTGCTGCGGCGGCGGCGGCGGCGAAGGCTGCTGCTGATGACCGTCGGCACCGACATCCTTCTCGACACCGGCACCCGCAGCTCCACCGCCTTCCTGGCGGATGCCCCACGGTTCCTGTTCTTCACCGGCAAGGGCGGCGTCGGCAAGACCTCGATCGCCTGCGCAAGCGCGATCCGGCTGGCCGAGGGCGGCGCATCCGTGCTGCTGGTCAGCACCGACCCGGCCTCGAACGTCGGCCAGGTGTTCGGCGTCAGCATCGGCAACACCGTGACTCAGATCGACGCCGTGCCCGGGCTTGTCGCGCTGGAGATCGACCCGGAGCAGGCCGTTCAGCAGTACCGCGAACGCATTGTGGGCCCGGTGCGTGGCCTGCTGCCCGCCGCGGAGGTCGCCTCGATCGAGGAGCAGCTCTCCGGCGCCTGCACCACCGAGATCGCCTCGTTCAACGAGTTCACCGACCTGCTCACGGATGCCGCCTGGGCCGCCGCGTACGACCACATCGTCTTCGACACCGCACCGACCGGGCACACCATCCGGCTGCTGCAGCTGCCCGGCGACTGGACCGAGTTCCTCACCGCGGGCAAGGGCGACCCGTCGTGTCTGGGCCCGCTGTCCGGCCTGGAGAAGCAACGCGCGGTATACGCGCAGGCCGTGGCGGCACTCGGCGACCCCGAGCGCACCCGTCTGGTGCTCGTCTCCCGCGCCCAGCATTCCACCCTGGCCGAGGCCGCCCGCACCCACACCGAGCTGGCCGCGATCGGCATGGACCGGCAGCACCTGGTGATCAACGGTGTGCTGCCGGGCCCGGATGCCGAACTGCCCTCACCCGCAACGGGGCCCCCCGCGGGGGCTGACGACCCACTGGCGGCCGCCATCCGCCTGCGGGAACAGCGGGCGCTCGACGCCCGCGACCCCGTGCTGGTCGCGCTGCCCACCGATTACCTGCCGCTGATGGCCACGAACATGGTGGGCCTGCCCGCCCTCCGCGGCCTCCTCCCCCACGACGGCAGCTCTGTGAGCCCCGAGCCCGCCGCCGAGCTGCCCACGTCCGGACAAGTTGCCCCCGCACACCTGGGCAGTTCGTCCGGTGCGGGGCAACTCGGGGATGCCGGCCTTGAGGTTCTGGTGGACCAGATCGCCGCCGACGGCCACGGGCTGGTGATGCTGATGGGCAAGGGCGGCGTGGGAAAGACCACTATGGCGGCTGCCGTCGCCGTCGCCCTGGCCGAACGCGGCTTCGCCGTGCACCTCACCACAACAGACCCCGCCGCGCACCTGACCGACACCCTCGCCGGCGAACTCACCAACCTCGAGGTCTCCCGCATCGACCCGGCCGTGGAGATCGAGCGCTACACCGAGCACGTCCTGACCACCAAGGGCAGCCGCCTCGACGAACAGGGCCTGGCCATGCTGCGCGAAGACCTGCGATCGCCGTGCACCGAAGAGATCGCTGTTTTCCAGGCCTTCTCCAAGGTGACCCGGGAGGCCAAGAACAAATTCGTGGTGCTCGACACCGCCCCGACCGGGCACACCCTGCTACTGCTCGACGCGGCGGGGTCCTATCACCGGGAGATCGCCCGCCAGATGGGCACCTCGATGCACTTCGTCACCCCGATGATGAAGCTGCAGGATCCGGCCCAGACCAAGGTACTGCTGGTGACCCTGGCCGAGACCACTCCGGTGCTCGAGGCCGCCGGCTTGCAGGAGGACCTGAGGCGTGCCGGCATCGAACCGTGGGCGTGGATCGTGAACAACTCGATCGCGGCGGCGTCACCGACCTCGGCGCTGCTGAAGCGCCGGGCGGCCAACGAGCTGCCCGAGATCGACGCGGTCCGCACCCGGTACGCCGCCCGCACCGCTATCGTGCCGCTTCTGGCGGTGGAGCCGATCGGCATTCCGGCGCTGGCCGGCCTGTCAGGCGGTTAACGCAAAAGTCCCGGTCTCTTTCGAGACCGGGACTTTTGTTTTAGTTGCGGGGGCAGGATTTGAACCTACGACCTCTGGGTTATGAGCCCAGCGAGCTACCGAACTGCTCCACCCCGCGCTACAAGAACTAAGTTACCACAGTTACCCAAGGCCCTCGAATCGGGGACGCCGCCCGGGCGCGTCGCACCCGGCACAGACAAAACGCGGGTGGTGCGACCGGGTTTCCCCGGCGCACCACCCGCGCATGGATGAGGCGGCTAACTACACGCTACTGCTGGTCGAGCAGCACCAGCAGCTCGGCGACCGCATCATTCAGCTTCTTGTCGGCAACCCCATAAGCGGAGAAGTCACCCGACGTCAGGGCCGCCTGCTTCTCGGTCACGGCCAGCTTGGCTTCCGCGAGGAGCGACCTGATCTGAGCATCCGTCGCCGGGTCACCGGTCGTTGTCGACGGGGCTGTGCCTCCGTCGACGGGAGCCTCGCCCGGGGCGGGCGTTTCCACGGCCGGCACGTCGGTGTCGCCGGCGTTGGCCCCGGACTCACCGCCGAAGAGCACGTTGAGTGCGTTATCGAGTGTGTCCTCGAAGGCGATCTGGTCACCGAAGGCCACCAGGACCTTCTGCAGCAGCGGGTAGCTGGTCTCACCGGTGGACTGCACGTAGACGGGCTGCACGTAGAGCAGACCGCCACCGACGGGCAGCGTCAGCAGGTTTCCGTTGAGCACGCTGGACTGGCCCTGCTTGAGCAGGTTGAGCTCGGCGGAGATCGTGGGATCACCGTTGAACTTGGCCTGCACCTGGCCGGGACCGGGCACCGTGATGTCGTTCGGCAAGGTCAACAGGCGCAGCTTGCCGTAACCCTCCGCCCGTTCCCCGTCGGTGGCACCCGCATCCGCGTCGGCGGCAAGGTACCCCGTCAGGACGTTCCGGCTGGTTTCACCGGACGCGTTGGGGATGAAGGTCGAGTACAGCGAGTACGACGGCGCATCCTGGCCGGGCATCTGCATCGTCAGGTAGTACGGCGGCTGCAGGGTGGTGTTGGTGCTCGGCGACACGGGGTCGTTCGGTGTGGTCCAGGCATCGTCTTCGGAGTAGAACGAACCGGGGTCGGTCACGTGGTACTTGCCCAGGACCGCGCGCTGCACCTTGAACATGTCGGCCGGGTAACGCACGTGGCTCATCATGTCGCCGGTCATCTCGCTCATCGGCTCGACAGTCGACGGGAAGATCTTCTGCCAGGTCTGCAGCAGCGGGTCTTCTTCATCCCAGGCGTACAGGGTCACGGAGCCGTCGTAGGCATCCACGGTCGCCTTGACGGAGTTGCGCATGTAGTTGATGTTGTCCAGCGCGAACGGCTGTTCGGGCGTCTCGGTGTCGGCGATGGCGTCGCTCAGGCTGACCGCGGTGGAGTACGGGTAGCTGGCCGAGGTCGTGTACGCGTCCACAACCCACTTGATGCGTCCGTCGACGACGGTCGGGTACGGGTCGGAGTCGAGCGTGAGGTACGGGGCGACCTTCTGCACGCGGGTGATCGGGTCGCGGTCGTAGAGGATCTGGGACTCGTCGTTGACGGCGTTGGCCAGGAAGATCTGCTCGGACTGGAACTTGAGTGCGTAGATCAGCTTGTTGAACGGGCCGTTCAGGCTGGGACCGCCGTCACCGGTGAAGGTGGTGTAGGTCTGCTGGGCGCCGTCCTCGCCGGACGGATAGTCCAGTTCGATGGGGTCGGTGCCCTCAGGGGCGCCGACGATCGAGTAGGTCGGTGAGGTCTCGCCGAAGTACACCCGCGGCTCGAACTCGCCGAGCGCTCCCGACGTGGGGATGCCGTTCTCCAGGAACACCGGCTGGCCGTCGGCCGAACGCTGGTTGCCGTAGGCGGCGACGACGCCGTAGCCGTGCGTGTAGACGACCGATGAGTTGACCCAGGTCTCGCTGCTCAGGCCGTTGAGGTTGAGGTCACGAACCGACACCACGGTGTCCTGGGACTTGCCGTCGATCGTGTAGCGGTCCACGTCGAGCTTGGACGGGAACTGGTAGTACTGCTTGAACTGCTCGAGCTGGGCGAACGCGTCGCTGACCAGGGCTGGGTCGAGGATGCGAATGTTGGCAGTGGTCTCCGCGTCCTCGCGCAGGGCGCCTGGCGTGGCCTCGGTGGTGGCGGTGTAGGGGATCTCTTCCACATCGGCGACGCCGTAGGCATCGCGGGTGAGGTCGATGTTGCGCTGGATATACGGCGCTTCGAGGGTCTTCGCGCTCGGGTCCACCTGGAAGCGCTGCACGACCCAGGGGTAGAGCGAACCGATCAGCAGGCTGCTCACGATCAGCAACGCGGTGCCGATCACCGGCAGGCGCCAACGACCGATGAAGGCCGTGACGATGAAGAGGATGGCCACGAAGACCGCGATGCCGGCCAGGATTGCACGCCCGGGAATGGTGGCGCTGACGTCGGTGTAACCGGCGCCGGTGATCAGGTCGTTCGACTGCGTGAGGGTGGAGTACTGGTCCAGCCAGATGCTGACACCCTGCAGCAGTAGGTAGACCGCGGCGGTGATGGCGATCTGCACGCGGGCGGCCTTGGCCACGAAGACCTCACGGCCGGTGACGCGGATGGCGCCGTACAGGTAGGAGGTTGCGAGAGCGACCAGCGCGGAGATGAGCACGACGGCGGAGCTGAAGGCCAGCAGCGACTGGTAGAACGGCAGGTCGAAGAGGTAGAACGACACGTCGAAGCCGAACTGCGGGTCGGTGGTGCCCGCCTCGGTGCGGTTGAGCCACATCAGGATCGTCTGCCAGTGGGTCGCGGCGGCGACACCGGCGAAGAGGCCGAGCAGGGCGGGGATGCCGTACATCGCGAGCCGGCGCAGCGGCTCGATGACCTGCTGGTAACGATCGACCTGCGAGTTCAGCTTGGCGTAGACCGGGCGCAGCCTGTAGGCGAGCTGAATGCTCACCCAGACCGGCACGGCCATGCCGAGGAACCCGATGACGAACAGAACCGCGCTGGCGATCCATTGCGTGGTCAGCACGCTGAGGAAGCCGAGCTGGTCGAACCACAACACGTCGGCATAGAGCCCGGCGAAGATGAAGAACAAGATCACCAGCCCCGCAATGATCGCTGCCGTGATGGCGAGCGGGGCACGGCTCCGGCGTGGAGCGCTTCCAGCGGATGATGTGGTCACGAATTGGCCTCTTGCTCTGATAGATCGGGGGTCAGACCCTCATTCTATGCAGCCGCCCTCAGGGCAAACCCCGAGTTCGCTGAGGGCTCACCCAGAAGTGCCCGTGCTATCGGGTTGCCGGACAGGTCGGCAGGTCGCCGGTGTCGGCTCCGGTGCCGATGGCATCCAGCGCAGCGAGGGACTCGTCGAGGGTGCTCACGGCCAGGACCGTCAAGCCATCCGGGATGTGACCGGAGACCTCGTCGCAGTTGGCGGCGGGCGCCAGGAACCACTCGGCACCGGCTTCTTTGGCTCCGAAGAGCTTTTGGCGGATCCCGCCGATGGGGCCGACACTGCCGGACTGGTCGATGGTTCCGGTGCCGGCGACATCCGCCCCACCATGGATGGACCCCGGGGTGAGCTTGTCGATGATGCCCAACGCGAACATCATGCCGGCGCTGGGCCCGCCGACCTTGTCGAGCTGGATGTTGACGTCGAACGGGAACTTGTACTCCGACTTGACGTTGATTCCCAGAACCACGTTGCCGTCGACGTCGACGGGGGTGACCTCGACGCTCTGCTCGGCGCCGTCGCGGGTCAGCCCGATGGTGGCCGGGGCGTCGGCGCCGCTGGCGGTGAGTGCCGCCCGCAGCGCGGTGATGTCGGCCACGGCTTCCCCGTTGACGGTCTCGATCAGGTCGCCGGCCTCGATCAGGCCGGTCGCCGGCGCCTCGTCGGCCAGTGACACCACGCTCAGTTCGGTCGGGTAGTCGTAGCCGAGGTTGGTCAACGCCGCAGCGATGGCGTCCCGCTGGGAGTTCACCATGGCCGCCTGGTTCTGCTCGTCACGCTGTTCGGTGCTGACGTCGGCCGGGAAGACCGACTCCATCGGCACCACCGCCTGGCTCGGGTCGAGCCAGGCCGACGCGACCGTCAACCAGTTCAGGCGGTTGTCCGGGTTGCCGAGCACCGAGACCGTGAGCAGGTCCAGCGTGCCCTCCGTCGGGTACACGGTCTCGTCCGGGATCGTGATGAGGTCGGTTTTCTCCCCGTCATATTCGGCGGATCCGAGCGTGTTGTACACGGGCCCGGGCTTCTCCACGACATACGGTGACGGCACGATCGCCAGGGTGAGCCCGGTGACCAGTGCGATACCCAGCACCACCCACCCCGTGCGCGAACCCTTGCGGGGTCGGTCGGAGCCTGAATGCGGGTCAGCGGTGAAGAGGGCCACCAGGCTCCTTAGAAGGATGAAGGGGAAGTGCGCAAGCTGTTCGCTACGGGCGACAAGGCAAGAACCCAGCGTAGGTCATTTCCCAGTTCTAGCCGGGGTTCTCGGGCTAGCGTAGAGGGACGCAACTGAGAGGTGCCTGAAGTGGCCGATGACTCCCGACCCGACGAAGGTCAGAACCCAGAAGACGAATTCCGGGACATGCTCCGAGACATCCTGTCGGGCAAGTCGTCCATCGACCCCGGCCAATTAGCCGGCGCGGCCGGACTCCCGAACGATCCCGCCAGTGTGGCGGCGCTGATGAGCCAGCTGCAGGGCGCCCTGAAGGGCGGCGGCGACGGCGGCATCAACTGGGGCATCGCCCTGCAGCAGGGCCAGGAACGCGCGGCCACCGGGCAGCTCAGCACGACCGACGCCCAGCGCGCCGAGTTCGAGCAGGCCTTCCACATCGCGGCGCTCTGGCTGGATGACGTGATCAACGTCGCCGAGCTCACAGTTGTCCCGCGCCTGATGACCCGCAAAGAGTGGGTGACCGCCACCATGCCGCTGTGGAGCCAGCTTTCCGAGCCCGTCGCGACGAGCATTTCGGATTCGCTCACCAACGTGCTCACCGAACAGGCCCCAGAGGAGCTCAAGGGCATGCTCGCCGGTGCCAGCCAGATGATGCGTAGCCTCGGCGGCACCCTGTTCGCCATGCAGCTGGGTCAGGTTGTCGGCCAGCTCGCCAGCGAGGTCGTCTCCGGCGGCGACATCGGCATCCCCCTGTTCAGCGACCAGCAGGCCGCCCTGCTCCCCCAGAACGTCGCCGAGTTCGGCGAGGGCCTTGACGTGCCCATCGACCAGGTGCAGATCTATCTCGCCGTGCGTGAGCTCGCCCACGCCCGCCTGTTCCGGCACTCCCGCTGGTTGCGTCTGCACATGATCAGCTCGATCACCGATTTCGCCCACGGCATCAGCATCGACACCGAACGGCTGGAGTCCCTCGCCGAGGGCTTCGACCCGTCGAACCCCGAGGAACTGCGCGACGCCATGGTGAACGGCTCCCTGATCCCGCCCAAGTCCGACGCCCAGCTGGCCGCCCTCGGCCGGCTCGAGACCATGCTCGCCCTGGTGGAGGGCTGGGTCGACGTGGTCACCGTGGAGGCCACCAGCCGGCTGCCGCGCGCCGACGCGATCAACGAGACCGTCAAGCGGCGCCGGGCATCCGGCGGCCCCGCAGAGTCGGCCTTCGCCACCCTGGTGGGCCTGGAGCTGCGCCCCCGCCGTCTGCGTGAGGCCGCCGCAATGTGGCAGGCCGTCACCGACGCTGTGGGCAACGAGGCCAGGGACGCCCTGTGGGCGCATCCCGACATCCTGCCGACGTCCGCGGACCTCGACGACCCGCAGGCCCTGGTCGCTCGGCTGACCTCCACCGCCAAGGGCGAGCCCCCGGTCCTGGACGACATCGACCAGGCCCTGGCCGACCTCCTCCGAGACGACAACCCCGACCGTCCCCACGAGGCGTAACGAAGGGGTCAGGCGGCTCCGATCAGCGCCTGGGCGGTGTCTTCGTCGGTGATCAGGACCGTGCACAGGCCGCTGAGGACGACGGAGCGGGCGATGGCGTGCTTGCGCGGGCCGCCGATCACGGCGACTGAAGTTTTCGCTCGGCGTAATTGCTCGAGCGGGATACCGAATGTGCGCTCGTCCAGCGCCGGGTCGACGATTTGGCCCGCACTGTCGATGAACCGGCCGACCACATCGCCGACGGCTCCCTTGCGCACCAGTTCGTCGACCTGGTCCGGGGTGAGGTAACCGCTGTCGACGTGGGCGGAGCCGGCGTCGGCCTGGCCCGCACTGAACAGAAAGGCGGATGCCGCGGCGCCCATCTCGAGCACCGCCGCGACCGAGCGGTCGGAGGCGATGGCCAACTTGGTCTCGACCCGTTCCAGGATCGCGGGGCTGGGCAACAAGGTGAACTGGCCCCCGCCCTTCTGGGCGATGCTGACGGCGGTGGCCGCGGCGGTTCCCGGCCGGGCGTTCAGGCTTACGCCGCCGTTGATTTGCACGACGTTGACGCCGTTCGCCCAACCGGGCTTGAGCTGTTCCGAGATGTCGTGCAGGGTGCGCCCCCAGCTGATACCGAGCGTGCGCGGCACCGGGCGCAGGGCGCTGAGGTAGTCAGCGGCCGCCTGCGCGGTGCGTTTCTGCAGGTCGAGTTCGTCGACGACACCGGCAGTGGACACCACGATTGCATCGACGAGGCCGGTGGCTCTGCGCAGCTGTCGTTCGAGGCCGAGCCGGCGGGCGCGGGGATGCACGATTTCGATGCGGATGAATCCGTTCGCCTTGGCCTGGGCCAACAGCCTGCCGACCTTCCAACGAGTGATCCGGAGGATCGTGCCGATCTCGTCCTGGGTCTTGTCCTCTTCGTAGTACAGCTCGGCCGCCCGAATAGACAGCAGCTCGTCGATGTCGGTCATTCGTTGACGCCTTCCTCAGTGGCCCCAGCGTAAGTGGAGCTGACCGGCCGGTACAACATGCGTTGCAGATCTTGCTCATATGAGCAGCGGATCACGAGCGGTGCCGGCGCTCCAGGTCGTCCTCGAGCAGGTGCGGGCGCGCGACAACCGCGCCGGCCACGGTGATCGCGAGCGCCGTGCCGATCAGGAACAGCAGCGGGGCCGTCCACGCCCCGGTGATCTCGTGCAGCAGCGCCACGCACAGCGGGCCGAGCGCACCGAGGGTGTAGCCGACGCTCTGCACAAAACCGCTCAGTGCCACCGACCCGGCGTGGGTGCGGGTGCGCAGGTTGATCAGAACCAGCGTGAGCGGGAAGAACAGCGGACCGAGACCGGCCAGCACCACCCAGAGCCAGGTGAGCGTGCCTGGCGCCAGAAGCAGGCCGAGATCGCCGATCAGGAAAGCGGCGACCCCCAGGTAGACCAGGATGGCCACGTTTTTCATTCGGGAGGTCAGCCACGGAATCAGCAGTGCGCAGGGGATGCCCATGGCGGCGTAGACCGAGAGCAGAGTGCCGGCCTGGGCCGGGGTCACGCCCGCGGTGTCGATGAGCAGCTGCGGTAGCCAGGCGAACATCGCGTAGGCGTTCAGCGACGACGCCGCGAACACAACGGCCAGTGCCCAGGCGATCGAGGAACGCCAGATCCGACCGAGCAGCGCCGGCTCCGCTTCCTCGACGAGGGCCCCCGGGCTGGCTTGCACCCGGTGTCGCACGAACATCGTCAGCCAGGGCACGAGGGCGAACACCACGGGCAGCACCCAGAGCCCGAGGGAGACCCGCCAGCCGGCGGCATCCGCGACCGGCACGGCGATCAGCGGCGGGATCAGGGTGCTCAGTGACACCACGGTGACGTAGAGGGAGGTGATCAGGCCGACCCTGTCGGGGAAGTACTTCTTCACCAGCGGCGGCAGCAGCACGTTGCCGACCCCGAGCCCGGCGAAGGTGATCACGCTGCCGATCATCAAGGCGGTGAGGGATCCCGCCCCGCCGCGGGTGAGGTGCCCGATGAGCATCGCGGTGAGGGCGAGCACCAGCACGTTCTCCAGGCCCAACCGGCGGGTGAAGACCGGGGTGAAGATGCCGAAGACGGCGAAGCAGACCGGCGGCAGCATACCGAGGAGCCCGATGGACGTTGCGGTCAGCGGGATGTCCGTGGAGATCTGGCTGACGATGGGCGAGAGTGCCGCGACGGCAGTGCGCAGGTTGGCGGCGACCAGGACGATGCCCAGCAGTGCCAGGGTTCGCCCGGTCCAGAGGGGGCGGGGCGAAAATTCTGACACCGGGCAAGTCTAGGCTGGACGGCATGGCAGAATTTGCGCGACTCCTCCCCCTCAGCCTGCGGAGTGTCGGCAACGAATCCGGCGTGAATGCGCGCTGGTCGGGGCACCTCGCGGCCACCGTCACGGCCATCGCCGACCTGCTCGCCGAGCTGACGCCCGAGCAGTGGGAGGCGCAGAGCCTGTGCACAGGCTGGCGGGTGCGCGATGTCGCCGGACACCTGGTCTGGCGGCTTGGCAGCACAAAGCGCGAACTCCTCGGCAGCGCCGCCCGCGCGTACCTCGGTCACTTTGTGCGCCCGGGGCGCGCCATCGACGCCGTGAGCCGGGCCGCGGCCGCCGCCGAGCCGGCACAGCTGGTGGCGCGGCTGCGGGAGATCGCCGCAGCCAGGGCAGCCTCGGGCCGCGGTGGCATCACCGAGCTGACCGAGGCCGTGGTGCACGGCCTCGACGTGGCGCATCCGCTCGGCCTGACCCTGCCGATTCACGCGACCGCCGGTGGCGCGGTTGCGCTGCGGCGCAGTCTGATCGCCCCCACCGAGATCAAGGCCGTTCTGCGCACACGCCGGTTGCTGGCGACGGATGCCGATTGGAGCGTCGGCCACGGCACGCCGCTGCGGGCACCGGCGTCGGAGCTGATTCTGTTCCTGTTCGGCCGCGGGCCGCTGCCCGCGGACACCCCACCCGTTCAGGCACCGCCGGAGCAGCCGGCCGGCTAATCGGCCGGGAGCCGCAGGATCGCGCGGGTCTTCACGACGTCATCCTCGATCTGCCTGATCAGCGGCTCGATGCCGGTGAACGCGACCATGCCGCGGATGTGCTCGACAAAAGCGACCTCGACGACATGGTCGTACAGGTCGATCTCCTGGTCGAGCACGTACGCCTCGACCTGCTTCTGAGGCACGCCGTCGAAGGTGGGGTTGTTGCCGATGGAGATGGCGGCGGGATAGCGCACCCCGTTGTCGGTGAGCCAGCCGGCGTACACGCCGTCCGCGGGGACCAGCCCCTCGGCCTCCGGCGCGAGGTTCGCGGTGGGATACCCGAGTTCGCGACCCCTGGCCGCACCGTGCACAACCATTCCACGCATCGTGGGGGTGTGCCCGAGCAACCGGGTTGCCGCCCGCACGTCACCGTCGGAGAGCAGCTCGCGGATCCACGTCGACGAGACCCGGCGCTCCCCCTGCGGCGTGACGTCGTCGATCAGGCGCACGTCGAAACCGTACCGGCCACCGAGCTCGGTGAGCAGATCGGCGTCGCCGGCACCGCGCGCGCCGAACCTGAAGTCCCGGCCCACCATCACGTGGCGGGCGTGCAGGGTGTTCACGAGGATGTCACGGACGAAGTCCTCCGGCGGCAGTGACGAAAGCGCCCTGTCGAACGCGAGCACCACGGTGGCGTCGAGGCCGGTGCCACCGAGCAGGTCGAGCTTCTGCTGCACACTGACCAGCTCGGCGGGACACTTGTCGGGGTTCAGCAGGGAGAGCGGGTGCCTGTCGAAGGTGACGACGACGGCGGCCAGGCCTTCCCGGTCGGCGAGGGTCTTGAGCTCTGCGATCACGGCGCGGTGGCCGGCGTGCACACCGTCGAACTTTCCGATGCTCACCGCGGAGGCCGGCCAGTCGGCCGGGACGGCGCCGCGACCGGGGAACACCTTCATACCCGCGGTGGTGGGCACGTTTGAGGGAACGTTTGTGGGCGTAGCCTGGGCGCCGGTCATGCCGGGACGCCGTTCCGGTCGGTGCGCTCCGGCGCGTGGCGGGCCAGCCACCACATGCCCAGGATCGGCAGCACCAACGGGATGAACAGGTAGCCGCGGCCGTACACCGACCAGACTGTGTCGTGCGGGAACAATTGCGGGTCGACCAGGCTGAGGGTGCCGATCACGAGAACACCGAGCAGTTCGAAGCCGATGGTGACCCAGGCGATCCGATACCAGGCGCGTCCGCGCTTGATCAGGGCGATGGTCGCGACGATGTAGACCACCGCGGCGAGGGCCGAGAGGGTGTACGCCAGCGGGGCCTCGTCGAACTTCCCGACGATCTGTACAAAGGACCGGCCGGTCGCGGCGAGGGCGAGGACGCCGTAGACCATGATCAGCACCCGCCCAATGCCGGTCACCCGGCCGGGAGTCGTCGTACCGGTGGCGTTGTCTCCGGAGTCGGTCTTGAGATCATTCATCGCTCAGTAATTATCGCAGCATCTCCGGGCCGAACGGTGCCGGTCGTGCCGCACGGCTCAGACGCCCTGCACTGTCCAGATCTGCAGCATCCGGTAGAGCATGACAGCCACCGACAGGCAGACCACCCCGAGGATCACCGTGCTCCACCGGCTGCGTTCGATGAGCGCCCACACTCCCCCAGCGATCGGCAGCAGGATGGCGCTGACCAGGTAGGTGTAGAACTCCAGCAGGCTGCCGGTGGCCTGGTTGCCGGTGAGCGGCGCAACCAGGGCCACCACGAGCTGCACGATCAGGAGCACCTCGACGAGCAGGGTCGCCCCCATGCTGACGTCGGTGGGCTTGCGGCCGGCCAGCCCCAGGCCCAGGCAGAGCAGGCCGGCAGCGGTGGCGATCGCCAGCTGCAGGTAGGTGAACCACTCGATCACGAGGCGTCCTCCGTGACGGCGGGGCCGTCGGCGGGTTCGTCTGGCGGGAAATTGACGATCGACTTGGCCTGGCCGGCGCGGTACTCGACGAGGCCGATGAGGCTGCCGTTCGGGCTGATGGCGGCGATCGGTCCGGCGTCTCCGGTGCCGACGGGCGCGTCGATGCGCTTGCCGTGGCCGAGGTCGATGGCCTGCTGCTCGCTCAGATCGAGCCGGCCGAACAGCCGGCTCGCGGCATCCGCCGGGCCGATCAGGGCGCGGGCCACATCGAGCCGGTCGAGCGGGTCGGCGGCGTCGATGCCGAACGGGCCGATGCGGGTACGGCGGAGGCTGGTGAGGTGGCCGCCGACGCCGAGGCCCGCGCCGAGGTCGCGGGCCAGCGCCCGGATGTAGGTGCCTGAGGAGCACACGACGCGCACCTCGAGGTCGCGGAACCCGTCGACCGGGGTGCTGGAGAGCAGTTCGAACTCGCTCACGGTGACGGGACGGGCGGGCAGTTCGACGTCCTCGCCGGCACGCACCCTGGCGTAGGCGCGTTTGCCGTCCACCTTGATGGCGCTCACAGCGCTGGGTCGCTGACTGATGTCCCCGGTCAGGCCCTGGATGCCCGCGGCGATTGCCTCAGCGGTCACGGCGTCGACGACCTCGGCGGGCGCGCGGGTGAGCTCCTCCCCCTCGGCGTCGTCGGTGGTCGTCGCGGCGCCCAGCCGGATGGTGGCCAGGTATTCCTTATCGAGGCCGACCACGTAGGTGAGCAGCCGGGTGGAGCTGTTGATGCCGAGGATCAGCAGGCCCGTCGCCATCGGGTCCAAGGTGCCGGCGTGGCCGACCTTGCGGGTGTTCGCCAGGCGGCGGGTGCGCGCGACGGCGTCGTGGCTGGTCCAGCCCTGGGGCTTGTCGATCAGCACGAGGCCGCTGGTCGTGCTGCCGGGCTTGCGGCGTGGGGCGTTCACTGGAAATCCTTCTTAGCTGGGGTCAGGCATCTGCTGCGGCTTCGGCGGCTGTGGCGCCGAGCACCAGGTCGAGCTTGCCACGGAACGTGCACCGCATGAGTTCCTCGGCGTCGGGGTCCTCGTCGAAGATGTCGGGCAGCCGGATGGCCAGGAGCGTGTTGAACAGCATCCCGTCGGCCAGGAACCCGCGGATGGCGTCCGGCGGGAAGCCGGCCTCGTCGCGCAGCATCCGGTAGATCTCGAGGAACCCGGCCCTGGCCTTGGCGCCGACGACCGGGTTGTGCCCGCTGATGAAGGCCTGCATGAGCGAGAGCAGTATGCCGCGATCTTCAATGAGGTCCACGTAGGCGCCGCCGAGCCGTGCGGCCAGCAGCTCCATCTCGTCCTCGCCGTGCTCGCGTGGTTCGGCGATGATCTGCCTGAAGCCGGCGACCAGGCGCTCGAGCGCCCTGGCCAGCACCTCGAGGAACAGGTTCTCCTTGGTGCCGAACATGCGCACCACGTAGGGCTGGCTGATGCCGGCCACCTTGGCCACCTGGTCGGTTGTCGCACCGGAATAGCCGCGCTCACCGAAGACCACGCTGGCCGCGGCCAGGATCTGCTCGCGTCGTTCCGCGGCGGGAATGCGCTCGGTGGGCTGGGCGGCTGCGGTGCCGGATGTCTCGTTCACACTTGACAGGTTATCAGTCGATTACTAGTCTCCTGTTTTGTAATCATTCAATTACAACATTCGTTGGCTCCGTTCCCGAAGGGACCTCCCATGACCGCCACCCTCACCCCGCCCGGCAAGCGCCTCGGCCGGGTTCCCGTCTGGCTTGCCGTCGTCGCCGCGTCACTGCCCATGTTCATGGCCACCCTCGACAACCTCGTGGTCACCAGCGCCCTGCCGGTGATCAACACCGACCTCTCGGCGACAATCGAAGAACTCCAGTGGGTGGTGAACGCTTACTCCCTCAGCTTTGCCACGTTCATGTTGATGGCCGTCGCAATCGGCGACCGCTTCGGGCGCCGGACCGTGTTCCTGGCCGGCATCGCGGTGTTCACCGCCGCATCGGCGCTCTGTGCCATGAGCGTCGAACCGTGGATGCTGATCTCCGCCCGTGCGCTACAGGGCGTGGGCGCCGCCGCGCTCATGCCACTCTCCCTCACCCTGCTCGTCGGGTCGGTCGCCGACCGCTTCCGGCCAGCGGCCATCGGCATCTGGGGCGGCATCGCCGGCCTCGGTGTGGCCCTCGGCCCGCTCATCGGTGGCGCCGTGGTGGAAGGGTGGAACTGGGAAGCCATTTTCTGGCTGAACGTTCCGCTCGGCCTGCTGTCGGTCCCCCTGGTGCTGGTGGCGTTGCCCAATAGCTTCGGCGCCCGGCTGCGCGCCGATGTGGTGGGCCTGGTGCTGGCCGGCGGCGGGGTCTTCGGAATCGTCTACGGAATCGTGCGGGGCAACGAAGCCGGCTGGAGCAGCACCGAGGTGCTCGCGGCGCTCATCGGCGGCGGAGCGCTCCTGCTGGCCTTCGTCTGGTGGGAGGGTCGGGCATCCGCACCCCTGTTGCCGTTGCGGTTGTTTCGGGACCGCAGCTTCACGGTCGCGAACCTGGTCGGGATCACCTTCAGCTTCGGCATCTTCGGGTCGATCTTCATCCTCATCCAGTTCCTGCAGATCGTGCAGGGCCACAGTCCGCTCGAAGCCGGTGTGATGACGATGCCGTGGACGCTGGCTCCCATGATCGTGGCCCCGTTGACTGGGATGCTCAGCCCGAGAACCGGAACGCGGCTGCCGATCGTGCTGGGGCTGGCCCTGCTCGCGATCGCGATGGTCTGGCTCGCCCTCAAGATGTCGGCCGACGTCGAATACGGCGAGCTGGTCGGCGCGTTCATCCTGGCCGGGCTCGGCATGGGACTGGTCTTCGCGCCGAGCTCCACCGCCGTGCTGGCCAATATGGTTCCCGACGACCATGCCAAGGCGTCCGGCACCAACTCCACCTTCCGCGAGATCGGTGTGGCGCTGGGCGTCGCGGTGCTCACCGCCGTGTTCACCGGCAACGGCGGCACGCTGACCCCCACCGGGTACGTGGATGCCGCGGTGCCCGCCGTGTTGGTCGGCGCCGGGGTGCTCGCCGTCGCGGCGGTGATCGCGCTGGCGCTGCCGTCAGGTCGTCGGGTCGATCAGGCACCGCAGCCCGTACCGGTTCGCTCGGACGCCCTCCTCGTTCGCGGGTAGTCAAGGTGGCCCGGCCGGGGCTTCTAGGCTGAGGTCATGCGAATTGCTGTGATCGGCGCTGGCGCCCTGGGCGGAACCTTCGCCACTCTGCTCAGCGCGGCCGGCCACGAGGTGACCGTCACCGCGCGCGGCGCCGGGCTGGCCGTGATCCGCGAGCGCGGCATCCGGCTCGTGGGCGGGTTCGGCCCGGCAACGGCGCATCCCGCCGCCCTCGAACGGCTGGTCGAGACGCCCGATCTCGCCCTGGTCTGCACCAAGGCGCAGGATGCCGAGGCCGCGATCGCCGACAACGCCGCCGTGCTCGACGGCGCCGCGGTGATCGTGGTGCAGAACGGCCTCGACGGGGTCGAGACCGCCCGGCGGCTGCTCCCCCGCTCTGACTGCTTCGGCGCCCTCTCGATCATCGCGGCCAACTACACCCAACCCGGCCTGGTCACGGTCACCACCGTCGCGCCCACCTATCTCGGCCGGGGCACGGGGCCGGCCGACGCGGCCACCCGGCGCTGGCAGGCCGTGCTCGCCGAGGCGGTGCCCTGCCAGGCCATCGACAATTTCGTCGGCGCCCAGTGGACCAAACTTGTCGTGAACATGCTCAACGCGCTGCCCGCGATCACCGGGCTGAGCGTGCAGGCCGTCGTCGCCCACCGGGGCCTGCGCCGGGTGCTGACGCTGAGCATGCGCGAGGCCGTGCGGGTGGGCAAACGCCGCGGCATCCGGTTCGGTGCCATGCAGGCGCTCGGCGACCGCCGGTTGCGGATCTTCTCGCTGCTGCCGGCGTGGGCGGGCCAGGTGGTGCCGCTGCGGATGCGTGCCCGCATGGGCAGGGTGCCCAATCTGGGCTCCACCCTGCAAAGCATCACCCGCGGCCAACGCACCGAGGTGGACCACCTCAACGGCGTAGTGGTGCGTGAGGCCGCTGCCGCCGGCGTTCCGGCCCCGGTGAACGGCCGGCTGACCGCCCTGGTGCACGAGGTGGAGGAACGCGGGACGTTCCTCAGCCCCGCCGACGTGCTGGCACGGTTCAGCAGGAGTCGCTGAACACCCGCTGGGGGCGGTGCCGTTCACTGAGGTCGATCACGGCCGACGCCACCTGCCGGGGGCGTTCCTCCTTCTGGTAGAGGTAGTCCGCCTCCGAGGTCGCCTCGCTCTCCAGCAGGATGCGGTAGTTCCAGGCGTCCCTCAGCTCACTGCGGTTGATGAATTCGCCGTCGATGACCAGGAACGCGTCCGCCGGAGCCGTGGTCCAGGTCGGTTCGATCCAGCTGTCGCGGTCGGGGTCGAAGACCTGGGTGACGAAGCCGGTGCTGCCGCCGAGCCGGAACGGTTCGAGCAAGACCCGGCGCAGCGCGGAATAGTCGAAACCGTGCCGGAAGAAGCGCTCCGGGGAGTCGGCGCCGAACCGGCCGACGTCTTCCCTGGATCGCTGGAAATAGCGCAGCGACGCCCGGTAGGTGGGCTTGTCGGCTTCGTCGAGCACCGCGGCCAGATCGTCGGCGAACGCCGTGCGGGCGGCCGCGTCGGCGCCGTCCACCGCCACGATCACCCGGCCCCGGCCGTTCAGATTGAGGATCTCTGACGAGAGGGTACGCAGGTACTCGACGCGGGGAGTGGAAACGAGCTTCATGAATCGAGCCTAGGTTAGAACCGATGAACGTCACAGTCCACAGCGCTGCCCCCGTCGACGGTGCCATTGTCGGCGCAGCGCCCGCCGGCCCCGCCCTCAGCCACAGCATCAGTGACTGGTTCAACGACAACGCCCGCGACCTGCCCTGGCGGCGCGACGGTTTCAGCGCCTGGGGCACCCTGGTGAGCGAGTTCATGCTGCAACAGACCCCGGTGAGCCGGGTCATCCCGCGTCTTGAGGAATGGCTCGAACGCTGGCCGACACCCGCCGACCTGGCCTCCGTACCGCCCGGCGAGGCCGTTCGGGCCTGGGCGAGCCTGGGCTACCCGCGCCGAGCACTGTGGCTGCACGCCGCTGCCGTGCAGATCGTGGAACGGCACGGCGGCATCGTGCCGGAGGACGTGGACGACCTGCTGGCCCTCACCGGAATCGGTGATTACACGGCCAGGGCGGTGGCGGTCTTCGCCTATGGCCACCGGCATCCGGTGGTCGACACCAATACCCGCCGGGTGATCGCCAGGGCTGTGGCCGGGCAGGCCGAACCCGCACCGCCCAGCCGCAGCAGGGACCTCGAGTCGATGTCGGCGTTGTTGCCCGCCGAGCCCGTCGCGGCGGCGGTCTTCAACGCGGCCATCATGGAGCTGGGCGCCATCGTGTGCACCAGCCGCAGCCCGCGGTGCGAGAACTGCCCGATCCGGGATGCCTGCGGCTGGCGTGCGGCCGGCTACCCGGCCTACGCGGGACCGAAGAAGGCCGTGCAGAAGAAGTTCGAGGGCAGCGACCGGCAGGTGCGCGGACTGATCATGGCCGAACTGCGGGCCACGCACCATCCGGTGACCGCCACTGAGATCGACACCGTGTGGCCGGATGCCGTGCAGCGCGACAGGGCCCTGGCCGGGCTCCTCGCCGACGGTCTCGCCGTACTCGTCGAACCCGGGCGGTACGCTCTTTCGCAGGGGTGAAAACCCCCACGCTCTCTCCAACAGAAATGGTTTCAATGAAGAACTGGGCCGGCAACGTCGAGTATTCAACGGACGACATCAGGCACCCGACGACGACCGAAGAGGTCTCCCGAATCGTCGCGGCGGTCGACGCCGGGGCCGGGCAGATCAAGGCCCTGGGCTCCCGGCATTCCTTCTCCACGATCGCCGACAGCGTCGGCACCCTGATCGCCCTCGACCGGCTGGACATCGAACCGTCGCTCCAGTTCGGTGACGACGGCGCAGCGGTGAGCGTGCGGGTGGGCGCGGGAAGCACTTACGCCCAGGTGGGCGCATACCTCGCCGAACACGACCTGGCCCTGCCGAACCTCGCGTCCCTGCCGCACATCTCGGTCGCCGGCGCCATCCAGACCGGCACCCACGGCTCCGGCGTGCGCAACGGGTCGTTGGCGTCCTCGGTCGTGGCGCTGGAGATCGTGCGCGCCTCGGGGCAGGTCGAAATCGTGCGGGATCACGACCAGGACTTCGCCGCCTCCGTGGTGGGCCTGGGTGCCGTCGGCATCGTCACCGCGGTGACCCTGAGGGTGCAGCCGCACTTCCAGATCTCCCAGTACGTGCACGAGCGACTGTCCTGGACCGCGGCCCTGGCGAACTGGGCCGCCATCATGGCCAGCGGCTACAGCGTCAGCGTGTTCACCACCTTCCGGGGTGAGAACACACACCAGGTCTGGTCCAAGCGCCGGCTGGATGTGGACGGCCCCGAGCTGGACCTCGCCGCTCTCGGCGCCACCGAGGCCATGGTGGCGTTGCACCCGCTGCCCGGCGTCACCGCCGAGAGCGTGACGGGGCAGTTGCGCGAGCCCGGACCGTGGAACGAGCGCCTCGCGCACTTCCGGAGCGAGTTCCAGCCCAGCCACGGTGAAGAGATCCAGTCCGAATACCTCATTCCGGCCGAGCACGCCGTTGCCGCGATCACCGCCCTGCGCGCGATCGGTGACCGGATCGCACCGCTGCTGCACATCTCCGAGCTGCGCAGTGTGGCCGCAGACACCGCCTGGCTCAGCCCGAGCTACGCCCGCGACTCGCTCGCCATCCACTTCACCTGGAAACCGCTCCCGGCCGAGATCCGCACGGTGCTGCCCCTCATCGAGCACACCCTGGAACCATTCGCGCCGCGCCCGCACTGGGGCAAGGTCGCCACGATGTCCCCGGCGGGTCTCCGCCGCGCCTATCCGCGCCTCGATGATTTCGCGGCGCACGTGCACAGGGTCGATCCCGACGGACGCTTCGAGAACGCCTACCTGAAACGAGTTCTGTCCCATGACTGACGCCGTCGCCACCACCACCACTCCCACGGATGCGTCCGTGCCGCCGCTCTCCGGGCTGCAGTACACGATCAACCACGACGGCTACTCGGCCACCATCGCCAGCGTCGGTGCGAGCCTGCGCCTGCTCACCTGGCACGGTCGTCACCTCGTCGTTCCGTTCGACGCCGACGAGGTGCGTCCGGGCTACCGGGGCGCCGTGCTCGCGCCATGGCCCAACCGCGTGGTCGACGGCAGTTATACCTTCGACGGCGTCGACTACCAGCTTCCGCTCACCGAACCCAGCCGCTCGCACGCCCTGCACGGCCTGGTCTGCTGGGCCGACTGGAGCCTGCAGGCCCGCTCCGCCGACTCCGTGACCCTCGGCACCACCATCGTGCCGAGCGACGGGTACCCGCACCGCATCGCCCTCCTGGCCACGTACAGCCTGGCCGACGACGGCCTCACCACCACGGTGACCGCCGAGAACCGCGGCACCGCCACCGCACCGTACGGCACCGGGCCGCACCCCTACCTCGTGGCCGGGCCGGGCACCGTCGATGACTGGACCCTCGAGTTTCCGGCGGCCAGCTACCTCACGGTGACCCCAGACCGGCTCAGCCCCGTGGCCACCGTCCCGGTCGAGACCACCCCGGAGTTCGACTTCCGCACTCCCCGGGCCATCGGTGACACCTTCATCGACCACGCCTTCACCGCGATCGCGCGCGGTGCGGAAGCATCCGCGAGCGTCACCGTGACCAGCCCGGCCGGCACCGGCGTGCGCATGAGCTTCGGCGCCGAGCTGCCCTGGCTGCAGGTGCACACCGCTGACCGCCCGGCACCGGAGCGCAGCCGGATCGGCCTGGCCGTCGAGCCGATGACCTGCCCGCCGAATGCCTTCTCCACCGGCGAAGACCTGGTGCTGCTGGCCCCCGGCACCTCCCACTCCGCCAGTTGGACCGTCGCAGCCACCGAGGCCTGACCCAGGCCGGCCGATCCACCAACAAGACCCCGTGGCACCGGCCACGGGGTCTTCATATTGTGCTGGGGTTTGTGTGCTCAGCTGTACTGAGGCGAACCCTGGTCGAACCGTGCGCCTTCCGGCTTCGACGGCAGCAGGGTGAGGATGAAGAGGATCAGTCCGCCGATGCCGGGAATCAGGGCGATGAGGATGAACCACGCCGAGAAGTTGCCGTCGTGCAGCCGCCGGGCCGTGAGCGCCAGCCCCGGAATGATCGTGGCCAGCGAATACGCGGTGATGATGAGCACCACCACGATTGCTCCCCCGGCGGGCGGAGCCACCGTGCCGTCCACGGACACCTGCGGGGTGCCGCCGGCCACGAGCGCGAGGATACCGAGCACAAAGAGCACGGCGTAGTTCACCAGCGCCCACCACCAGTACTCGCTGAGGCTGGCCCGGCCCGAGAAGGTGGCGTACTTGCTGAAGAAGCGCCTCACCGCTACCGCGATCGGGGCGCCGTAATACGGCTGGGACAGGGGAACGCCCGCGACACGTGCGGCGGTTTGCTGGGATGCGACCATGACAACTCCTTCTGGATGGGACGAATGCGTCGAGCCTAGAAGTAAATGGGCGCGGTCACCGGGGATTTCTCAAAAAGAGGCCGGGTGTTCCGTT
This sequence comes from Cryobacterium sp. TMB1-7, assembly GCF_004402435.1. NCBI lineage: Bacteria > Bacillati > Actinomycetota > Actinomycetes > Micrococcales > Microbacteriaceae > Cryobacterium > Cryobacterium sp. TMB1-7. The sequence continues at coordinate 304,724 of NZ_SOFZ01000007.1, forward strand.
ATATGTCACACGCACGCAACCTCCGGCGCCCGTGGGGCGGCCGGAGGCTTCGAGGGATGGTGCGCAGCAGGTTACAGAGCGTCGGGCTCCGTGGGTGCGGCGTGACGGCCGCTGTGTGCCGGAGGCGTCTCCGCCTCGTCCTCGTCGGAGTCGTCGTCATCCTCGTCGTCTTCGACGTATTCGCGCGGCTTGACGTAGGGGTCTTCGTCGCCGGCGTACACGGCCGAGCGGGCCATCTCGCCCACCTGGGTGTCGCGTTCGCGGGCCTCACGGAGGAGGTCGTCGATGAGGGCGGCGTTCTCCGGGATGGCGTCGGCGATGAACTCGATCGACGGCGTCAAGCGGGCGGTGATGTTCTTGCCCACTTCGCTGCGGAACATGCCGGTGGCAGCCTTGAGGGCCGCGGCGCTGTCCCTGCGCTCGTCTTCGGAGCCGTAGACGGTATAGAACACCGAGGCGTGCTGAAGGTCGCCGGTGACCTTGACGTCGGTGATGGTCACAAAGCCGAGCCTCGGGTCGCGGATGCCGCGTTCGAGCCGCTTGGCCACGATGACCTTGATGCGGTCCGCCATCTTCCTAGCGCGTGCCGGATCTACCATGTCGAACTCCTATAAACCTAAAAATTTCGGGGTACTACTTAACGCTCTTAAGCCCTCCCCCCGCCATCGTATTGACGGATGGCTTTTCGGGGACCGGGGCGGAGCTCGATCCCCCCTAAAAAGGGAATCGGGGTAGGGGTCCCCGCTCTTCCCTTTTTAGGGGGGATCGAGCGGAGACCCCTTGCCACCTAGCTTTTAGCTACGCGGCTTTTCCTTCAATTCGATCGTCTCGATCTCATCGCCGATCTGGATGTCGTTGAACTTACCAAGACCGATACCGGCCTCGAAGTCCGTACGAACCTCGGTGACGTCATCCTTGAAGCGACGCAGCGACTCGATGGCCAGGTTGTCGCCCACCACGATGCCGTCGCGGATGACCCGCGCCTTGGCGTTTCGTGTGATCGTTCCCGAGCGCACGATGACACCGGCGACGTTTCCGAACTTGGACGAGCTGAAGACCTCGCGGATCTCGGCGATACCACTCTGCACTTCTTCGAACTCGGGCTTGAGCATTCCGGTGAGGGAAGACTCGATGTCCTCGAGTGCGTTGTAGATGACGGAGTAGAAGCGCACGTCCACGCCTTCACGAGCCGCACGTTCGCGCGCCTTCGTGTCGGGGCGAACGTTGAAGCCGATGATGATGGCGTTGTCGACGGTGGCGAGGTTGACGTCGCTCTCCGTGACCGCACCGACACCACGGTGGATGATGCGCAGCTGAACGGAGTCGTCGACCTCGATCTTGAGCAGCGACTCTTCCAGGGCCTCAACGGCACCGGAAACGTCACCCTTGATGATGAGGTTGAGCGATTCCACCTTGCCCTCTTCGAGTGCACGGGTGAAGTCCTCGAGGCTGATGCGCTTGCGGGCCTTGGCCAGCAGGGCGTTGCGCTCGGCGGCTTCGCGCTTCTCGGCGATCTGACGCGCGGTGCGGTCTTCCTCGATAACAAGGAAGGTGTCACCGGCGCGGGGAACGCTCGAGAGGCCCTGCACCTGAACGGCACGGGACGGCGTGGCGGCGAGAACGGCGTTGCCGTTTTCGTCGGCCATCGCACGAACGCGGCCGTAAGCGGTACCGGCAACGATCGAGTCGCCGACGTGCAGCGTTCCGGACTGGATGAGCACCGTGGCGACTGCACCGCGGCCCTTGTCGAGCTTGGCCTCAATGGCCACACCGCGGGCATCCTTGTTCGGGTTGGCGCGCATGTCCAGTCCGGCGTCTGCGGTGAGCAGGACGGCGTCGAGGATTTCCTGGATGCCGACCTTGTTCCTAGCTGACACGTCGACGAACATGACGTCTCCGCCGTACTCTTCGGCGACGAGACCGAATTCGGTGAGCTGCTGGCGCACCTTCTGCGGGTTCGCACCGGCCTTGTCGATCTTGTTCACCGCGACCACGATCGGCACGTTGGCGGCCTGTGCGTGGTTGAGTGCCTCAATCGTCTGCGGCATGATGCCGTCATCGGCGGCGACCACGAGGATCGCGATGTCGGTGACCTGCGCACCACGAGCACGCATGGCGGTGAACGCCTCGTGACCGGGGGTGTCAATGAAGGTGATGGCGCGTTCTTTGCCCTCGTGCTCGGTGACGACCTGGTAGGCACCGATGTGCTGGGTGATGCCACCGGCTTCACCGGCAGCGACCTTGGCGTTACGGATGGCGTCAAGCAGCGCGGTCTTACCGTGGTCGACGTGACCCATGACGGTGACGACGGGAGGACGAACTTCGAGCTCTTCGTCGGTCTCGTCGGCCAGCTCCTGGTCGATGTCGATGTCGAAGGCGAGCAGCAGCTCGCGGTCCTCGTCGTCGGGCGAGACCATCTGGATCTTGTAACCCAGCTCGCTGCCCAGAACGTCGAATGTGGCCTCGTCGAGCGACTCCGTTGCCGTTGCCATCTCACCGAGGTGGAACAGCACGGTGACCAGGTTGCCCGGGCTCGCGTCGATCTTGTCGGCGAAGTCGGTGATCGAGGCACCGCGGCGCAGACGCACCACGGTTCCGCCGTCGCCACGGGGGACGCTGACGCCACCCAGCGACGGAGCCTCGCGCAGCTCGAACTCGGCCCTCTTCGTCCGCTTCGACTTGCGCGCCTTGTTCTTGCCGCCACCGCGACCGAACGCACCAGCGGTTCCACCGCCGGGACCACGGCCACGACCACCGGCGCCGCCGCCACCGGCGGGGCGGGGCGGGCCGAAGCCGGGGGCACCGGCAGGTGCGCCGGGGCGGGTGAAGCCGGGGCGTGCGCCACCGGCGCCGCCCGG